>NZ_DASVQG010000090.1:0-19423 GCF_036389215.1 Jatrophihabitans sp.
GAGGAGCCGGGCAAGATCCTGCACGAGATCCGCGCTGCCGAGACCGAGCACGCCGCGGGTCACCAGCCGGATCGGCTGTTGCGGCTGCCGGCCACGTACTTCGGCACGGTGGATGCCACCCCGCTGTGGATCCTGCTGCTGCACGACAGCTGGCGGTGGGGCCTGGCCGAGCCGGAGGTCGAGCGGCTGCTGCCCAACCTGGAGCGGGCGCTGGCCTGGATGGCGGACTTCGGCATGGACGGCAACGGCTTTCTCAGCTACGCCGACCGCTCCGGGCACGGCCTGAGCAACCAGGGTTGGAAGGATTCGGCCGACTCGGTGCAATTCCGCGACGGCCGGCTCGCCGAGCCGCCGGTCGCGTTGAGCGAGGTGCAGGCCTACGGCTACGCGGCGGCGATGGCGGGCGCAAGCCTGCTGGAGGCCTTCGGCCGTCCCGGTGCGGACAGCTGGCGAGACTGGGCCACCGGGCTCGCCGAGCGCTTCCGGCAGCGGTTCTGGCTGGCCGACGAGCACGGCCGCTATCCGGCGCTGGCGCTGGACGGCCACGGCGAGCCGGTCGATTCGGTGGCCTCCAACATGGGGCACCTGCTGGGCACCGGGCTGCTGGGCGAGCAGGAGTCCGCCCTGGTCGCCCACCGGCTCGGCTCACCGGAGCTGTCCTCGGGCTTCGGTCTGCGGACGCTGGCCAGCTCGGCGGCCGGCTTCAACCCGCTGAGCTACCACGGCGGTTCGGTGTGGGCGCACGACACCGCCATCGCGATCACCGGCCTGGCCGCCGCGGCGGCCGACGGGGTTCCCGGCGCCGCACCGGCGGCCGCCAACCTGATCGAGGGGCTGCTGGCAGCCGCTCCGGCCTTCGGCTACCGGATGCCCGAACTGCACGGCGGCCACCGGGCCGAACCCGGCCGGCGCCCGATCCCCTATCCGGCGTCCTGCCGGCCACAGGCCTGGTCGGCGGCGGCGGCGATGGCGATCGTCACCGCGCTGCTCGGTCCCCGGCCGGATGCCCCGGCCGGGGCGCTGGAGTTCCGGCCGCTGAAGGTGCGGCCGGCAGAGGTCCCGTCAGTGGAGTTCCGGCCGTCGACAGTCCCGCCGCCGGCCGCGGAGCCTGGTGCCGGGGTGCCGGCGGGCGAGCTCGCGGTGACCGGGCTGCGGTTCGCCGGCTGGCCGCTGTCGGTGCGCATGTCGGCCGACGGCTCGGTCTCCAGCTCGCTCGGCTGACGCCTGCGCTCGGCCGACGCGTCTCGCCCGGCTGACACGCGCTGACGATCCCGGCTCGGCTGACGCCTGCGCTGGCCGGCTCAGTCCAGGCCGTCCCGAAGCGACCTGCCAACCTCGTTCAGGGCTGACATCACCTGACGCGCATAGGGCATCGACGCCCCGGCCAGCCCGCAGGACGGCGTCGGGACGACCGCGTCGGCGAGCCGGTTCGGGTCGAAGCCGAGCTTGCTCCACAGCCGGCGAATCCGCTCCCGGGCATCGGCCGACGAGATCTGGGCATCGGTACCGGGAAAGACGCCCAACCACAGCGAGATGCCCGCCTCGACCAGCTCACCGAGGAAGTCCAGCTGGGCATCGGTGACCAGGCTGGCATCGACCGACACCGCGGACGCGCCGCAGCCGGCCAGCAGGTCGTAGGGCACCTCGGCGGCGCAGCAGTGCACCACCCGGTGACCGGGCGGCGCGACCTCCAGCACGCTGGCCAGCGCCGGGGCGGCCACCGACCGGGGCAACGACCGGACGGTGCCGTACCCGGACGGCGTCGGCACCTGGCCGGAGAGCGCCTGCGGCAGGCTCGGCTCGTCCACCTGCAGCACGAAGGCGGTGCCGGGAAGCCGCGAACTCAGCTCGGCCAGCAGCACCCGGGTGCCCTCGGCCAGCGACCCGGCCAGGTCGCGGAAAGCCCCGTGATCGGTCAGCACCTTGTGCAGGTTGGGCAGTTCCAGGGCCGCGCCGAGGGTCATCGGGCCGCAGACCGACACCTTCAGCAGCGCCACGCCCTGCGCCTGCTCGGTGACGGCGTCCAGGTCGCGGTTCAGATGGTCACGGGCCCGGGCCTGGTCGCGCCCGGCGTGGCTGGTGACCGTCCAGCCGTGCGGTTGCCACTCCACCGGGAAGTCGACCAGCAACGCGCCGGTGCGGGCGATCGCGTCCGCACCGAAGCCGCGGCCGGGTAGCTCCGGAAGGTAGGGCAGTTCAGCCACCTCACCCAGCACCAGCCGGACGGCCTCGGCCGGATCGGTGCCCGGGAGGGAGCCGACACCGGTCGCGGCGCCGGCCGGCCAGGGGTGGGTCATCCGGTGCTGACGGCGGGCCGCCGGGCAGCCGGGGGCTGGTCGGCAGCCGGCCGGCCGCCGCCGGTGTCGACGATGGTGGCGGAGCCGAGCACCCGGTCGCCGCCATACATCACCAGCGCCTGGCCGGCGGCGACCCCGCGCTGGGACTGCCGAAGCTCCGCGCGCAACCTGCCACCGGCGTCGAAGGAGATCCGGGCCGCCGACACCATGCCGTGCGCCCGCAGCTGCACCTGGCAGTCGAAGGCCGCCGCCGGCGGATCGGCGATCCAGACCGGCCGGTCGCCGTGCACCTCCTCGACCGCCAGGTCGGCGGCGCTGCCCACCACGACGGTGTTGGACTTGGGCTGGATCGACAGCACGTAACGGGGCTCCCCGGTGGCGCTGGGGATGGTGAGGTTCAGGCCCTTGCGCTGGCCGACGGTGAAGCGGTGGGTGCCGGCATGCTCGCCCAGCACCGCGCCGTCGGTGTCGACGATGGTTCCCGGGCGCTCCCCCAGCCGCCGGGCCAGGAAGCCCTGGGTGTCGCCGTCGGCGATGAAGCAGATGTCGTGTGAATCGGGCTTGGTGGCCACGGCAAGGCCCAGCTCGGCCGCCTCGGCACGGACCTGGTCCTTGGTGGAGTCGCCGAGCGGGAACACCGCGTGCGCCAGCTGCTCGCGGGTCAGCACCGCCAGCACGTAGGACTGGTCCTTGGCCGAATCCACCGATCGGTACAGCTGCCCGTCGGACAGCCTCGCGTGGTGGCCGGTGACCACGGCGTCGAACCCGAGCGCCAGCGCCCGGTCCAGCAGTGCCGAGAACTTGATCTGCTCGTTGCACCGCAGGCACGGGTTGGGCGTCCGGCCGGCCTCGTACTCGGAGACGAAGTTGTCGATCACGTCGGCCTGGAAGCGCTCGGCGAAGTCCCAGACGTAGAACGGGATCCCGAGGATGTCGGCGGTACGCCGGGCGTCGTGGGAATCCTCCAGCGAGCAGCAGCCCCGGGAACCGGTACGCAGCGTGGCGGGCTGGCGCGAGAGTGCCAGGTGCACGCCGGTCACATCCCAGCCGGCGGCAACCGCCCGAGCCGCGGCGACCGCCGAGTCGACGCCGCCGCTCATCGCCGCCAGCACCCTCATGCGCCACGTCCTGCCGTGGTGGCGAAGTTGGCGGCCGCACCGGCCCGGCGCGCGCGCTCGACCACCGGGCCGATCGCCTCGATCACGGTCCGGACGTCCTGCTCGGTGGAGGTGTGCCCCAGCGACAGCCGCAACGCGCCGCGGGCCCGTTGCTGGTCGGCGCCCATCGCCAGCAGCACGTGCGAGGGCTGGGCGACGCCGGCCGAGCACGCCGAGCCGGTCGAGCATTCGATGCCCCGGGCGTCGAGCAGCATCAGCAGCGAATCGCCTTCACAGCCGGGAAAGGACAGGTGGGCGTTGCCGGGCAGCCGGTGCATCGGGTGGCCATTGAGCACCACATCCGGGACGGCCTCCTGGATCCCCGCGATGAGCTGGTGGCGCAGCCTGGTCAGCTCGGCGGCCAACTCGTCGCGCCTGCTCACCGCCAGCTCGGCGGCGAGGGAGAACCCGACCGCACCGGGCGTGTCCAGGGTGCCCGAGCGGACCTCCCGCTCCTGGCCGCCGCCGTGCAGCACCGGCACGCAGTCCACGCCCCGGCCCAGCAACAGCGCGCCGACCCCGTACGGCCCGCCGATCTTGTGGCCGGTGACCGTCATGGCATCGGCGCCCGAGGCGGCGAAGGACACTCCCAGGGTCCCGACTGCCTGCACCGCGTCGGTGTGGAAGGCGATGCCGTAGGCGTGCGCGGTCTCGGCCAGCTCGCTGATCGGCTGGATGCTGCCGACCTCGTTGTTGGCCCACATCACGCTGACCAGCGCCACCGCGGCCGGGTCGTCGGCGATCGCCGCGGCCAGCGTCTCGGGCCGCACCACACCGTCGGAGTCGACCGGCAGCAGCACCAGCTCGGCGTTCTCGTGGGCGACCAGCCAGTCTGCCGAGTCCAGCACCGCGTGGTGCTCGACCGCACTGACCAGCAGCCTCCGGCGACCCGGGTCCGCCGCCCGGCGGGCCAGGTAGATGCCCTTGACCGCCAGGTTGTCGGCCTCGGTGCCGCCGCCGGTGAAGATCACCTCCGACGGGCGGGCATCCAGGGCGCCGGCCAGCCGCTCGCGGGACTCCTCGATGATCCGCCGCGCCTGCCGGCCGGAGGTGTGCACCGACGACGGGTTGCTGACGGCTCCGGTGCTGGAGGCCTGCATCGCCACCGAGATGGCGGCGATGACCTCCGGCAGCATCGGAGTGGTGGCGGCGTGATCGAGATAGGGCATCGGTTACGAGCTTACTGAGCCCTGCCAACCCGGCTCGGACGGTGCCGTCACGGGCCGGTCGGCGCCTGATGCCTGAGGGTGAGCTCCCTGGACCTGCTGCGCCCGCTGCACAAGCCGGGGGGCGCGACCGACAGCCAGCAGGCCCAGCGCCGCCATGCTCAGGTACACCACCGCGAACCCGGTGCCGTAGCCGATCCGGCCGTGCACCGCCAAGGCGATCAGGGCACCGGCGAACGCCGCGGAGATGGCGCTGACCGAGGAGTCCGCCAGCTGCAGGGCAGCCGAGTCCGAGCCCCGGTTGGCGTCGGTGGTGCACTCCAGCATCACCACGCTGGCGCTGGTGACCGCGAAGCCCGCTCCGAAACCGGCGAACGGCCAGACCGCGAAGGCGACCGCCCCGGGCACGATCCGCAGTGCCACCAGCGCCATTCCCACCCCACCGATGGCCATCAGCACCAGACCGAGGCCGACCAGGGCCGCCCGGTTCGGTTGCCTGAGCCGGCCCTGGATCGCCGACGCGGTCGCCCAGCTGAGGGCGGAGAGCATCAGCGGGGTACCGGCCAAGGTCGGCGAGTAGTGCAGCTGCACCGACAAGGTCAGCGGCACGATCACCTCCATGCCGACGAACACTCCGGCCAGGACCCCCCGGAAGGCGATCGCGGCCGGCACGCCGGAGGCGAAGCGTGAAGTGCCGGGCGGCAGCAGCCGGCGCAGCCCGAGGACCATGGCGACCAGCCCGATCACCGCGCCTGCCGCACCGAGGGCGTTGATGTTCTCGCCGAGGTTGGCGACCCCGGCCACGCCGAAGGCGGTCAGCAGGGCGTAGCCGATCCGCCGCCGGTCGAACCGGCCGTCCCGGTCGCTGGAACGGCGCAGTTGGCTGAGCGAGGGCAGCATCAGCACGCCGCCGAGCACCACGAACGGCGCCAGGCCGCCGAACACCCAGCGCCAGGACAGCTGCTCGGTTATCCAGCCGGCCAGCACCGGGCCGACCAGGCCGGGGATGATCCAGGCCCCGGCCAGCGCGGCGAACATCCGGGGACGTACCTGGTCGGCGTAGACCTCACCCATCACCACGTACATCGCGGTGATCAGCAACCCGACAGCCAACCCCTGCACGAAACGGGCGGCCACCAGCACCCACATCGACCCGGCGGCGCTGCCGATCAGCAGCCCGGTGATGAACAGCAGCAGGCCGACCAGCAGCGGCCGGCGCGCGCCGTGCACATCGGAATACATCCCGGACACGACCATGCCCACCACGCTCGCCACCAGGAAGCCGGTGAAGGCCCAGCCGTAGGAAGCCAGGCCGTGCAGGCTCCGGGCAGCGGTCGGAAGCGCGGTCGCGACGGCCAGCGCCTCGAAGGCGATGATCGTCATCAGGATCAGGATGCCCAGGGTGGTGATCCGGTACCGGGCCGCGAAGATCGTCTCGACACTTCGGCCTGGTTGTTCGCCGAACTCAGCACCCACGGTCACTGGGCCCAGTGTAGTGCTGTTATCCCTTGCGCTTGCTCACTTCCTCGGCCAGCTGCGGGGCAACCGTGAACAGGTCTCCCACCACGCCGAAGTCCGCCAGCTCGAAGATCGGCGCCTCGGGGTCCTTGTTGACCGCGACGATGGTCTTCGAGGTCTGCATGCCGGCCCGGTGCTGGATCGCCCCGGAGATCCCGAGCGCCACGTAGAGCTGCGGCGACACCGTGACACCGGTCTGGCCGACCTGCATCTGGTGCGGCACCCAGCCGGCGTCGGTGGCCGCTCGGGAGGCGCCCACCGCGGCACCGAGCGAGTCCGCCACGCCCTCGACCACGGAGAAGTTGTCGGCCGAGCCGACGCCGCGGCCGCCGGAGACGATCACCGAGGCGTCCTGCAGTGACGGCCGGGAGCCCTTGGCCTCGGAGACCCGGTCCACCACCTTGGCCGCCTTGGCCGCCTCCGAGAGGGCGACGTCGACGGTGACCAGTTCGGCAGCGGCGGGCGCGGTTTGGGGCGGCACCGAGTTCGCGCGCAGGCTGATCACCGGAATGCCGGTGGTGACCCGCGAGCTGACGGTGACCGCACCTCCGAAGATGGACTGCTTGGCCGAGCCGTCGGCGTTCACCTCGATGGCGTCGGCCAGAAATCCGGAGTCGAGCTTGAAGGCCGCCCGGGCCGCGACCTCCTTGTTCTCCGGGGTGGAGGCGACCAGGATCGCGGCCGGCGAGGCCTGCCGGGCGATGCCGGCCAGCAGCTCGGCCTTGGGAGCGACCAGGTAGTCGGCGACCTCGTCGCTCTCGGCCGCGTAGACCTTGGCGGCGCCGTATTCGGCGAGCTGGTCGCGCAGTGCTCCGGCGGTGCCCGGCGCGCCGATCACGACGGCGGCCGGCTCACCGAGCGAGCGGGCGGCGGTGAGCAGTTCCAGCGCCGACTTCTTGAGCTTGCCGTCCGCCGAATCGATCAGTACGAGTACTTCAGCCATGGTGTGTGAGTCCCTTTGCCTTCTCAGTCAGTCGTCTCGTCAGTCGTCTCGTCGCCGGCTCAGATCAGCTTCTTGCTGGCCAGGTACTCCGCGATCGCGGCACCGCCGTTGCCGTCGTCCTTGACCACGACGCCGGCGGCCCGGGGCGGGGCCACCTCGAAGGAATCCACCGCGGTGGTGGCGGCGGCCAGGCCCACCTCGTTCTCGGCCAGCCCCAACTCCGCCAGGGTCAGCGTGGTGACCGGCTTGGACTTGGCGGCCATGATGCCCTTGAAGGACGGGTAGCGCGGGTCGTTGATCTTCTCGACCACGCTGAGCACGGCGGGCGTGGCGGCCTGCACGACGTCATAGCCGGCCTCGGTGACCCGCTCGACGGTGACGTTCGAGCCGTCCACGGTCACCTTGCGCGCGCCGGACAGCTGCGGCAGCCCGGTGGCCTCGGCGACGAGCGCGGGCAGCACCGACAGCCGGGAGTCGGTGGCCTCGAAACCGCCGATCACCAGGTCGTACTCCAGCGTGCCCAGCGCCTTGGCCAGCACCTTGGCGGTGGTGATGACGCAGGAGCCGCGCAGCGCCGGATCCACCACGTGCACGCCCTTGTCGGCCCCCATCGACAGCGCCTTGCGGATCGACTCGGTGGCCCGATCCGGACCCATGGTCAGGATCGTCACCTCACCGCCGTGGGCTTCCTTGAGCCGCAGGCCCTCCTCGATCGCGTACTCGTCGATCTCGTTGATGACGGCATCGGAGGCGTCGCGGTCCAGCGTGTTGTCGGCGGGATCGAGCTTGCGCTCGGCATAGGTGTCGGGCACCTGCTTCATCAGAACAACGATGTTCATCCGGTGATCGTCCTTCTTCCCAGTCGGGACTGTCAGTCGAGGTCGGTCGGTCGAGTTCGGTCAGTCCAGTAGCGAGGCCAGCGCGGGTGCGGCGTGCTGCGATGCTCCCGATGTTACCCGCGAGTAGCAGACGGGACACCGGGTCGAGAGGCGTGTTTCGGGTCACCCGCCTCCGCGAGCGCCGCATACCTGCATTGTTGTACACGCCGCCGATGGGCGACCGAGTGGTGTACGAAGTAGGCATGGTGATGCCAGGACCGGACCCCGACAACTACCCGCCGATCGATCCGGACGAGCCCGTGCCCGATGACCCGGGAACGCTCTCGCCGGACACTCCCGAGACCCTGCCACCGGCGCCCGTGGAGCCGATGCCCGGGCCGGACGACCCGGGCAACGTGCCTTTCGGTGAGCCGGAGCCTGTCTAGGCTGAACCGGGTGTAGCAGGAAGTCCATGTCACATGGCGCCCCTGCAACCACTAGCCGGTCACTCGATCGGATCTGGTTACTGGGCTTGGTGTGTTGCACTCACTATTGTTCACACAATGCCGGCGTGAGCTGGCCGTTGAAGGTTGGTTCGGGGGTGTCGTGACGGAGGTCCTAGTAGGTCTCGCGGAGGCCATAGATGCGCTGCGAGCAGAGCTAACGAGAGCCATGGGTGCCGGTGCGGGCAAACCGATGCGGTTCAGTCTGGACCCGATAGAAATCACCCTGCAGCTCGTCGTGACCAACGAGGGCAATGGCAAGGTCGGCTGGAAGATCATCGAAGTGGGTGGTAAGCGCGAATCCGTCACCACACAAACCTTGACACTGAAGTTGACGCCCGAATGGCGTGATAGCGACGGACGCCTCACGGCTGACTTCACCATCGCGGCTGATAGCCCTGCTGACCAACATTTTGGTCCGCAGCCAGCACCTATGACCGACGAGCACCGCTGATTTGCGTCGATGAAGCACGGCGATGAATGACATCGGCACGAGTCCGAGTCGCGACCGAGTGGTTGCAATGCTGGCGACTTTGCCGTCCGGCCGAGTACAGATTGGTTCCGGGTTTCTGATAACGGCCGACGTGGTACTGACCGCTCGGCACTGCACGCAGGATCGCAAGACCGGGCAGCCAGCCGTTGATATTCAGGTCATCCGCTCCTCCGATGGCGCCACTACCGGCACTCGAAGTGGTGGGGTTGAGATCATCCGCTCAGGCGCACTTGACGCAGCAGTGCTGCGATTGGCTGCACCGCCCTGGCAGGACGAGAAGTTGCAGCCGCCCCTCTTCGCCCGGGTGAACCGTCAGAATGCCGGGATACTGAAGGACTGCGTTGCTATCGGATACCCGCAATTTCAATACGACCCAGCTACTCGCAATCGGCAGACTGCGGAACTACACGGCGTGATCTATCAGACCGACGGCGCCGAGGCCGGACGGCTACTGCTGCGCGAACCGATACTTACGACGGTCGCCGCACCAATGGGCGCTGACGAAGGCTCGGAGTGGGGCGGCCTGTCAGGGGCGTTGGTGTTTCACCTTGGGCGAGCGCTGGGAGTGATCGTCGAGCACCATCCACGTCAGGGTTCGTCCGCCGTCCAACTCGTTGCTATCGACCAAGTCGCAGACCTGGCCGCCACGGATGCTGAGACGGCAAAGATCGCGGACGCGGTCAGCCTGCCCAAGTTAGGGGCGCTGCCCTTGACGCAGGCCCAACCGATTCCAGCGCTGGCGGGACTGGTACCCGTGCTTGTCAACGGTCAGTTGCCTCTCGTCGCCGGCCTCGACCCGTACCGGCTCGGCGCAACCGTGTCTGATTATGGCAACAGCGATACCTATGGGCTCCGAGATCCATATGTCCCTCGCACTCATGATGAGGTCGACATCCGGCTGCGTGCGGCGCTACAACCGGGGCATATCACGCTGGTGGTAGGTCCGTCCAAGGCCGGAAAAACCCGCACTGCATTCGAAGCAGCTCTGGCCATGTGGCCTTCCGCTGCGGTCGCAGTGCCTGCGCCGGACGAACTCAGTTCTTTGGCCAGCCATCCCCGGGTGCAAGCCACCAGCGACATTATGCTCATCTGGTTGGATGACCTACAGCGCTACTTAACCGGTAGAGATCCCCTGACACCGAAGCTGTTGACCCAGTTCACATCCCGACCTGGCCCGACCCTGCTCCTCGCAACGCTGCGTCAGGAAGAACGGGACAAGTTGCGGCAGAATACCGGAGAGTTCGCCGTCGATACCCGTGCGGTGCTCCAGTTCGCCGAACCTACGACTGTAGAACTCAGGCACACCACCAGCGACCCTGCCGAACAAGCCGCTGCGGCCGCGGCTTATCCGGCCACGAATCTGGACAATGCTGGACTGGCAGAGGCCCTCGCACATGCGCCAGCGCTATTGGAGGAGTACCGCGACAGCGCCGCTGTTGACCCCGTTCGGCACATCACCGTCCGGGTCGTCATCGACTGGGCGCGAACCGGGATGGTTCGTCCGCTGCCGGAATCGCACTTGATTACCTTGGTGCGGGACGCGGTCTGGGTGGCACGACCAGATCTTGACATCGATGACGGCAGGATCATCAGCGCGATCGCTTGGGGCCGGATGGCGCTGCCAGGCACCGGAAGCGCGGCGTTGCTACGGACGTATGCGCTGCCCGACCGGACTCGCGGTTACCGCCCCTTCGACTACCTCGTTGCCGCAGACAATGGGCAAGGCGGTCACGCTCGGTCCATCCCTGAGTCATTCTGGGACCAGGTTCTCTTCTACGCCACAGCGCACGAAGCTGGCGATATTGGCAACGCCGCCTACTACCGGAACAACACGCGGGTGGCCATCGTAGCGTTACAGGAAGCTGCCAAGGCTGGTGATTACGACGCCCTCCGTAGGCTTGGTTACGTACGAGCCAATGCCTTGGACCCGCCGGATCTGGAGGGTGCCAGAGCCGCCTTCCAGCAGGCCGCCGACGCCGGCCACACCGGCGCCGCGTTCAGTCTCGGGGTGCTGCTCGCTACCCAGCTGAACCCGCCGGATCTGGACGGCGCCCGAGCCGCCTACCAGCAGGCCGCTGAACTCTGGCACGCATCGTTAGAATCCGAGGACGAAGCGGTCATGATTCCCGCTGTAATCAATCTCGCAACACTTGCCGCAGCTAGCGACGATTATCCCCACGCCGTGAGGCTCCTGCGACGAGCAGCAGACCTCGGCGTTGAGGCCGCCCTCGACTACGCCGAGGTCCTTGACACGGACACCCGGCCTGCGGCCTGCGAACGGTTGCGGGAACGGTCCGACACTGACTCCTTGAACTTCCGTGGCATCGCTGCCTATGCCGACGGAAAGTGGGCTGAAGCGCAGAAACTCTGGACAACGTCACACGAGCGACAGGATGCCGTTGCACCACTGCTCCTCTTCATGCATCGCAATCTTCAGATTGACAAACTCGCGTAGCCCGTTCCTAGCCTCACCGAGGCATCTGCTCACCAAGATGGGGGCCGCCAATCCTCTGCCCGATGGTGTGCTTCCGGCGATGCCGTGTGGCTACACGGGCCTAGGTTTCCGTGGACCCCGCCAGCAACCATGGCTTGTCGCGGCCGGTGGCAATGTTGAGGACCGAGCAATGCGCAGGTGGGCAGACCGATAGAGCGCCGCTACCGTCCATACCCCGAGGTCTCCCTCCCCCTAAACTGGGTCCACCCGATTGCAGAGGACAGACCCATCGAGGCAACACGCTCACTCGCGCCAGCCGCCCTGGAGCTGACCGGTGAGCGGACGGCGCCCGGGATCGCGAGTGAGAACTACTGGTTCCGCCGGCATCAGGTCGCCTACCTGCACCTGCGCGAGCAGGTCGAGGGACCCCGCCTGCTCGAGGTCGGGGCCGGCGAGGGGTACGGGTCGGCGTTGCTGGCCGAGCGGGTGCCGGCCGTGCTGGCCCTGGATTACGACCCGGCGGCCATCGCCCACCTTCTCCGGCGATACCCGGCGCTGGCCGCGATCCGGGGCAACCTGGCCGCATTACCGGTCGCGGGCGACTCCATCGACAGCGTGGTGTCGCTGCAGGTGATCGAGCACGTCTGGGACCACCCGCAGTTTCTTGCCGAATGTGCCCGGGTGCTGCGTCCCAGTGGCCTGCTGGTGCTCAGCACGCCGAACCGGTTGACCTTCTCCCCCGGCACCGACAGGCCGGTGAACCCCTTTCACACCCATGAGTTCACCGCCGCCGAACTGTGCCGGCTGGTGGCCGGCAACGGCCTGCCGGTGGTGAGCGTCCGAGGCCTGTTCGCCGGGCCACGGCTGGCCGAACTGGACCGGCGGTACGCCGAGCGGGGCGGATTCGTCGCCGCTCAGCTGGCCGAGCCACCGGAGCACTGGCCGGCCGAACTGGCCGCGGACGTGGCGGAGGTCAGCTGGCAGGACTTCCGGATCGGGCCGGATCTCCTTGACGGCTCGAAGGACTTGAGCAGCTTGAACGGCTTGAGCGATGTGACCGACTTCAGCGGGCTAGACGACAGCCTGGACCTGCTGGTGCTGGCACGGCGGCCGTGACCCAGCTCGGCAGGTTCAGCCTGGTACTGCACACACATCTGCCCTGGGTGGCACACAACGGCACCTGGCCGGTCGGTGAGGAATGGCTGCACCAGGCGTTCACCGGCTCCTGGCGGCGGGTGCTCCGGGTGCTGGAAACCCTTGCCGGGCATGGCTATCGCGAGGTCGCGACGCTCGGCGTGACCCCGGTGGTCGCGGCGATGCTCGATGACCCGTACTGCCTGTCCGAGATCCATTCCTGGGCCGGCCGCTGGCAGCTGCGCGCCGAGGAGCTCGCTGCCCGGCCTGGCATGCGAGCCCTGGCCGAGCACGAGCGGCGGGAGGCGGTGGCCTGCCTGGACGACCTGCGGGCGCGGTGGCTGACCGGCGGGCTGTCGGCGGTGCTGCGGCCGCTGATCGACACCGGCGTCGTGGAGCTGCTGTCCGGGCCCGCCACCCACCCGTTCCAGCCTTTGCTGACCGAACGATTCGCCGCCGCCCAGTTGAGCACCGGGCTGGCTGACGCCCAGCTGCGGTTCGGTAGCCGGCCGGGCGGGATCTGGGCACCGGAATGCGGATACGCCCCAGGCATGGAGCATTTCTACGCCGGGCACGGGGTGTCGCACTTCCTGGTGGACGGGCCCGCGGTGCACGGTGACACCGGCTTCGCCCGCCCGGTCGGGGACTCCGGTGTGCTGGCCTTCGCTCGCGACCTCGACATCTCCTACCGGATCTGGTCATCGCGCACCGGCTACCCCGGCGGCGCCAGCTATCGCGACTTCCACACCTTCGACCACGCCTCGGGATTCCGGCCGGTTCGGGTCACCGGGGGGTCGGTTCCCTCGGAGGCCAAGCAGCCCTGGGATCGCCGGCTGGCCTCGGCGGCGGTGCTGCGCGACGCCCAGGACTTCGTGGCGGCGGTGGTGCGGCGGCTCACCGAGCTGCGCGCCCAGCACGGCCGCGAGGCCCTGGTGGTGGCCGCCTTCGACACCGAACTGTTCGGGCACTGGTGGTATGAGGGTCCGGAATTCCTCGATGCCGTGCTGCGGTTGCTGCCGCAGGCCGGAGTCCGGTTGAGCACGCTGCGCGGGGCGGCTGAGGCGGGCCTGGTCGCCGAGCGGATCGAGTTGCCAGCCTCGTCGTGGGGTGCCGGCAAGGATTGGCGGGTCTGGGACAACGACGTGGTGGCCGAGCTGAACGACGAGATCGCCCATATGCAGAAGCGGCTGTTCTCGCTGCTGGACAACCGGCCGGACGGCGCGGGACGTGACCCGGCGGCTGATCAGTTGGTCCGCGAGGCGTTCCTGCTCAGCTCCAGCGACTGGGCGTTCATGGTCAGCCGGGACTCGGCCGCCGGCTACGCCCGGCAGCGGGCCCGCCTGCATGCCGACCGGTTCGCGGCACTGGCGGACGCGATCGAGTCGGGCACCGGCGCCGATCAGCTGGCTGAGCGGTTCCGCGCGATCGACGGCCCGTTCGGCCGGCTGGATGCCCGGACCTGCTGACGCCGTCCCGGCTGGCCGGTCTTGCGTCAGCCGCGACCCGGCGACACCGCCCTGGCGAGCGCCTGTATCAGCGCAGGAAGCTGAACAGCCGCTGATCGAGCGGCAACGGCTGCGGCTCGCCGTCGAAGCGATGCGTCCCGACCGAGCCCAGGACGTCCGGCGGCGCGGTGAAGGACAGCTCGGTGAATCCGGTGCCAGCCAGCCAGTCCCGGATCGCCGGGGTCAGGTCCGGCGCTCGGCGGCTTCGGGTCCAGACCAGCGTCGCGCCGGCCCGGCACAGCGCCGGCAGGAACTCGATCAGCCGGCGCACGTCAGCATCGGCGATGTTGCCGAACACCCCGCACATCAGCACCAGATCGGCCGGCGCGGCGCCGAGGTAGGAACCGGACCAGCCCGCGTCCTCCTCGCCCAGCCGCACACCGGTCAGGCCGGTCTCGCGGCAGAATCGCTCGGCGCGTTCGAGGTTCCTCCGGTCGGTCTCCAGCAGGGTGACCTCGACCGGGCCGGGCAGCCGGCCGTCCCGCTCGGCCAGCACGCCGAGGATGTCGCGACCGTCGCCCGCGCAGGCGCTGAGCACGGTCAGCGGCTCGGCCCAGCCGGTTGCCGCCCGGCGGTCGAGGTCCAGGCGGATCTCGGACCGGACCACGGCCAGCCGGGCCGACAGTGCCGAGGCCGGGTCGGCATAGTCGTCGTGCCAGGCGTTCCAGTCGGTCCTCCGGGTGTCGTCGGTCCCGCCGCTGCCAAGCATGCGGCCGATCCTAGGACGGCACCAGCGCTGTCCTGCGACGGCACACGGCCGAGGCAGGCCCGCCTGCGCTACCCTCGACCGGCCGAGACGCTTTGCGACCGAGACCCGTTGCCGGCTGAGAACTTTCGAAGGAGCCGCCCGACATGCAACGGCCAGCTACCTCCACGGCGGCCGGGCTCCGCCGCTCGATCACCGAGGCGGTCGAGGCCGCGACGAGTCGCGACGCCGACCGGTTCGCCCTGGCGGCTGACCGGTTGGCCGCCCAGGACCCGCAACGGCTGACCCTGGTGCAGGCGTGGGTGCTGCGTTCACTGCTCGAACAGCTGCATCCGGAGGGGCTCTCCAGTGCCGATGCCCAGGACGTCCTGCGGCACTGCCTGCTGTCGGCCACCCAGTGGTACACCGACGCCGACCCGCACGTGCTGGTGCTGGTACTCACCGGTGCGCTGGGCCTGTCGGATCCGGACGACGCCGCCCAAGCCACGGCCGGACCGGCAGGGCTGGGCTCCGGGGCGGCGCTGCTGATCGCGGACCTGCTGGGCCAGGCCGGCGGCCCGCTGGCCGGCTACCTGGACGCGGCCCTGGCCGAACTCGAACGCGCCGAGACCATCGAGCTGCCCTGAGGCGGTCAGTGACCGGTGCTGCCCTGACCAGCGCTGCCGTGACCGGCGCTGCCCTGACCGGCGCTGCCCTGACCGGCGCTGCCGTGACCGGCCGGATGGCTGGCACGGCCGCGGGCATAGCCGCCCGAGCAGGCCGCGATCACGCCGAGCAGCCCGGCAACGATGGACAGCACCATCAGCAGGGCGCTGCGATCGGGTGCGGCGTTGTCCGCGTCGTCGACGAAGACGTCCGGGATACCGGTGCAGCTGAGGTGAACCTCGCCGGTACTGGGCGCCACCATGGTGGCGAAGAGGTGCAGGTTGCGGTCGTCCTCCGCCGTCGAGGCGAGCGTCAGCGGGGTTTGCTCGCCGGTGCTCGAGGTGATGAAGCAGGCCAGGTCACCCAGCAGCCCCGCCTTCTTCAACTCGGCCACCGACCGCGTCGAAGACAGCTGGTAGGTCTTGCCCGCGGTGACGTGGTAGGCCGGCGGCGGGTTCGCCGCCGGGTCATAGGCATGTCGCTGGCCCGCCGCGACCACCCGGGAACCGGCGAACAGGACCAGGGCCAGCATCACCAGCACGGCGCCGGCGGCCAGGCTCGCGCCACTCCGATCGCGCCGCTGCCGGTTGCCGTGCCCAGCACCGGGCCCAGCACCGTGCCCAGCACCGGGCTCGGCACCGGCCGATGGCGGCGGGACGGGCGGCATGGACTGCGTCATCGGGTAGGGCACCATCTCTCGTGTGCGGGTACTGATGGTGTCATGGGAGTTCCCGCCGCTGGTGGTCGGCGGCCTGGGCCGGCATGTCGGGCAACTGGCCCGGCAGCTGGCCGCGCAGGGCCATGACGTCCGGGTGCTGACCCGGGGCGGCGGGCCGGAGCTCGAGCGGCAGCAGTTCGAGGGAGCCACCGTGTGGCGGGCCGCCGCCGACGGGCTGGCCATCGACTTCGGCAGCGAGAGCGTGCTGGCCTGGACCCAGGCCTTCGAGCACTCGCTCGTCCGGGCCGGCTTGCGGCTGGTGTCGCGGTGGCGGCCCGACGTCATCCACGCTCACGACTGGCTGGTGGCCCAGACCGCGCACACCCTGCGCCAGGTGACCGGCAGTCCCGTGGTGGTCACCGTGCACGCCACCGAGCACGGCCGGCGGCAGGGCTGGCTCACCGACCCGGTGCCGCGGGCGATCCACTCGGTGGAACGCTGGCTGTGCCGCGACGCCGCGGCGGTCATCACCTGCTCGCGCTTCATGGCGGCCGAGGTCAGCACGCTGTTCCAGCTCGACCCGGCCGAGGTGCGGGTGATCGCCAATGGAGTAGATCCCACGGTGCCGACTGAGTCTCGATCCGAACTTGAGACGGATGACGCCGGGAGTGCTCGGTCGTACCGCGGCACGCCGTTGCTGGTGTTCGCCGGCCGGCTGGTGCACGAGAAGGGACTGCAGGAACTGATCAAGGCGCTGCCGCTGCTGCGCGAGGAGCTGCCCGGCGTGCGGCTGGTGGTGGCCGGCACCGGCCAGCAACTGGCCGACCAGCAGGACCGGGCGGCGCGGTACGGCGTCGGCGACCTGATCGACTGGGTGGGTTTTCTGGACGCGGCCGAGCTGGCCGGGTTGCTGGCCGCCGCCGGCCTGGTGGTGGTGCCCTCGCTGTACGAGCCGTTCGGGATGGTGGCGCTGGAGGCGCAGCTGGCCGGCGCGCCGGTCGCGGTGTCGGACACCGGCGGCCTGGCCGAGCTGGTGGAGCATGGCCGCACCGGCCTGCGGTTCACACCGGAGAGCCCGGCCGCGATCGCCGCCGCCGTCCGGGACGTGGTGGCCGATCCCGAGGGCGCCCGGCGGCGAGCGGTCAGCGCCCAGCTCCGGGCCCGGGAGCAGTTCGGCTGGGCGGCGGTGGCCAGCCGGACCGCCGAGGCCTATGAGAGCGTCCGGGCGTAACTCCGCAGGCCCGACAGCCGGCCACCCGGGGTGGTGCTCGCGGTCAGTCCAGGCCGAGCTTGGCGGCCATGTCGGCGATCGCGGCGCGGGTGTCGGCACCGGCCTCGTGGTCCTCGCGCCGGTTGCGGATCACCCTGGCCGGCACCCCGACGGCGACCGAGTACGGCGGCAGGTCGCGGGTGACCACGGCGTTGGCGGCCACCACGCAGCCGTCGCCGATCACCGTGCCGCGCACCACCGACACCTTGTTCGCCAGCCAGACGTCGGCACCGATGCGCACCGGTGACTTGACGATCCCCTGGTCCTTGATCGGCCGCTCGACGTCGGCGAAGACGTGGTCGAAGTCGGTCACGTAGACCATGTCGGCGATGATGCTGGTGGCACCGATGCTGATGTCGAGGTAGGCGTTGACGACGTTGTTGCGGCCGAACACCACCTTGTCCCCGACCCGCAGGGTGCCCTCATGGCAGCGAAGCGAGGTGCCGTCCCCCAGGTGTACCCAGCGGCCCAGCACCAGCCGCCCGAACCCCGGCCGGGCGTAGAGCTCGACGTCCTTGCCGAGAAAGACGAAACCGGTGGTGACGACGTGCGGGTTGGCCAGCTTGAACCGCCAGAACCGCCAGTACCGCAGCAGGTACCACGGCGTGTAGGCGCGGTGCCGCAGCACCCAGCGCAGGCTCGCGACGGTGAACCAGCGCGGCTGGCCGGCGTCGCGCGCGCGGAACCGCCATCGGCCGATCATGCTCAGCCGGCCGGGAGCACGTCGAGCATCTCGAGCACCTCGGCGGGCTTGGCGCACAGCCGCAGCGCGCCGGCCGCGGTCAGCTCCGCCACCGAGCCGTAACCCCAGAGCGCGCCGGCACAGCCGAGGCCGTGCGCTGCCGCGCCGAGCACGTCGTGACTGCGGTCACCGACCATCAGCACCGTCGCCGGATCGGGATCTCCCAGCCGGCGCAACGCCTCACCCACCACCAGTGCCTTGGAGTCCCGGGCCCCGTCGAGGGTGTCACCGCACACCGTCTGGAAGAAGTCGGTCAGCTCCAGGTGCGCCACGATCCGGCTGGCGTGCGGCTCGGGCTTGCTGGTGGCCACCGCCAGCCGGTAGCCGCGGCCGGACAGGGCCTGCAGGGTCTCCAGCACCCCGTCGTAGCGGGCGGTGTCGAACATCGCGCCCTGCTCGACATAGTGCTGGCGGTAGGCGGCCACCACCTGCGCCACCCGGTGCTCGCCGACCAGCGGCGGCAGCGAGTGCCAGAACGGTGGGCCGAGCAGCGCGCGGGCCGTGTCGGGATCCACCCAGTCCACGCCCGCCTCGGCGAAGCTGGCCCGCAGCGCGCCCAGGATGCCGGGGGCGGAATCGCTCAGGGTCCCGTCGAGATCGAACAGGACGGTGTCGATCATGCCGGCTTGGTCCCGGTGATCTCGACGTTGTAGAAGAACCGGGCCGGCACGAACCTGGCCAGCACCGCCGAGTCCAGCTTGTGCAACCGCTGCCAGTTCGTGAAGGCGAACATCGCCCAGCCGAAGCCGAGCCTCTCGCGCGGGACGGCCGCCTCGAACGTCCGGACCGGCCAGCCGAACCAGGCCGCGGTCAGCTCGTCGGTCCGGGTCCGGACGCCGGTGGCGCCGGCCCGTTCGGCCAGCCGGCGCAGTTCTGCCGGGTCGAAGGTGTGCAGGTCCACGACAGCTTCCAGCGCGGCGGCCCGGGACGAGGCGTCCAGCTCGGTCTTGGGCCGGGACCAGGCCTTCAGCCGGTCCAGCCGGGTCACCCGGGTGGTCGCCCACCAGGTCAGCCGGGACAGCCGGCGGGCGATGAAGTCGCCGTAGCGGGTCGGCTCGCCGGCGAAGACGAACCGGCCACCGGGCTTGAGCACCCGCAGCACCTCGCGCAGCGCCTGCTCGACGTCGGGAATGTGGTGCAGCACCGCGTGCCCCACCACCAGGTCGAAGGTGTCGTCGTCATAGGGGATCGACTCGGCGTCGGCGACCCGTCCCTCGATGTCGAAGCCCAGGTTGGCGGCGTTGCGGCGGGCCACCTCCACCATGCCGGGGCTCAGGTCGGTCACCGCACCGGAGTCGATCACGCCGGCGAGCTTGAGGTTGAGCAGGAAGAACCCGGTGCCACAGCCCAGTTCCAGCGCCCGGCCGTAGGGCCAGCCGTCGGTGCCGGCGACATGGGAGAACCGGTCCCGGGCGTAGTCGATGCAGCGCTGGT
>NZ_DASVQG010000091.1:0-54901 GCF_036389215.1 Jatrophihabitans sp.
CGTGCTCAGCACCGACACCCACGTGGCCTTCCGGGCGTACTCCCGGCACGATCTGGAGTCGGCATTCTCGATCGGCTACTCGGCCCCCGAGTAGGCCGGGCAGCGCGCGGCCGAGCGGATAGCGCCCGCCGGCCTGGATCAGTGATCCGGGTCCGAACGCAGCCGCCGGCTCAGCTCGACCCAGTTCCGCAACAGTGCCGCGGCGGACCCGTCATCGACCGAGGCCGCGGCGATCGGCAGGCCGTGTGCCACGGCTGCGCGTGCCGAATCCAGCACCCCGTCGAAGGCGGCAATCGCCGCGGCCGCGTTGAGCAGCACCGCATCACGCACCGGCCCCGGCTCACCGGCCAGCAGGCGCCGGACCACGTCGGCGTTGAACGGTGCCGAGCCGCCCTTCAACGCCTGCGGATCGGCCGTGTCGATGCCCACCGACGCCGGCTCCAGGACATCGGGGCAGACCATGCCCTCGGACACCAGCCACACCTGCGAGGTCGTGGTCGTGGTCAGCTCGTCGAGCCCGTCGTCGCCGCGGAACACCATGCCCCGGTCGCCCCGGTCGGCCAGCACCTGCGCCATCACCGGCGCCATCTGCCGGTCATAGACCCCGATCGCGACCGCTGCCGGACGGGCCGGGTTGGTCAGCGGGCCGAGATAGTTGAACGCGGTCGGCACGCCGAGTTCCCGCCGCGGTCCGCTGGCGTGCCGCATGCCGGCGTGAAAGACCGGCGCGAAGCAGAAACCGATGCCGACCTCGGTGAGGGTCCTCAGCACCCCGGCGGCCGGCAGATCGATGGCCACGCCGAGTTCTTCCAGCACATCGGCGGTACCGCACGCCGAGGACGCTGCCCGGTTGCCGTGTTTCACCACCGCCCGGCCCGACCCGGCTGTCACCAGCGCCGCCATCGTCGAGATGTTCACCGTCTGGGCCCGGTCTCCCCCGGTGCCCACGACGTCCACCGCGGGCTGGCTCAGCCGCACCGGAGCAGCCCGGGCGAGCATGGTGCGCACCAGGCCGGCCAGTTCCTCGGGGGTCTCACCCTTGGCCCGCAACAGCACCGCGAAGGCCGCCAGCTGCGCGGGCGTCGCCTCCCCGGCCATGATCTCGGCCATCGCCCAGCTGGTCGCCTCGCCCGGCAGCGGGTCACCGCGCATCAGGGTGGCGAGCAGGTCGGGCCAGCTGTGCTGGCCGGCCGGACCCTGGCGTGGCGCGGTCACGAGACGGGTGCGGGGCTCGGCAGTGCCACCACGACGGCTGCCGGCTCAGCGCACAACGGGGATGGCCGAGTTGCGGGCCCGCAGGATCTGGGCGACGGTACTGGCCGCCAGCACCGGGTCGATCGGGCGCACGATGGTGGCATCGGCCTGCGACCAGGCCGCCAGCCAGCGGTCCTGCGAGCGGGCCAGCAGCACGATGATCGGCGGGCAGTCCTCGAGCTCGTTCTTGAACTGGCGGCACAGGCCGATGCCGCCGCTGGGCTGGGCGTCGCCGTCCAGGATCACCAGATCGATGTCGCCGGAGTCCAACTGGTTCCTCAGCTGGCTGTAGTTCGCGCACTCGACCCAGTCGATCCGGCCCAGGTCCGGAGCTGCCCGCCGTCCCACCGCGGTGCGGACCTTCGCCCGCAGGTCGGCGAGCTGGCTGTAGACCACAACGGTGAGGGAGCGGGGCGAGGTCATCAGCTGTGAACTTCCTTCTTTCCGGAGCTGGCCGTGCCGGCACTAGCCGTACCGGTCGGCCGGGCGTCGTCGAGCGCCATCGTATCCACCGGTAGCGGGCCCATCGCCTCGCGCCCGGTCGCCTCGCGCCGCATCGCCATGGCCTCGGCGGCCTCCAAGCGGTCCAGCCGGCGGTCCTCACGGGCCGCCTCGCGCTCGGAGGCCTTGATCCACTGCGCGGTCACCACGCCGAGCATGATCAACCCGACCAGCTCGCCGGAGGTCCACAGCAGGCCTCCGCCGACCCGCTGGTCGGCCATCGGATCCAGCCAGCCGAGCTTGAGCGCCTGGTAGTGCTCGGCTGCGATCAACGTCGTCTGGGTGTAGATCGACAGCCCCAGGATCGCGTGGAACGGCAGCGTCGAGACCAGGATCAGGAACCGGAACGGAT
The DNA here is from genome assembly GCF_036389215.1 of Jatrophihabitans sp. Lineage (GTDB taxonomy): Bacteria > Actinomycetota > Actinomycetes > Mycobacteriales > Jatrophihabitantaceae > Jatrophihabitans_A. Next base: position 2,108 of record NZ_DASVQG010000091.1, read on the forward strand.
GGGACTGCCGCCCCGGGATCGGGTCGATGCCGACCATCGGCCAGAAGAACAGCGAGCCCACCAGGAGGAAGTGCAGGTGCAGCAGCTCGTGCAGCACCTGGTGGTCCAGGGTCGCTGGGTACCAGGCCGTGAAGTACAGCGCGAAGGGGCTGGCGACATAGATCGCCCAGCCGATCAGCGGAAAGGTCAGCAGCCTCGCGAACCGGCTGTGCAGCACCGCCAGGAGTACCGAGCGCACCTGGCGTGGCGTGGTGCGCAGGGCCAGCGTGACCGGCGCGCCCAGCGCCAGGAAGATCGGCGCCACCATCGCCAACAGCATGTGCTGGATCATGTGCAGCGAGAACATCGTCTCGTCGTAGGCGCCCAGGCCACTCATTCCGGCGAAGGCGATGACGCCGATCCCGCCGGCCAGGAAGGCCACCGTCCGGCCCGCCGGCCAGTGGTCCCCGCGCGCCCGCAGCCGCCAGACGCCCCACAGGTAGAGACCGGTCACGATCAGCAGCGGCCCGACGAACCACCAGTCCAGTTCGACCTCGGTGAACAGCCTTACCGGGGTGAATCGGGGCAGGCTCGACGGGGGCGTCCCGGCCTCGGAATCGCCGCCATGGGCGAGCACCTGAGCGAGGTCGTACGCGGCACGCAGCACCCTTTCAGCGTAGTTACCGAGAACACGTGTCGCAGCACATACCCCGTGCCTGACACTCTCTCGCGGATAAGGCAATAATGCAGAGGTGACCTCGACTGCACAGGCTGCACCGGCCGGGCGCTTCCCTTCGTCCCAGGTTCATTCGCTGACCCGGCCGAACCTGGTCAGTGTCGGGACCATCGTGTGGCTCTCCAGCGAGCTGATGTTCTTCGCGGGGCTGTTCGCGATGTACTTCACGGTGCGGGCCAACAACCTCGACAACTGGCCGGGCGCGCCGGCCCTGGACGGCAACCCGGCGTACGCGGTGCATCTCGCGGTGCCCTACGCCACCGTCTTCACGGTGATCCTGGTCCTGTCCTCGGTGACCTGCCAGTGGGGCGTCTTCGCCGCCGAGCGCGGCGATGTCTACGGCCTGCGCCGGTGGTTCTTCCTGACCTTCGTGATGGGGCTGGTGTTCGTCCTCGGGCAGGCGAACGAGTACCGCAACCAGGTGATGGAGTACCGCCACCTGGTCGACGGGGTGCACGAGGCCGGCATGACCCTGTCGTCCTCGGGCTACGGCTCGGTCTTCTACCTCACCACCGGCTTCCACGGCCTGCACGTCACCGGCGGCCTGATCGCGTTCCTGTTCTTCCTTGCCCGCACCGCCCTGGGCCGGTTCACCCCGGCGCAGGCGACCGCGGCAATCGTGGTGTCCTACTACTGGCACTTCGTCGACGTCGTCTGGATCGGGTTGTTCGCCACGATCTACCTGATCCATTGAGTTATCCGTTGAGAGTTACCCCCTTGGGAGTTCCGGTGAGCAGCGCAACCGGGTCCGATCGGCACCTCGGCCGACCAGCGAAAGGACGTCCATGACCGACGAGGAACACCTCGACGCGGACGGCGACCTCGGTTTCACGCCGGCTGTCGTGGACGACACCGGCCGGCCTGCCCCGTCACGGACCGCAACGCCCCGGCGCCGCGCCCTGCGCCGCCGGATCACCAGCCTGGCGGTGCTGGTCGGCGCGCTGACCGTGGTCGGCGGCGGCTACGCCATGCTCGCCCCGGCCTCCGGCGCCGATGACACCGCGGCCACCAGCCAGGACGTCGAAGCGGGCCGCCAGCTCTACAACAACAGCTGCATCACCTGCCATGGCGCCAACCTCGAAGGAGTGACCGGCCGCGGTCCGACGATCGTGGGGACCGGCTCGGCCGACGTCTACTTCCAGGTGAGCACCGGCCGGATGCCGGCACCGGTGCAGGGCGCCTGGGAGCTGCGCAAGGTGCCCAAGTTCAACGAGCAGGAGATCCTGCAGCTCGGCGCGTTCGTGCAGTCCAAGGGCGGCGGGCCGGAGGTGCCGGCCGCCGACGCCGACCTGCGGGCCGACGCTGACAAGCTCGGTGACGGGGGCGAGCTGTTCCGGCTGAACTGCGCCTCCTGCCACGGGGCCACCGGGCACGGCGCGCCGCTGTCGGCGGGCAAGATCGCGCCGGACCTGTACCGGGCCACCGACCGCCAGCTCTACACGGCCATGCAGGTCGGGCCGGAGAACATGCCGGTCTTCGGCAACAACCAGATCACTCCCGAGCAGAAGCGCGCCATCATCGGTTACGTGCAGGCCATGAAGGAGTCCAACGACCCGGGTGGCGCCGGCCTCGGCCGGATCGGTCCGGTCGCCGAAGGCCTGGTGATCTGGACCGCCGGCCTCGGCGTCCTGATGGTGTCGATCCTGTGGATCGGAGCCCGCTTGTGAGTACCACGCACGGGGCCGCCCCCGGTGAGCAGCTCACGGCCGAGGAAGCCGCGCAGCTGAGCCCGGAAGAGGCGATGATGGCCGGCGCCGAGGCCGACGGCGTCTACATCGTCCACCGGCGCGATCGCTTCCCCATTGCCGGCACCAAGGCCGAGAAGCGCGCCGAGCGCACCATCGCGATCATCTTTCTGATCGGTTTCCTGGCAGCCGTCGCCTTCATCGTGGTCTTCTGCGGCGCGGTGCCCTTCGAGTGGCGGTTGCCGGGCACCGGCAACCAGAACTACCGGTACTTCACGCCGCTGATCGGCGGCCTGCTCGGGCTGTCGCTGGCCTGCATCGGCATCGGCGTGGTGCTCTGGGCCAAGTGGCTGCTGCCCGAGGAGGAGGCCGTACAGGACCGGCACGACGGCGCCTCGGACATGACCGCCCAGATCCTGGGCGCCGGCACCCTGGTGTCGGGTTTCGAAGATCTCGGCATCGCGCGCCGCTCGATGCTCAAGAGCACCCTGGGACTGGCCGGTGGCGCGCTCGCCGCGGTCCCGCTGGTCGCGCTGATCGGCGCCATGATCAAGAAGCCGAACCGCGGGCCTCGCCAGAGCCTGTTCCACACCCCGTTCGAGGCCGGCGTGCCGCTGGTCTACTACGACGGCCGCCGGGTCAGCCCCGACGATCTGCTGCCCGGTGGTCTGGCGACGGTGTTCCCCGGCGTCGAAGGTGGCACCAAGGACGCGGACTCCCCCACGCTGCTGATCCGGCTGCGCCCGGGCCAGGCGGTCAAGGCGCGCAAGGGCCAGGCCGACTTCGGCTGGGGCGACTACGTGGCCTTCTCCAAGATCTGCACGCACGCCGGCTGCCCGGCATCGCTGTACGAGCAGAAGACCGGACGCCTGCTCTGCCCGTGCCACCAGTCGCAGTTCGACGTGCTGCAGGACGCCAAGCCGGTGTTCGGCCCGGCAACCCGCAGCCTCCCCAAGCTGCCGCTGAACGTCGAGATGGTCGACGGACGGCAGTACTTCATAGCCCGGGACGACTATCCTGAGGCGATCGGCCCATCGTTCTGGGAGCGGCCATGACGACCACCAACCCCGCGGACCACACCATGTCCGGCACCGGCCCGACGGGCCCCACCGGCCCCACTGTCAAGGGCCCGAAGCGCTTCGACAAGCCGAGGACGCCGCAGGGCAAGGCAGCCCGCTGGGGCGAGGACCGGCTGGGCATAGCCGGCGGCATGCGCAAGCAGCTCAACAAGGTCTTCCCGGACCACTGGTCGTTCATGATGGGCGAGATCGCGCTGTACTCGTTCATCATCCTGATCCTGTCCGGCACCTTCCTGACCTTCTTCTTCGACGCCTCGATGGCAGAGGTGCGCTACGACGGCGCCTACGTGCCGCTGGACGGCGTGCAGATGTCGCGGGCCTACGCCTCGACCCTCGACATCTCCTTCGAGGTCCGCGGCGGCCTGGTGATGCGCCAGATCCACCACTGGGCGGCGCTGCTGTTCATGGCCGCGATGCTGGTGCACATGTTCCGGGTCTTCTTCACCGGAGCGTTCCGCAAGCCGCGCGAGCTCAACTGGCTGATCGGCCTGGGCCTGATCACGCTCGGCCTGGTCGAGGGCTTCGCCGGTTACTCGCTGCCCGATGACCTGCTCTCGGGCACCGGCCTGCGGATCGCCGCCGCGATCATGCAGTCCATCCCGGTGATCGGCAGCTGGGCGGAGTTCCTGGTCTTCGGTGGCAAGTTCCCGGGCACCGTGATCATCGGCCGGCTCTACATCGTGCACGTCCTGCTGGTTCCGGGCATCCTGGCGGGTCTGATCGGCGCCCACATGGCCCTGCTGGTCAAGCAGAAGCACACCGAGTTCCCCGGCCCGGGCAAGACCGAGCAGACCGTCAGCGGCGAGCGGATGTACCCGACCTACGGCATGAAGGCCGGTGGCTTCTTCTTCATCGTGTTCGCCGTCTGCGCCGCGCTCGGCGGCCTCGCCCAGATCAACCCGGTCTGGCTGTTCGGCCCGTACAACCCCGGGCAGGTGTCCTCGGGTTCCCAGCCGGACTGGTACATCGGCTTCCTCGACGGCTCGACCCGGCTCTTCCCCTCGTGGGAGATCAGGCTGTTCGACCACACGATCCCGCCGCTGTTCTGGCCGACGCTGGTGCTGCCGGGAATCATGTTCAGCCTTGCCGGGGCGTACCCGTTCCTGGAAGCGAAGTTCACCCACGACAAGTCCGCGCACAACCTGCTGCAGCGACCGCGGGACGTGCCGGTCCGCACCGGCCTGGGCGCGATGGCGATCACGTTCTACGGCGTGCTGCTGGTCTCCGGCGGCAACGACCTGATCGCCAAGGCCTTCGACATCTCGCTGAACGCGATGACCTGGGCCGGCCGGATCAGCCTGCTGGTGCTGCCTCCGCTCGTGTACGCCGCGACCTACAAGATCTGCCTGGGCCTGCAACGGCATGACCGTGAGGTGCTCGAGCACGGCATCGAGACCGGCATCATCAAGCTGTTGCCGCACGGGGAGTTCATCGAGATCCATCAGCCATTGGGCGCGGTGGACGCCCACGGCCATGGGCAGCTGGGCTACGCTGGAACGCCGGTGCCCAAGAAGATGAACCAGCTCGGGACGCCGCGCAGGCCCAGCATCCGGGGCTTCTTCTACCCGGTCCGTGAGAAGGCCGACATCCAGGCCGAACTCGACGCGCTGGCCGCGGCCGAGTCCTCCCGCGAGGAGCACCGCGAGCGGGAACTCACCGACTGAGCGACTGACCAGCGACCGGGCGACGGCACGCCGCCCGGTCGCCAGGTAGTCGCTAGGTGGCGGTAGCAGCGGCAGAGAGCATGTTGTCCGAACGCGCGGCGAACCAGGTCAGCAGCTCACGGCTCGGTTGCACGCCCAGCTCCTCACGCAGGATGGTGCGATAGGCGAACAACCGGCGTTGTGCCTCGACCCAGTTGCCCTCGGCAAGGTGGACCTCGATCAGCAACCGGTGCGCGCTCTCACGCAGCGGGTCGGCGTCGATGGCGATCATCGCTGCCTCCACGGCATCGGCATGCCGGCCGCGCCGGCTGAGCTCCCGGCTGAGCGCTTCGAAGGCGTGCAGCACCCGCTGCCGGATCCGCTCCCGCTCCATGATCGCCCAGTCGTCGTACCAACCCGGCAGCAGGTCCAGCGCATCCAGCCGGCCGCGGGCCAGTTGCAGATCGGCCGTCTCGGCCGCGCCGTTGATCAGCCGGTTCGCCCAGCCACACAGCTGATCGACGTCGACCACGACGCCAGGAGCCAGCGACAGCGACCACTTGTCGGCGACCAGCACCTCGATACCGGCGCCACGCAGCCGCCATAACGACGAGCGCAGGTTCCCGGCAGCCCGGCCGTCACCGCCGGTCGGCCAGAGCATCCCGGCAGCATGCCGTCGCTCCACTCGACCGTGCCGCAACGCGACGAAGGCAAGCAACCGTTTGCTGCCTTCTGGAACCTCTTGGCGCATCCCCTGCGTTGAAACGTATGGCCCCCCGACAAGGTGCACCACGCAACGTGCCGTTGAGTCAGCGGGAAGCAGGCCCATGGCATCCTCCCCACTAAAGCAACTGGCCTGCGACGCTAGCCGATCAGCGTCACCGGTATGTCACATCAGGAGGCAGTCGCCGCGGAATCCGGACACGAGCGTCAAGATCGCTCGCTCAGGGGCAGTTGACGTTTGACCTGCAGTGAATCCAGAAACCTAGCCACCTCGGCCAGGGTGGCCTCCCTGTCCACAAATCGGTGGGTCTCATCGGGTTGGGCCGACTGCAGGCTCCGGCTGATGTTGCGGTTCACGGTTACCGTGATGACCGTATGGTCGGCTGACACCTCGACCCGAATGACGCACACCCCGACCCGAGGCAGCCGCACCGCTGTCATGAGCTCGACCCCTGCTAGTTGATCGGCGCGGTGTCGTGCACGACGATGATCGCTTCCTCGGCCGCTTCACCCGATGCGTACTGATGAATCGGGATTGCGCCGAGGCCGACCAGCGGCGAGGCCAGGAACTGCTTGACCCGCTTCGAGGCCAGCGGCAACCGGTCCGCGGACCGCACCACGGCTATTGCGGCGGCGGGCGCATCCTGATGCACCATTCCGGCAACCAGCCCGGACGGATCCTGCCATTCCCCCTTCTGATAGCGCAGCACGCCGACCCGGGACGTCTGGTCCGGCAACCGGCCGGCTTCGGCATCTGCCTGCACCTGCGCCAACGCTGCGCTCACCTCGAACACCGCGACCTCATCGCTGTCCGCCTGATCAGGTCTGTCGTGCACGATGATGATTGCTTCCGCCGGTACCTGCGCCACAGCTGATGCGTGAACGGGCACCGGATCCAGCCCCTCGTCCAGCGAGGCGACGAACAGCGTCGCGCGTAGCGCGCCCAGCGGACGGCGGGCTTCGCTGGATACCACCGCCAGCGCGGCCAGCCGTCGCCGGCCGTCCAGGGTCAGCTTCAGTGCCACGTCGCCGCCCGGGTATTCCCAGGAGCCGCGCGGGTAGGTCAGCTCACCAACCCTGGACTCATCCGAGGGCAGCCGCCCGGCCTGTGCCTGCCTGCGCACCTCGGCGAGCTGTCCGGTCACCTCGTACACCACCACCGGCTCCGACTCGGGAGTCTCCGGATCCTGATCGGTGGACCGCCGGCGGACAAAGGCCACCCAGCCGTAGGCCTGCGTCTTCAGCGCCGCCAGGTCCGCCGGCCGGGCTGGCACCAGAATGTCCACCCGTGGCAGCGGATCCTCGGCCAGCAGTGGGATCCGGTCGGTGCTGCGCGCCTGCTCGAACAAGGCCGGCACCTCGTCTGCCCGGACCGCCCGGGTGCGCAGTTCGAGGTGCGCACCGTCGAAGTAACCCGCGATCGCCGTCTGGATTCCCTTGGGATCGTCGGGCACCTGCAGGTACCCGGCCGGTGGAAGCTCGAGAAACCCCTGCTGCAAGAGCGATCCCGCCATCACGGACATTGAGTGTGCGGCCTCGGTCGACCAGTAGTCGGCGAGGAACTCCTTCACATCGGTCCACCGGGAGATGGGTTTGTCCTTGATGGACTCGGCAAACTTCGTCGTCACCGCATCCCGGGGGTTCACCAGTTCACGCCGGCGCACCCGTGGCGAGCGGTCACTGGCCTGGGCCAGCTGGTCCTGGAACTGAAGCAGCTGGGCCAGGAACACGTTCCACGGCCGGAAGGCCAGGTGCCCCAGCCAGCCGGTGCTCTCCGGCGCCCCGCCGATCTCCCGGCGAGCGGCCCAGACATCCAGCAGGTAGCTGCCCTGGTAGCGCTGCAGCAAGGCCAACGGCACGACCGCGGAGCCGGGGGCGGCCAGCGCGCCGGTCCATTCCTCGGCGGACAGCCCGGTGGCCACCCCGGGCGGGGTCAGCCACGGCTCACCGGTCTCGCGCTCGTGCTCGAAGTAGCCTGAGGCCAGCACGTTGCGCCGCTGCTCCGGCGTCGCCTCGGCCAGCCCGGTAAGGCTGGCCGGCACCAGCGAGACGGTGATGCCCTCCTCGGTCCACGGCTGGATCGCAGAACCGGAACACGGATCCTCACAGAGGCTGCCGTACACCTTCTCGCTGCCTTCGCTCCATTCGGCGGGCGAGATCACCACGATCCAGTAACCGGTCTGCTCGCTGGTCAGCGGCGGCGCATCGGCGAAGTCGAACTGCGCGGTGGCCTGCGAGCGCAGCAGCCGGCCGGTCGGGTCCAGCGCAGCACCTGGCCCGACCTGCAGACCCCGCCCATCCTGGCTGATCCGGGTCTGGAAGCCGTACACGATGCCGGTGCCGCGGGCTTGCCCGGCAGCCCGGGCCAGCGCCGCGGCGTAGGTCTCGATGGCCAGCAGGTGCTCGGCCCGGAGGAACAATCCGTCCACCGGCTGCAACCGCCGCAGATCACCGGCGACGGTCGCCCCATCCGGGCCGGCTACCTGCGCATCCTTGCTGATCATGCCGACTCCCCTTCCTCGGTAAGCCGCGGATTGCGGAACGTCAGCACCGCGTCGTGCCCGTCGCTGGTGCCGACGGGCGGTCCGTCCACCAGCCCGGCAAGGGGCACCAGCGGATCGCTGCCGAACACCGGCGCCGGGCCGGTGCCGCGCACGATCACCCGAACCAGGTCGTTGATGGGACGGTCGGCCAGATCCACCTCGATGCGCGGCTGGTCTCCGCCGGAATACCGGATCGCGTCGATGTCCTCGTCCACCCACCCCCGTTCGGACAGTGAGGTGATCTCGATCGCCCGGCGGATCGAGCCGGGAACGAGGGGCCCGGTGACCGGGATGATCAATCGGCGCAGATCCTCCGACCACTCCAGCGGCGGGCGCACCCTCGGCCCGCCGGCGTCGGGCTGCGGCATCATCGCCAGCAGCGGTGCCAGCGCGCAGACCAGCTCCTGTATCGACGCGGTCGGCAGCAGGGTCGTCCGGACGCACTCGTCCACCCGCATCTCGATGATCGCGAGGCAGTCCTCGGTCTCCTGCACGGTGATGTCGATGCAGGCGAGCACGATCGCGGCGGCGTCCTCGTCGGCCGGGAAGAGCGACGGGTAGCACTCACCCGGCTCCCGCGCCGGCCAGCGGTCGCCGGCGTCCGCGGCGCTGAAGCAGCGGAAGTAGTGCGACAGCAGTTCGGCCCGCTCGCCGACCGGGGCGCTCGCGATCCTCCGGCGGGCATCGAGCACCTCGCCGTCGCCGTCGCGAGGCTGGTCCAGCCCGAGCAGCACCCGGACGCGGTGGTACGGATCGGGCCGCCGGCCGCAGCAACCCGGCCGCAGCCTGAGCGTGGCGCGCTCGACGACCCGGGAATAGTCGTCGTGCTTGCGGGTGACATCGCACGGGCTGGCTAGGGTCGGCACCGCGGCCGTCCGGCAGCAGTCGAAGTCGACCACCAGGCAGCCGTGCAGCACCCGCCGGCCGGACTCGTCCCGCTCTGAGCGTTGATGCCGGCACTCGCAGCGCTCGTCGGTGCAGTCCGGCGCCTGGGCCAGCTCGGTGAGGCTGTCGCGGACGTCCAGGCAGGTGGTCACATCCAGGAGCACCTCGCGGCCGAGGCAATCGATGCCCAGGCCGGGGGCGACCTTGAGATCGCGCACTCCGCTGGTCTGGACGCGGTAGCCCCAGACCACACCGCTGCCGTGCAGCCAGGACGAGTGCAGCATCTGCTTGCCGCGCGGATTTCCCATCAGGACCCGGAAATCGTCCTCGCCGAGCAGCATGCCGTAGGTCGCGCGCAGGTCCAGGAAGGGGTTCGCCGGCAGGTCGGCCGCGCAGCAGGACTCGCAGCCGCAGTCCTGCAGAGCGCTCGCGTCGACGGTGTCGTCACACTTGGTCATGTCGCCTCCTCGGAGGTTCGCCTGGGAACGGCATCGCCGCTTTGGCATATTCGCGGCGCATCGCCGCGCTCAGGTGCTCCGGGCGCACCCGATCGCCCGCCGCGGCGGCGCTGAACGCCGCTGCCACGGCCACGTTGCGCACCCAGCCGCCGGGCACCGGGTAGAGCCGGGCCAGGCCTTCGATGTCGACGTCCTCGCAGCGTGTTCCGGCCGGCAGGTGCAACCGCCACAGCGCGGCGCGGGAAGCCAGATCCGGCAGCGAGAACTCCACCACGAAGTCCATCCGGCGGATGAACGCGGCGTCGATGTTCTGCCGCAGGTTGGTGGCCAGCACCGCCACCCCACCGAAGGCGTCGAGCCGCTGCAGCAGGTAGGCGGTCTCCAGGTTGGCGTACCGGTCGTGCGCGTCGGAGATCTCGGTGCGGCTGCCGAACAGCGCGTCCGCCTCGTCCAGCAGCAGCACCGCCTGGGTCTGCTCGGCGGCGTCGAACGCCGAAGCCAGGTTCTTCTCCGTCTCACCGAGCCATTTCGACACCACCCGGGACACGTCCACCACGAGCAGGTCGGTGCGCGCCGCGGTGGCGATCGCGCCCGCGGCCAGTGACTTGCCGGTGCCGGGCGGCCCGGTGAACAGCAGCCGGACGCCGCGGGTGGCATGAGCGCGCGATCCCATCTGCCAGTCCTCGAGCACCTCGGCCTGGTGGTCGAGCCGGGCGACCGCCTCGCGCAACTGGCAGGCGCTGTCCAGTGGCAACACCAGTTCATGCCAGGCCACCGCCGGCCTCAGCAGTTCCAGCCCGGCCGGCAGGCCGGCCGTGGCCCGGGCCCGGATCAGCGCCGAGATCCCGGCGAGGGCCGGTGGACCCGGCTGCTCGCGCAGGTCCAGCGCGATCTGCGCGGTCAGTGCCGGATCCAACGGATGCCGTGCGGCCAGCCGGGCCTCGTCGAGCTCCGGCACGGCCTGCCGCCAGGCGGTCCGGACGTCGCTGTGCGGCACCGGCTGCACCGGCAGCACCGCGACCGCCCGGCCGGCCGGATGCCGTACCGTGCCGGTCGGGGCCAGCTCCAGCACCGGACCCGGCAGTCCGTCCACCGCCAGGGTGACCGGCTGATCGCTGGCAATGGCCAGCAGCGGCAGGCAATCGCGTGCCGCCGCGTGCGCGCACAGCAGCTCGATCCCGCGCCGATCCGCCGCGGCCACCCGGCCGGCGACCACCGCGAGGCCGGCTTGCTCGGCGGCCAGCACGCATCGGCTCAGGCCTACCGTCTCGTCCGCGCTGTGCACCAGCACGGTGACGTCCGCGTGGCCGGCCAGCGCGCCGACCGCCGCGGCCACAGCCGGATCGCCCAGCCAGCCGGCCAGCCCGGGCAGTGCCGATGCCGGCCGGAGCCGGGGCAGCTCGGCCGGCCAGCCGTCCCAGCCCCGCAGTGCCGGCCACAGTTCGGCGGCAAGCTCCAGCGACCGCTCGAACAGCGTGCCGCTTCCGGTCAACCGGAGCAGCCCGTGCCGGAACGCCGTCCCGGTGCCCACCACCGCGCCGAGATCGGCCCGTTCACGATTGAGCGCCAGCGCGGCCAGCCCGAGCGATGGATGCGGCTCACCCTGCGGATGCAGGCTGCGCAGGGTAGCGGCGATTCCCTCGTGTTCCTCGGGCAATCCGGCCAGCAGGATCAGATCGAGCTCGACCGGGGTGAGCCGGTACCGGATGCCCAGCCGGCTCAGCTGGGCATCCGTCGGCTCGACGGCTGCGGTGTCCTGCTCCTGCGCCTTTGCCCACTCGTACAGGAACTCCGCGGCCTCCCGGCCAGCGGGCTGGTCCGGGCAGCGCAGCAACAGCACGTCGGCGATGGCGCGAGCCACCCGGGCCGCGCCGGCAATCAGCTCGCCGGCCGGCCGGTCCAAGGCGATGGTCTGCTCAGGGATGGACTGCTCAGAGATCAACTTTTCAGAGATAGACATAGCGCACCACCGCCCCCAGCCACGGCACCCAACCCGGATCCAGATCCAGGCCGGTCCGGCGCACGTCCAGGTCGACCTCGTCGGCGCGCATCCGCAGCTCGATCCAGCCCGGTTCGGCAATCACCAGCGCGGATCGGCGCAATCGCGGCCGGAACTCAGCCACCGGCTCATCCAGCAGTTCGGCGGTGACCGCGAGCCAGCGGTCGGCAAAGCCGGTCAGGCAATTTCGCTCGGAATCCTCGGGCACCCCACCCGGTGGCGGCTGGTCGCCGGCCAGCCCGCAGCAGGCGAGCACCGCCGGATCATCGGCCGGCGCCGGGACCAGCAGCAGGCCGAGCTGATGCAGCAACCACCGCAGGGATCGGGTGGCGAGCGCCGGATCGGCGCGCAGCTCGCCGGGAATGCCGGCTGCCTGCGCGGTGGCGAGCAGGAACAGCAGGCCGCCCCACTCGGTCGGCCTGCCGGTCCGGTCGTCCGGTTCGGTGGCCGCAGCAGCGTGCGGTTCGCCACCATCGGCCGGCTCAGGAACGGCGGGTTGAGCCGTTTGACCCGCCTTGGACAGGGCATTCTCGACCAGCGGAGCAGGCTCGGCTGCCGACCGTGGCGGTACCGGTGCTGTCGTGCCGCGTGCGGCCGGCCGGTCGACCGGTCCGACCGTGGACGCCAGCAGGCCCGGCCCGGCGAGATCCGCAACGAGCAGCCGGGCCACCTCGGCCAGTAGCACGCCTGCTCGAGGGTGCTGCAGGCTGGCCGGATCCGCCTCCGCGATTGCCAGCACGGCCCAGGCGTGTGCCGTATCGGGGTCGGGGCGAAGCCCGCTGGCCCGCGCCGCTCGGGCGATGGCCGAGCCGGCTGCCAGCGTCCGGGCGAGTTGCCGGTCGGCGATCGGCGCGGGTGACCCGGTCCGGTCCGGGGTCTGGCTGGGCGACTGGTGGGCCGGCTCGCGCGCCGCCTCCTCCGCCGGGTTGCCGGCGGGCGCCGGGTGATCTCGCCGTCGCCGCGGTGTCGCCGCGTCCTCCCCGGCGCCGTGGACGGCCGTCGGGGACACCCCGGCCGCCGACACGACGAGGTCAGCGACCGCGCACCAGCCACCTCGACCGAGCAGCCGATGCACGGCGGCGAACCCGGCTGCCGCGATCGTCCGGCCGAGGGCAACCAGCGCATCAGAAGGCAGGGCAGCCAGCGCCGCGACTGCCGCATCGGCCGGCCGCTGCGCCGGATCCGGCCCCTGGTCGAGCACCAGCCCCAGCCGCCGCCAGGCCCACAGCCGATCGGAGTTCCGGTGGCACAGCGAGACGAGCAGGTCGCTCAGCACGTCAGCTTCCCGCTGGTAGTGCAGCACGTCGGGTGAGCCGGCTCGCAGCGCGCCGAGCAGTGCGTCCACCAGGGACTGCGCCCACTGCTGCTGCAGGCCGGCGTCGCCGGACTCGGCCCGCAGTTCGAGCCGGACCCGCAACTGGCGCACGCACCAGTGGCCCGGTGGTACCGCCACCGAGTGCCAGGCGCGCTCGAGTGAGTCGGCGGCCACCCGGCGCAGCAAGGTGGCCGCCCGGTCGGCCTGCTCGGCGTGCACCGTCGCGGTCAGCTGATGGATCGCCAGCCCGGTCATCCGACCAGCACCCGTCCGGTCGCCGAGTTCTGGCCGAGCCGGGAGCCGACCGCGGCGACGCCCAGCGAGCCGTCGGTGCCGAGCCGTTGCTCACCGAGCACGGCGGGCTCGATCTGCGCACCCGGACCGATGAACGAGGTCAGCGCTACCCGGAGCCGGCTGCCCACCCGCATACCGCTGCCCAACTCGCACAGGTCGACCAGGGTGTGCGCCGGTCGCTGGCTGTCCAGCAGGTCCTGCACCACCTCGCGCTGCTCGGCGGTCAAGGTTCCCGGTATCAGCACGGTGAACCGGTGCGCGCTGGCACGGAAGGAGTCGTCGTGGGGCAGCCGGCCGCCGATGGTGAACCGGCCCAGAGTGCCGGTGTCGAGGTTGGCGCCGACCCGGGGCGCGGGCTCCGGCTCGGCCACCCCGAGCACGGTGCCGCCCAGCCCGCGCAGCTGCCAGCGTTCGACCAGTACCGGATCGCGGCCGAGGTAGATGCCCAGGGTGCGCACCAGCGCCTGCTTGGTACCGCGCCGGGCGAACAGCGAATAGGCCTCGGCGACCAAGGTCCGCCGGGCCGGCTCCGGCCAGCGCTGATCCAGCACCAGGCCTGCGAACGAGGCGAGCCAGGGCAGCGCCTCGGCCGGGGTGGCGCGCGGGTCGAGCAGGACGCTGCGCTGCGCGGCCTGCCAGTCCAGCTCGTCGAGCATGCCCTCGGCCGGCGCCAGGAACTGCTGCAGCCAGGCGGCATCCTGCTCCTGCCGTGACCAGGCCCGCGGCAGCGAGGACAGCAGCCGGTGGCCCGGACGCTCGATCCGCAGACCGCGGACCCGGGGCGTCACGCCGGCCGTGCCGGTCAGCTGCAACTGCAGCCAGAGGTACCGGCCCGGTGGTGCGGCGACCGGCGCCTCGTAGCTGGCGAACCCGTCCGGACCCGGCTGCCAGGGGTCCTCCGCGCCGCGCCGGTACAGCGGGGCGCCGTCGGCGGGCAGCGCGGCCAGCAACGTGGCCGGCGGCAGCGGTGGGGTCTGCTCCGGATGCGGCACCGAGCGCGCGCCCCGCGACGGCGGGCTGGCCGGGATCGGATCCGGCACCTCGTCCTCGTCGCTGGTAAGCCACCGCACCCGGACGCTGGTGTGCACCGGCAGGCAGGCCTGCAGGAACATCCGGCCCCACCGGGTGCGGTAGCTGCCGCTGTCCAGCCGGTAGCTGGTGACCGTGCCCTCGCTCTGATGCCGAGCCACCGAGCCGGTGCTCGACTGCCAGCCGCCCGACGTGGTGTAGGCGATCCGGCCGTCCGGTGCGAAGGTCAGTGCGCCACCGTCGTAGCCGGGTGCGCCGACCGGCTCCAGCTCGGTCCACCCCGACGTGGCGTCGCGCTGGAACCGGCGCAGCGACCGGCCCGGCCCGCGTGCCACCACCAGCAGACCCGACCGGTCGACTTCCAGGTCGGTGGCGCCGTCCACCTCGAGTTCGACGGTGCCGTCCGGCCGGGCGATCACGCCGGTCCGGCCGTCGGACCACAGCACCAGCCAGCCGACGGTGACCCGTCGCGGTGGCAGCCCGGCGGCGCACCTGGGCCGGACCAGCACCGGGCCGGGACGCGGGCCGCGCCGGCCGTCCAGGCAGTACAGCGCGTCCGGCCGGCGGCACAGCAGCAGCGCCCGGCCGCACTCGGCAACCAGGTCGACCGGCCGATGCCTGCCCAGCGCGATCCGGCGCAGCACCCGCCGGCCGATCAGGTCTACCACCAGCACCGAGCCGGTACCGGCCTCGATCACATACAGCCGCTGCCCGGAGTCCACGGCCAGCGCGGTCGGCCGGTCCAGCGGGCCGGGGCAGTCGGCGCGCATCGGGACCGTCCGGGCTTCGGCCACCTCCACCGCGCCGGTGCCGGTGCGGGACCGGTAACTGCGGCACCATCGATCGAAGGCCAGCCCCGACACCGCGGCCGGACGGGCGGGCGCCGGGTCGCAGCGCTCGGACGGATCGGAGTCGGCCCAGTCCAGCTCCACGCCGCCGCCGGCCAGCAGCGCGGTGTTCTGGTGCGCGCACCGCGCCCACTGATCCGGTTGGACGAGCAGGCTGAAACTCCGGTCGCCGTACATCAGCACACATCCAGCGGCAGCGGCACCGGCGGCTTGGCCGGCGGGTCCGGTTCGTAGGCCTCACCAGGCGCCAGCGGCGGCCCGGACACCACGCTCAGGTCGAGCACCTTGGGTGACTGCCAGCGCTGCAACTCGATGGTCTCGCGGGGCACCGGCTCGGAGGATCCCACCGTGGCCAGCTTCAGGTCGTGCAGGTACTCCACGCCCTCGACCTGCACGGCCACCGCGGCCAGCTCGGCCCGCCGGACGGTCCGGCCGAGCGGCCAGCCGTCACCGTCCGGGCCGAAAGGCGGCAACGGGGACAGGTACTGCCGCAGGATCTGCTCGACCCACCGGCGCACCGCGTCCACCTGGTAGCCGGTGCGTACCGCGACTCCCACCGATACCGCGATCGGGACGTAGGTCGGCGGGATCACGTACAGCTCGGTCGTGATGAGGCGGGCCGCGTCCAGGTGACCTGCCACCTGCCGCAACAGCCCCAGGTCCGGCGTCGGTGCCGCTGGATCGCGTTGGTCCTCGGCCGGGAACACCACCACGCTGACCACCCCGGCGGCGGGCTCCGCCGGGCTGTCGGGGTAGAGCAGTGGCAGCGCCTCGGCGCGGGCCACGCCGGTGATCTGCCGGGCGAGCGCCGTGAAGTCCTCAGCGATCACCGCCCGGTCGTGCCGGTGTACGTGGGCCGGGATCTGCTCCAGCGCCTCCGGCACGCTGGCCGGATCGGCGCCGCCGGTGGCAGGCAGCGGGTTGGTGGCCTTGACCCCCGCCGTGCCGACCAGGCCGCTGACCGCCTTGGCCGCCACGTTGCCGACCAGCCCGCCGCCGTACTGGTAGCCGACCACCCGGATCCGCTCGCCGAGCTGTGGAACCCGGCGCCGGCCGAACTGCACCGCGCCCTGGTTGTAATCAACCGTGAAATGCCGATCGGTCATGCCACTGGCCGCGAAGTTGTCGACCTCCAGCCAGGGCTGCCAGCCGTCCGGCTCCTCCACCTGCAGCTCGATGGTCTTCGGCAGCACCGGGTGCTGGTTGAGCGGATAGCGCTGGTCCGCGTCGCCGGTGCCGGTGCCCAGCAGCTCCACCGGCGCCGTCCGGGACTGCACCGCGGAAACCGCGTTGGCACCCACCCAGCGCACCCGCTTGATGGTGTCACCGATGTCGGCGGTCTTGGGCCGGCTGACCCGCAGCCACCCGATCACCTGTCGCGCCAGCTTGTCATCGGCAAGCGGGGGCGGGCTGTCCGCGCCGCCGGCGCTCACCGCGCCGGTGAGGTTCGGCATCGGCTGCGGCAACTGCAGTTCCAGCACGCCGGTACGGACCATCCCGCCGGTGGTGTCGCCGAGCACCGGCACGTTCGACAGGCCGCCGACCGGATCCCAGATCTGCCACACCATCGGCGGCGCGGCCGGCTGCAGGCCGTCCGCCCGGAACTGCCCGGCGTCCAGGGATTCCAGTGCTTCCGGTGGATCGAAGGTCTCCTCGAATGCCACGCCGACGAACAGCGACCGGCCGGCGAGTTCCGTGATCGGGCTGCCGTCAGCGTGCAGTACGGCCACCCAGAGGCTCTTGTCGACCTGCGCGCTGACGTCCACCAGCACCGCGTCCGGTGCCATCGGGTCCGCGGGCAGGATCGCCGTCCGGTAGAACTGGGCAGCTGCCGGGTCCACCAAGCCGGCGCGGGCCAGCGCGTCGGCGCTGCTTTCCCGGCCGGCCTTGGTGTTCTCCGGGGCCTGCGGGGTCTTGCCGGCTCCGAGCAGCTGGACCGGCCAGGCGTACAGCTCGGCCTCGGTCTGGAAGCTCACCGAACCGGCGCTGGCGACCGTTCCCTTCCCGACTCGGGAGCCGGCCGGGATGTCGGTGCTGGCAGCGATCAGCAGCCGGGCCGGCCGGGCCGGCCGGGGTGCCACGCCGAGCAACCGCAGGAACTCGATCCGGGCGGTCTCGGGGATCTGGTTGAAGCGGTAGAGCAGCGCCTCGCCGAGGTAGGCGAACAGTTCCAGCAGGGCGATGCCGGGGTCGCTGGTGTTGTGGTCGGTCCAGTTCGGTGCGTACACCGGGATGCGCGCGATCAGCTCGTCCCGCAGCTGGCTGAACGAGCGGTCGTCGAGGATCGGAGAGGTCAGCGCCATGGTGGCGCTACTTCAGGTAGAACGGGTAGACGAGATTGTCCGGCCGCAGGTCGGCGCGGCGCAGGTAGGCGATCTCGATCCACACCAGTGAAGGATCCTCACCCGGCGTCACCGCAACGTTGGTCAACCGGATCCTCGGCTCCCAACGCTCCAGCGCGGCGGTGATGTCCTGGGTCATCGCGGTCCGGGTGGTCAGGGTGTTCGGCTCCATCAGATATCGCTGCAATCCACAGCCGAAATCCGGTCGCATGATGCGCTCACCGGGCTCGGTGTCGAGCACGGCGGCCACCGACTGCCGGATCAGGTCCATGCCCTCCAGCCAGCCGAGAGCGCCATTCTCATCCGGCCGCAAGGGGAACCGCGGTCCTTGACCGACCCAGCTGTCGACGATGTCAGGCATCTGGTGATGGTCGCTGCCGGGCCGTCACCACTGCGTTCTCACCTGAGCTTGAAGAAGGAGATCTTGACCTTGCCGCCGCGGTAGTTCTTGGCCAGGTCGATGATCACCTCGCGCACCGAGGACGGGGTGGATTGCGGATAGTTCAGCAGTACCTCGTCGATCTCGATCCGCTGGCCCGTCACCTCCAACCCGCGCCGGCGGACGTAGCTGCTGCCGGCGTACTTGTCCAGTGCCTCGTCCAGATCGGGGTGCACCGTCCGTTCCAGTTCGGCGCGGGACATCCCGCCCAGCGAGCGCTCCTTGCTGGACACCGCGGTATAGCCGCGCTGCCCCTTCCAGACGAAGTCCGGGTACACCACCTCGCCGCGGCCAGGGTTGGGTATCCGGCTGATTCCCAGGTTCTGTGCCACCTGCCCGCCGCCGGGCAGGTCGGCGATCGCGTTGCCGATGGTGCCTTGGGCGAGCCGGCCGCGCACCGCCTTGATCAGCTCGGGGTTGGCGGTGTAGGTCTCGCGGAAGGCCTCGAACGTCCACGGCAGGTTCTTGGTGGTCTGGCCCTTGTTCAGCAAGTCGGTGCGCATGCTCGCCAGCCGCTCGGCCCAGTACTCGTTGTAGAGCTCCCACATCGACAGGTCCGCGGGCGTCCGCACCGACGTCGGCGGCCGGTCGATCCGCGGCTGCAACGGGACCAGGACCCTGTCGACGTCCGCTGCCGAGGTGATGATCTGCTTGGTCTGCGCGTCGGCGGCGAAGCCCGGCACGCAGATCCGGCCATCGGAGAATCGGCACCAGCCACCGCCGGGGCCTTCCACCCGGCGCCAGACATGCTGGTTGGGCAGTTCCACCTCGGCCACGTAACCGTCCTGCTTGATCGGTTTGGCCTCGCTGCGCCGGACGATCACCAGCTCGCCCTCCAGCTGGTCCGGCGTCGGCACCGCCGATCCCTTGCTGGAATCGAGCAACCGGGCCTCGTTGGCGTCGGCAGCCACCGCCGAGCCCGGCTTGGTCGGCCCGCCGAACTCGGGCTCACCGGCTCGAGCCGTGTTTTTCGGGGCATTCTCCGGCGGGTGCGGTTCTGGCCGGCCGGCCGGCAGGTGCGGTTCCTCGGCGAAGGACGGCCGGACGGCGCGGATCTCCTTGGCCAGCGCCCCCAGATCGGCTGCGGTCAGGGCGGCTGCCACCGCGAACATCGTCCACTCGAAGGTGCTCGGCGCGTTCACTCCGAGCAGGCTGCCGTCCGGGCTGGTGGAGGCCGCGGCCAGCGTCTGCCGATCCAGCATGTCCTTCAACTGCCCGCCGAGCTGGGCGACCCCGACACCTGCGGTGACCACCCCGGTCGCGGTTGCGGCGGCGGCGAAGCCGATGCCGGCCAGCCCGCCGGTGACTCCGGTCAGCACTGCGATACCCAGTGCCAGCGCCATCTCGGTCGCGAAC
Organism: Jatrophihabitans sp.; assembly: GCF_036389215.1. GTDB lineage: Bacteria > Actinomycetota > Actinomycetes > Mycobacteriales > Jatrophihabitantaceae > Jatrophihabitans_A. The sequence continues at coordinate 21,461 of NZ_DASVQG010000091.1, forward strand.
TTGACCGCTTCGTGATGCGTCTTCAGGCGATCGAGATCCGGACGCAACGACTCGGGCAAGCCGGCCCGGGTGGCGGCCAGCGCACCCGGCAGGTCCAGCGGATGGATGCCGCCGGAGCCGACTTTGACGATCGCCTCATCGGTATTGTTCAGAAGCCGGTCGAAGGACGCGCCAACCTCGGCCAGCAGGCTCTCATCGGTAGGTGGCGCGGCCTTCTTGTACACCTCGTGCGCCACGTAGGCCGCATACGGCAGCAGCACCGGCACCACCAGCGAGAGCAGGCCCAGACCGAACGCGGTGGCCTTGCCCGACGTTCCGGCGTGTTGCTTGCCCTGCAGGATGTAGGAGGGCTTCAGGTCGGCCAGGAAAGGGAACGAGTCGTAGGTCAGGGCCAACGCCAGGTCGATGCCACTGATCTGAGTCGACCGCAGCGTGGCCAGGTCGTTACGCAGATCCATCAGCACGACCTTCTTCGAACCCCACGACAGCCCGCCGTGATCGAGCGTGGAACGGGTCTCGAGCAGCCGCTGCAGGGCGAATGCGGTGGAATCGGCTTCGGCTGCGGTCCACAGCGTCTGGTATTCCTCTGGGATCGCTTCCGCGCCGGCGTTCACCCGCACCGCGGCCTCGATCGTCTCGCGCAGGCTGACGAGCTTGTCCCGCTCGGCGCGCAGGTCGGTCGTAGTCTGAGCGGCCGCCCGGATCGCCTTGGCCAGATCCGCTGCCCGCGGGTTGTCGGTCGCGCCGGCGCCGGCCTGCTGGTTCGGTGGCGCCTTGGCCATCGCCTCGAACTCCTGCTTGCGGCGCAGCAGTTCCGCACGGTGCCGGCCTACCATCCGGATCGCGTTCAGCCGGGTGAGGGTAAGCGCCATCGCCTCGAACGAGGCGCGTTCCTCATCGGTCTGCGGCGCAGCGGTGGCCGCCAGCTTCGCCTGCGCGGCTTGCGCAGCCGGCGTCGCCGCGGTCACCGTGTCCAGGAAGCCGTCCCGGTCCCGGTGCGCCTTGGTGTCATACCAGTTCCACGCGCCCTGATTGGCCGGGTCCAGTGCGTCGCGCGGATCGCGGTGCAGCGTAAGCGGATCCTGCTGGAGCACGTGCGTCAACTCATGCGCCAGCAGCCGCCGGCCCGGGCCGGTGTCGGGCGAGTACTTGCCGCTGGCGAAGGCGATGTCGGAGCCGACGGTGAACGCGTTCGCGCCGACCTGGCCGGCGATCCGGTCGGCTCGCGAGCCGGTGTGGATCCGGACTGCGGACAGGTCGGTGCCGAACCGCGGCTCCATGAACGCGCGGGTCGTGGAGTCCAGCGGCTGGCCGCCGCGGCCGGGCAGCATGCTCGAATGCCCGGCGGGGGCGACGGCACCGGGCCTACCTGACACCACCAGGTTCGAGGCACGCACCGCCTGCTGTTCGGCGGCATCGCGCGGATCTGAGATCCGGTGCGGCGAGCCGGTTGCCAGCGACAGGTACAGCGGGCTGGGTGCCCGCACCGGCGCGATCAGCTCCGCGGCCACCGGCGGCACCTCGGCCCGGGCCGCCTGCCGCGGTACCGGGGGCGCGAGGGTAACGCTCATCTGCACAGCGGGTCCGCCGGCTTCGTCTCGACCGGCGGCGGATCCGGCGGAGCCACCGCCAGGTTCGGATCGGCCGCGGCGACCAGGTCGTCCAGCCGGTCGGGATGGGCAACGAAATCCGCCTGGTTCTTCAACAGGAGCGCACCGCCGGGAGTGCCCGCGGCCGGGTCGCCGGGCAGTCCGGTGATCTCATCCAGCGCGGCGGTGGCGTCTTCGAAGCCGGGCATTCCGATATCGGCCATCACCCCGCCGGCGGCGAAGAAGTTGGCCAGCACCGTGAACGAGGCCGAGGGCGGGATGCAGAACCGCAGCGCCAGCAGCCACCACAGCTGGAAGGCGAACACGATGATCGGCAGGAACAGCAGGAACAGGAACAGCGCCACCAGAAAGAAGAGCTCGAAGGCGAACATGCAGATGCTGTCGCCGCCGGGTGTTCGCGAGCGGGCGTTCGGAATCGACTTGAAAGGCACCGGGCCGAGGCCGGACTTGGGTGGTGTGCTGATCTGCAAGCCGCCGGACTGCCGTTGACCGGCCCGGGCCGCCAGCCGGCGCAGGTCCGGCGCGGTGACGGAGATGGTGCGGTTCTTGGTGCCGTCCGGGTCATAGGCGGCCGCCAGCCGGAACGGCTCACTGGGCTGGGACCACCAGATCTTCGGCGGGCAGTGCTCGTGACCGGCCGGTGGCGGCTGCCGGACGAAGCACTGAACCTCATAGATCCCATGCTCGTCCAGCTTGGCGGAGGATCGCCCGAGAGCATCGACCGAATGGTCGGCGGAGTACGTCGGAACCAGGCCGAACCAGAGCGAGCGGGTGCGGGCCGCCGCGCAATCCTCGTCGCGCGGGGGCAGTCGCCACATCGGGTAGTCCTGCTCGGAGTCCGGCGGGCGGCCAGGTTCCGGCTCGGTGTCGACCGCCCGCCACTGGCCACCGGCCGCCCCCACCATCCAGGCCTCGACATCGGTGTGCGGGGCCAGCTCGTCGATCAGCTCGGCGTTGTCCTCGGCGAACCGGCGCTGCCAGGCGGCGTCGGCCCAGTACACATCGCGCACGTCCGGATCCGAGCCCGCCGGCAGGTCGAGGTTGTGCTGCTGCTTGGCCAGCTCCACCAGCAGGTTGCGTGCCAGCCGCCGGGTCGGCCGCTTCGCGCCGGAGGTACTCAGGTGCTGGCGACGAAGTACCAGCCGCAGGTCGATGTCCTCGTGCGACCCGGCCCGGGGAAGTCCCGGCTCGTCGCAGAAGACCTCCACCACGACGGCATAGAATCGACTGTGGTTCGGCTGGTAGAGCTTGCGAATGTTGGTGTGCACCAGGGTGCTGGTCGCGAACAACAGCCGCCCGGTACGACCGGCCGGGTTGGCAACCGGCACCGGGTAGGACCACTGGTCATCGGTCCGGAACTTCAGCGAGTCGCGCGGGTCGGCCAGCAGCCGGCTGACGAACTGCGGGTCGTCATACATCTGGATCGACGGCCGCACCGACTTCGGGTCGCGCAGATCGATGCCGTCGCGCTCCCGCACGTACCACGGCGCGCGCACCACGAAGCCGGTCACAGCAGGTTCCCGACACCTGGGGTGTAGGCCGGTGAGACCACGAAGGCCTCGGCGACCACGCTCTGGCATTTCACGACCCCGGTGAAGGTGGAGATCGGCGCAGTGACGTTGACCATCGGCGCCTTGACCTCGACCGAGACGTTGGCCTGGATCTCGATGGACCCGGCCGCGGTGAGCCGGATGACCGAGCCGTTGACGTGCTGCACGGTGATCTGCATGCCGCCCTCGTCGAGCACCACCCGGTGCCCTTTCGACGTCGACACGGTGATCTTCGCGGCACCCGCGGTGTCGTCGAACTCCAGCCTGCTGCCGGCTCGGGTACGCAGCAGCCGGATGTTGTTCGCGGCGTCCGGCCGGTGCGGAAGTTTCTCCTTACCGTTCCAGGCTGAGCCCACCACGTACGGGCGGCGCAGGTTGCCGGCCTCGAACATCACCAGCACCTGGCTGTTGACCTCCGGCACGATGATCAGGCCCTGGTTGTCGTCGGCGTACGGGGTGCACAGCGTGGCCCAGGCCCGGACGTCGCGGTCGCCGTCGGTGCCCAGCCAGGGAAACCGCACCTCGATCCGGCCGAGGCTCTCCTTGTCCACCAGGTCGGTGACGATCGCGGGGTAGATGCCGTGGTACACCGGCCCCGATCCGTCGACCAGGTTGGCCCGGGGCATCAGGCGACCTCGTTCACGGTGGACCGCTCGGCTTCGAATCGGGTGCGCAGGCCTTGCTGCAGCTCGAAGGTGTGCTTGACCCGGGTCACGTAGTAGCCGTTGCCCTCGAAGGGTGGTCCCACCAGCTCCAGCCGCAACCGGCTGCCCACCACCATGTCGACCGTGCCGCGGGTGGTGCCGACCGCGGTGACGAATTGCCGGGCCCGGCGCAGCATTTCCGCCTTCGCCCAGGCACTTGCCTCACTGCCGGTCAGCGCTGCCTCACGCACCCGGATAGCGGTGGCCGCGCCGAGTGCGCTTGCGACCACCCGGGGACCGGTGCGGCCCGTACCGATCTCGGCATCGATGGTCTCGGGGCCGGCCTGCTCGTCGATCACGCTGCGCGAGCCGGCGTCGTAGCCGGTCACCCTGACCGCGCTGCGCTGGTGCGCCAGGTCGGCACGCATCTTCACGCTGAGCAGCTCGTTGCCCTGCACCAAGGTCACCGCGGTCGCGGTGCGCTGCGGGCGGGACCGGAAGTGCAGCGTGCGGCCGGTGCACCACAGCTCCGCCTGCAGCAGCCGGGCCCGCTCCCGCAGGAAGGCCAGGTCGCTTTGGTTGAGCTGCTGCACCACGTCATAGCGCGGACCGTCCACCCCGATATCGGTCTGCAGGCCGTGTTCGGCGGCTAGCTGGCCGGCGATGTCGGCATCGGTGACGGACAGGTAGCTGCGGTGCCGCCGGGTCATCCGCAGCCGCATCAGGGCATCCTCGGCCAGCACGATCACCCGCGGCGGCTGGCCGTCGGCGAAGAACACCTCGATGGCCGAGATCGTCCCGTCGAACACGGTGCGCTGGCCACCGTCCGGGCCGAGGCTGACCTGCACCGGCTTGCCGAAGTCGAGCACCTGCCCGTCCAGGTAGAGCATCGGATCCGGCGGCCCGGTGGCGCCCGCGCCGACCGCGACGAAATGCGCGCTGAGAGTTCGCAGGCCTTCGATGCCCTCGTCCACCTCGCAGAACACGCAGTCCCGGCCGAGGTCGCGGCTCAACTCGCCCCCGACCGTGAAGACCGGCGCGGACAGGCCGAGCAGGGGCTCAGTCATCGAACCCGGTCGCGGCGGTGCGACCGACCATCGTCTCGGCGCTGCCGCGCAACTCACGCCACTGCTGCTCCGCCGCGCCTATCGGGGTACCCGGCTTGCTCGCCGGAGCGGCAGCCGCACCGCCCGGCGCGACGTCCACGTGCAGGTTCTCGACCTCGACGGACACCGCTCACCTCCGCTGCGTGCTCCCGCATTCTCTGCAGCCAGGCGTCACCACTGCGTTGCCGGCTAGCTCCGGATCACCACGCTGCCGGTGACCGAACCGCTGATCCGGGGGCGCAAGGGAACTCCCGCGCCAAAGCTCTGGGTGCGCGGATCGAGGGCGACCGCAGTCCTGATCGCGCTGGTGCTGGACACCTGACCGGTGGCCGAGGCACTTCCGGCGCCCACGACCGAGCCCCCTGCCGTTGCGACGGCCACCGCTGTCACGCGTATGCCAGGCACGTCGAAGGCGCTCCGGCTGGACGCACTGGCCGCGGCGGCGGAGCTTGCCAGCACAAGCTGCTCCGACACGGCCACGCCACCGTTGGCAGACAGGGTGAATCCTGCGGCGAGCCCGGCCGAGGCGCCCGCACCGGCCGGAAATCCCGCCGAGCCGCCTGCCCCGGCGGACAACCCCGCACCGGCGGTGAAGCCGGCACCGGCCGAGACGCCGGCCCCGGCCGAGAACCCTGCCCCGGCCGAGAAGCCCGCCGAGAAACCGGCACGGGCCGAAACTCCCGCGGACATGCCGAGCGCGGCGGAGGCGGCGGCGCCGGCCGAGACGCCGGCCCCGGCGCTGAACCCGGCAGCCGCACCGAGCCCCACTCCTGCCGAGACCTGGGCGCCCAGTTGCACCTGCGCACCGGCCGCCAGCGACAGCGGCGAATCGAGGCCGGTCATGGCGGCGCGCCAGGTTGCCGGATCGGCATTCAGCCGGGTCAGCAGTTGCTGAAGGCTTTCGCCGAGCTGGGCGAGTGCTGCCGACACCGGCTTGCTGGTCGGGGCGGAGCCTGGCCCGCTGCCGGACGTGGCATCACCCGGCGCGGTCGAGGTGCTGCTGTCCAGCGAGCCGGACCCGATCAGCTTGGCCTCGAAGTCCGGGTTCTGTTCGGTGATGGTGACCGATACCTTCGCCCGCAGCGGCATTCCGGTGGAGGAGAAGTAATCGAGGTCCTCGGTGAGCTGGGTGAGGATGCCCTGGAACACGAAGTTGCCCCAGATGAACCGCACAGGTGGTGGCGGGCTCTTCGGCGTCTCCTTGCTGGGTTCGGCGAACTGCCGGACGATGAGTGTCCGAGTCCGGACGTCGACCGGCGAGCCGGACGGATCGCCTTCGGCGGTATCGAATTCCAGGTCGAAGCTGAGCGTGGCCGACTGCGCGGACGGGTTCTGCCGGCGCTGGGACTTGGTGGTGGCCGATCCCTGATCCACGTTGTTGCTGCGGCTGATCTTCAGCGAGGTCGGGTTGAACTGAACCGCGAACGCACCCTTCTCCGCCGGTCGGAACGTGGTCTTTGCATCCTTACCGCTCCCCTTGACCTCCTCCAGCCGCACCAGGATTGCCTTGGACAGTGGTGCGGTCATGACGTCCCCATCCGCAATCCCTCATGCACGATGTGCAATTCCTCGATGGCGATCTCACCCGTCTTGGCGTTGAGCGATGGCCCGGCCACCTTGGACGGCAGGCCGCGATCGAAGCTCCAGCTGGCCACGGTGCGGGTGCGCCGGGTGTCCAGCACCTCGATCAGGCCGTTGTAGCGAGGGATCGGCAGGGTGCCCTGCACCATGCCGATCAGCCACTGCCACAGCGCGGCGTCCGCGGTACCGCCCGGCGTGCTGACGAACATGCCGCGCTTCAGCACGATCGGTGCCAGTTTGACGCGGCCCACCCGGCGGATCACGCCGTCGTTGCGACCACCTTCCAGGTACTCCCGGACGTCGGTTTCCAGTTGCAGCCCACTGCATTCGGCGAACTGGCCGTCGCCCAGGGTGGCGTTGCCGGGATCACCGCCGGAGCTGTCGGTCATGGTCACCCGGAACCGGAAGGTCTGCACCAGCTGCGGATCAGCCACCGTTACTCACCACCGTTACCGAGCCGTCCACCTGCTGCGAGATGGTGAGGATGAGGTATTCCAGCGGTGCCGCGGGTGCTACCCCGACCTCGGCGACCAGCCGGCCCAGCGCCAGCGATGCGGGCGGGTTCACGCTGTCATCGCAGCGCACGAAGAAGGACTCGGTCTCAGTGGCGCCGGCGAACGCGCCACCGCGGAACAGCCCGCGCAGGAACTGGGTGAGGGTGTGGGTCAGCCGGGCACGCAGCAGCTCGGTGTTCGGCTCGAACACCAGCCACTGGGTCTGCCGCTCCAGGGTCAGGGCGATCATGGTCATCAACCGGCGCACCGACAGCTGCCGATAGTCCGGATCCGAGGACATGGTGCGCGCCGCGGTGAGCCGGAAGCCGTCCCGTTCGGCACGGTAGACGTTGATCCCGAGCAGGTGCAGCTGATCGGAGGTCGCGTCGGTCAGCTCAGCCGCAGCCAGCACTGCCGTCTGTGCTAGCTCGTTGGCCGGTCCCCATGGCAGGCCGCGCAGCCGCTCCCGGGCGGCGATGATGCCGGCTGCGAACGCCGACGGCGGCACGTGCACCGCTCGACGCTGCGGATCGCGCTCGCGCGGCACTCCGAGCCACGGGTGGTAGGCGGCGGCGTAGCTGCTGTCGAACGCGGTGCGCCAGTCGGTGATCCGCCGCGCCGGGAGCCCATCGGGTACGTCGAGCAGCACCACGAACCGCCGTCGCGCCTCGGCGAGGGCGACCAGTCGGACCTGCCGGCGCTCAAGCTCGGCGAGGTCGGCCGGAGCCTGCGGATCCAAACCGATGGGCGGTGGCAGCGGTTCGGGGGTGCGGTCGGGCTGCGGGCTCGGTGCTGAGCAGCCGGGGCAGCAGGCCGGGGCCGGTGCGGGCGGTGTGGTCTCAGCCGCGGTTGGCGCCGCAAAGGCGCGCCAGGTCAGATCAGGCAGGCACAGCAGGCCGATCCCGGTGTCGCGGGCCAGCAGGTCCGCCCCGTGATGCGGCAGCTCGTCGAGCGGGTCATCCCCGGCGTCCCCGGCGTCGAAGAAGCTTGGGTACCCGATCGCTTCCGGCCGGTCGGCACCGGGCCCGAGGCAGGTGCCGGGAACCGGTTCGAGCAGCGCGGACGGTGGGACGATCGGCGGCCAGGTGCCAGCCGGTTGTACCAGTGTTATCGGCGTGTTCGAGGCTCCAGCCAGCCAGCGCGGATGGTTCGGATGCAGGCCGGCGCCGGTCACGGACTGGACCGGCTGCAGCGGTGCTGAGGGATCGCTGACCGTGAGCGTGCCGGTGATCACGTCGAGCTGCAGCTGGTCGCTGGCGCCGTCTGGCAGGGGTTGCTGCAGCACGCCGTAGCGGACGGTCGGCGTGACCGGGGCGATGATGCCCGCGAGCCAGCCGAACCGCCCGACCGGTTCACCGCGTCGGCGGACCCGAAGCAGTGACCACGGCGGCGGGTCAAGGCCGGCAGCCAAGGTGAACCGATCGGGGGCGACCAGCTCGGCGGAGAACGTCTGGTTCACTTGGAAACTCAGCACGACGTTCAGGCTGTTCGCCCAGCTGCCCTCACTCTGCGCCCGCAGCTGCACCGTCCCAGCCGGTCCGAGGTCGAGCTGGTAGCGCGCGGTAGCCGCGTCGGCCTCGGCATCGTCGGTGTCGCCAGTCGATCGCGGCGCCACCCGCAGCACCACCGCCCGCTCGCCCCCCTGTGCGAAGAACGCCCTTACCGCGTAGGGCAACAACCGCTCGGGCGCGCCTGCCAGCTGCTCGAAGTCACCGAACACCTGCTGGTACTCCGTCCACCGGGTCACCGTGATCGGTTGGTCGGTCGGGCCGCGCAGCGCCACTCCGGCGAAGCCCGCTACGTCCAACCGGACCGGTTGCAGCCGCCGGTCGGGCGCCGGCGGCAGCGAGTACACCCCGGGTGCGCCCAGCCGCAGGCCGGCGGTCACCTGCGGCGCTCCTCCGATCACGGCTGCGCCTGCCTCAACCGAGTGAGACGAAGTCGATCCGCTCGGCGACCAGGTGCAGCTCTTCCATGGCCACCTCGCCGCCGCCCTTACCTGCGAGCGTCGCGCCGACATACTTCTGCGGCTGGGCGGCCCGGAGAATCCAGCTGCAGACCGCCGTCCGGCGCTCGTCGAGCAGCGTGATGGTGACCGTCTGCGGCCGGTACTCACCCTCGCGGGTCGCCTTGAGCCAGCTGAACAGTCGTAGGTCACCGATCAGCCCTCGTTTGAGCGTGACGTTGTCGGTGGTGTTGGTGTTCGCGATCTTTCGCACGTGGTTCTCCGGGTCGTTTCCGTTGCGGTACTCGGAGTACTTCACCTCGTTGCCCAGGCCGCTGACGTCGGAGAAGCCGCCGGTGATCTGATCCTCACCGCCCTGGTCACCGAGCTTCACCATGAAGTTGAAGGCGGAGTACGGGTTGTTACGGGTTGCCATGATTTCCCTCAGCTCTGTGACGCGTCAGCGGTCCACTGACCGATCCGGAAGATCACGAATTCGGCCGGGTAGGTGGGCGCGACCCCGATCTCGCAGATCAACCGGCCGTTGTCGAGGTCGTTCTGGGTCATGGTGGTCCGGTCGCAGCGGACGAAGTAGGCATCCTCGGGCCGGGTGCCCATCAGCGCACCGGTCCGCCAGACCACCAGCAGGAAGTCCTCGATACTCTGGCGGATCGAAGCCCACAACCGCTCGTTGTTCGGCTCGAACACCGCCCACTGGGTGGACTTGTCGATGGAATGCTCCAGGAAGATGAAAAGCCGCCGGACGTTGACGTAGCGCCATTCCGGATCCGAGCTCATGGTGCGGGCGCCCCACACCCGATTCGCACGTCCCTCGAAGAATCGCAACGCGTTGATCCCCTCGGGATTCAGCACCGATTGCCGGTCGTAGGTGACGTTCTGCCGGAACTTGGTGATGCCCAGTACGACCTCGTTGGCAGGTGCCTTGTGCACGCCCCGGGCCACGTCGCTGCGGGCGTAGATGCCGGCGGTGAAACCGCTGGGCGGCAGCTGCAAGGTGGCCGGCGCCGCCGCCGGATCGTTCTTCACGGTCGGATCGATGATCTCCATCCATGGGTAGTACAGCGCGGCATACGTGGTGTCGAACTGCGAGCGGAACCGGCGCACCTCGCTGATGGAGCTGTCCTTCGGCGGATCGACGATACCGATCCGGTAGGCCTTGCGTGCCTCGCAATGGGCGATCAGGTCGTCCACCGCGGTCTTGTGGCCGGTCTCGCCGAAGCGCACCGCATCCGGCGAGGACACGATGGCGATGTCGTCGATCTCGGCGAGCGCGGCCAGCCCGGTGGCGGCCCGCTTCTCATCGTCGGGGTCGGCGACCTCACCGGCGAGGGTGGCAGGTGAGGCCGGATCGCCGTCCGAGCCGCCGGACAGGAAGGTCGGCTTGTCCAGGCCGATCAGGTCGGTCAGCAAGGTGGTGGCGACGGGGTTGGCCCCGGGATCAAGCCAGATCAGGCCGAACTCGTCGGTGGGATCGACTGCCTGCAGGACGCTGGTGATCGAGCGGGGACTGGCACTGTCGATCTCCAGGCCGGGATAGACATCGCTGCGGTCAGCACCCCAGCGTACGGAGACGGTGAGTGTCACGTGCACCATGCCGGAGGTGCCGTCATCGACGATGGGATCGGTGCCCGGCCCAGCCGTCTTGCGCAGCGCCAGCTGGCCGGCGCCGTTCCGGTCGACGATCCGGATCTGACCGAGCGGGTCGGGCTTCTTGGTCGCCGGGTCGTAGTCACGGGGCAGCTTGGTGCGGTCGGCGACCAGCTCCACCGCCGCCCCCGGGCCGACTCCGCGCAGGGCGCCGCCCACCAGCAGGTTCTTGCTGCGGCTGAAGGTCACCCGCACCGCGATCTCGTTACCGGCCTCCCCCGGCCAGCGGGCCCGCCACATGGCCCCGTTGGCGCCGACCGGCAGCGTCGCGAAGCCCTTGGTCAGGTCGTCGGCACCGTTGGCCTGCACCCACGGGTAGACCCGGGAGATGTAGAGCCGCCGTCCGCCGTTGCCGAAGAACGCCCGGGCCGCGTACGCGAGGTAGTTCGTGTCCCCGGCGACTGGGCGAAGGTCGCCGAACGCCCTTTCGAACTCGGTGTAACTGGTGACCAGCACCGGGGTCGGTACCATCACCACGTCGCCGGTGGCCAGCGGCAGGATGTGCGGCACCGGTCCGTACCGGGTCAGGCCGGTCATGCCGAAGGTTGCGGTGGCGACCCCCTCGATGGAGCGCGACCTGAAGCTGGTCTCCTCGAGATAGACGCCGGGAGTCAGGTACTCGGGCATGTGGCCTCCTTGCATACGGACTTGCTGCGGAGCCGCGTCATGGCGCGACGAAGTCGAGATCGGTCGGCCAGTACAGCTCCGTACCGATCGGAACGGTGACGGCCACGGGCGGCAGGGTGGACACCGCGTAATTCGGCGGTCGCTGCCTGCCGCGCAGTTGCGGGTTGTCCAGGTACGGCGGCGGCGCCGGCGGTGCCGGGGCCGCAGACCTGGACTGGCCGGCCGGCGGCCGTGGTGACTGCGGCACCACTTCCGGCGCCAGGTCGGCGAGCCGGTCGAGCGGATCGGCCGGCAGCGCGGGTGCCGGCGCGTACACCACCAGCTCGAGCGTGACCGTGCTGAGTATCGGGTTCTGGTCGGGATCCTCCACCACGAGCAGGAACTCGCCCCGCTCGTCGGTATGTGCCCAGCCGGCCACCGTGTTGGTCGGGGTGAGCGCCTTGATCCGCGCCCACCGGATCGGCGTGCCCAGGTGTGCGACCCGGCCGCGCAGCACTGTGCTGCCGCGCGGAATCAGGTAGCCGGCGGCAGGGAGCAGCCAGCAGCGCAGAATCCGCGCGACCACCGCGACGAACGGGTCGTCCAGCTCGTCGGCTCGCCACGGGGTCAGTGAGAACACCCGCGGCAGATACCGGCGGCTCGGGTCATCGATCCGGAGGATCAGGGTGGTTGGCAGGTTCAGCTGTTGCCGCAACCGGAACCGGCCCGGCCCGGCCGGCTCGAGGTCCAGGCAGGGCCAGCCGGCCGTCGCCGGACGGGGCAGCAGCCGCCGGTGGGCGATGCGCCCGACCCGCAGCGGACGGGAGACCAGCTGGTCGGTCAGCGCGTCCCGGCACTCCACACCCAGGCTCAGCCGGTGCAGGACCGTCGGTGCGCCGGCGCCACGCCGCACGCCCGGGGTGGTCATCAGCCCGTCCCGGCGGCGACCGTGGCAACCGGCTCGGCCGGTGGCTCGTAGCGTCCCTCGATGCAGATCACCCTTGCCAGATAGGGCAAGGTGAGCCGGTACTCGGTGGTCAGGGCCTGGAACGCCTCGGTCATGGATTCCAGCGCCAGGTCGTCGGGGACGATCTCGACGGTGTCACCGGGCTGCCAGTCACCGGAGGGATCGAGGACCGGCCCGGCCAGGATGCTCTCACTCTCCAGGATCTGCGCGGCCAGCCCGAGCAGGCTCAGCTCCTTGCCGGTGTCACCGGCCCACGCCGAGACCAGGAGGTGCATGCACAGCGGGATCCGGGCGATGCCGTCAGCGTGCCCGACCGCTGACCAGCCCGGCCGGGTCGGCTTGTCCACCGTGATCCGGTAGCAGAACACCGACACGACCGGATGCACCTTCGGATCGCCGAAGACGCTCTGGATGTCCTTGAGGTCCTCGCTGCTGGCGAGATAGGCAGTCACGTTGCTGGCCGCGGGCACCTCACCTAACCGCCGATTGAGCAACGCGATGATGCTCAATCCGGCGGCGGCAAGTGCCTGGTATCCGGCCACCGGAACATTCTCAGCCGGTTCCCGTCACCGAAGCGTCGCCCGCACCGGCAACGGTGCGGTGACATCAAGCCCGCCAGACTGCCCCGGTGCGCTCGATGGAAGGGAGCTCCGATGAGCACAGAATCGCCGACCGACCGGGGATACCGGGAGTATCCCGATGACGACGAGCCGGAATCACGACCAACCGAGGACCAGTACTCGGAACCGCCCGAGCAGGGTTGCGATCCCAGGGTGATCGACGACCTGGCGTGCAACGCAAGGGGAATCGCCGCACGCGCCGCCTACAACCTGACCTACCAGGACAAGATCGTGCAGGCGCAGGCGTCCTACGACACGGCTCGCAAGGCCTACCGGCAAGCACGGCATGACGCCAGCCTGACCGTGCAGGATCTGCGCCACCAGGTGCGTCACCTGATCGAACGCATCAAGTGTCTGATCGAGCAGGACCGGGTGATCCGATGCATCGAGCGGGCCTACCGTGAGATCGTCACCGAACTCGACTCCTGCCCGGACCGCACCGGCTGCTGTGTCGACCCGGACTGCGATTTCGACACCGATTGCACCGACCTCGACCTTGCCGAGCTGACCCACCGGATCGCGCGGTACCAGAAGCAAGCTGACGACGATCAAGCTTGTTTCACCACGCTGATCGGCGAGCCGGCCGCGCTGACGGCCCGGGTGGCAGCGGCCAAGGCCGGCGTCGATGCGATCAACACGGCGCTGGCCGCCGACCCGGCGGTGACCGACCTGAAGAAGGTGCTTGCTCAAGCGTTGGTGGCCAACCGGGACATCGAGCGAATCTGGAACGGCTTCGCCGACAGCCAATCCTTCACCGAGTGCCTGTGCCAGGCGCTTACCTGCTGGACGAAGGCGAGCGTGGCTATCTCGATCCTCACGGGTGAGGCCGAGGTGCTCACCTGCAAGCAGGATGCGCGCGACGCGCACTGCCTGCACCTGCACACCAACACCGTCGATGAGATCCTGGCGACCTATGACCGGCTGTGCCCGCCGCATTGCGAGGATGAGTCCGGGCCGTCGCATGAGCACAACGGCGATCACGACCACGACCACCACGACCATCACGATCACGATCACGATCACGACCACGACCACGACCACGACCACGACCACGACCACGACCACGACCACGACCACGACCACGATGGTGACAACGGGTGCGGGTGCGGCAAGAAGCACGATCACGACAGGCCGTATCGGGCGACGACCTGATCACCGATAATGACAGGGAGCCCAGCGGTCAGCACCAGGCCGGCCGGCGGCAGCTCCGAGCTGCAAGCCGCCCGGTTCGCCGGCGAGCCGGCACCCGGCCCCGCCCGGCGACCCGGGTCACTCGCACCGCTGCTCAGTGGACCCAGCCGGCTGCCGTCCACCGGCCAGCCGCTGGCCGCGGAGCTCCGGGCCGGCGTAGAGCAACGCACCGGCCGGGATCTGTCGGCCGTTCGGGTGCATTCGCTGCCGTCGGCGTTGAGTGCCCGCCGTCCCGGGTTGTCCTTCAGTACCGGCGCGGACATCGTGGTCAGTTCCCCGCAGGCCCTGCATCGACCGGAGAACGGGCGGCTGCTCGCGCACGAGCTCGCGCACGTGGTACAGCATGGCGGTGGCGGCGGAGGGCTCAGCGACCTGTCCGGTGCCGGACCGTCGCTGGTGCAGGGCGATGGTGGTCTCGACGAGGCGGACCTGCAGCTGATCCGAGCGTGGCTGGCCTCGGGATCCGGTGGCTCGGGTGGATCGGGGCAGCCGGGTGGATCGGGTGGCTCGGGTGGATCGGGGCAGCCGGGTGGATCGGGGCAGCCGGTGACGGGCTTTCCGCTGCGGCCGTCCAACTCGCCGTTCTCCACCTCGGTCACGCCGCTGTCCGGTGCCACCCACGGCAGCATCTGCAACGTCAACTGTCACCAGACCGCAGCCGAGCAGCGGCAGGAGTCAGCCCGGCTGCGCGAGGAGAATCGGCGAGCCGCGGCCGAGCGGGCGGCGGCGGCACACCAGGCCGCGCTGGCGCAGGCCTGGCCCGGCTTGCACGCCTCCCAGAGCCGGGCCGAACTGGACCGGCAGGGCCGCACGGTGCAGGAGGACGTCGACCTCTCCAGGGTGGCCGAAGGCCAGCTCCGGGTGCGGATGTTCGACGCCGCGATCGCCGGGGCACCTCGCAGTGCGGGCGGCCGGGCGGAGCTCGATGTCCGGGTCCGGGATGCCTGGCTGGCCGCCGAGCAGGCTGCCTCGATGATCGATGCGGTGTACCGGGCCAGCGGCAACGATCCGGTGCCGGCCGTCGTCACCAACCCGCTCCGCCCGTCCTTCGTCGGCTTCTACGCCTCGATCAGCAGGCTGTTCCGCGACCTGGACCAGGACGAGCGAGCGCTCTCAGCGCGACTACGGTCCAGCCAGGGCACCGGTAGCCACCCGTGTCCGGGCGGGTGCCACCAGCCGAGTCCATCGACTCAACGCCCGTTCGACCTGCTCCCTCCCGACCCGCAGCCCGGCTTCGGCTCGCCGATCTTCGGGCCGCCGCGCGCGCCGCAGGTACTCATCGACACCTCGCCGGGACCGAGGGAAAATCGATTGCTACAGGCGGCGACAGCCGCTCAGGAAGCGAACTCCAAGCAGGCCTGGCGTACCGCTACCGACCACTACCAGTGGGCGACGGGCGAGCTGGACCGGTTGCTGCGGCAACGGCTGCAGGCGCTCGGCAACCAGGCAGACCTGCTGCAGAGCTTCGACTACGCGCAGGAGCTCAATCGCCGGCAGCGACAGTTCCTGCTGGCGAACCCGGCCGCTGTCAAGATCCAGGCGGTCTTCTTTCCGAAGGACGACGTCAGCGAGACGACCGAAGCAGGCCAGACCCGGCCGGTTGCCAAGGCAATCCCGTGGAACTTCTACCTGGTCCGGACGCCGGTGCCCAGCAACGATCCGGTTCCGGCCGGGTTCACCTGGGAACTGCACGACCTGACCGCGACCAAGGGCGGCGACCGGACGGTCCGAACCCGGCACCAGGTCACCATGCTCGAGGCGCTGGCCCGGGAACGGCTGGACCCCGGCCCCATCCTGGATCGGGACCCGCCGCAGGAGATGTTCGATCAGCTCGACCACAAGGACTTCTTCCCGAAGGGCATGCTGTACCTGCGCTCGCCGATCACCGGGCGCACCTACCCGATCGAGACGCACGCGAGCGCCTCGTTCTGGGACTGGGTGCGCTGGGTCGGCCTCGGCATCGCCATCCTCGGCAGCCTGATCTTCGCGCCGTTCAGCACGCCGGCGCTGGTCGCGTTCGGGGTCGGCACCGCGCTGAGCCTGGGCGCCGGCTACATGCGACTGCAGGAGCAGAAGGAGCATGGCGTCTGGACCCAGGCCGACACCAACGCGTTCTACTGGCAGGTGGCTCAGGACCTGCTGGCAGCGGTGACCATGGGATTCGGCCGGATCTCGGTCGTGGCTGCCGAGGTGGGCGACCTGAGCCGGGCCGCGAGCGCGGCACGGGTCTGGTTCACCCTGCGCCGGGTCGAGGCCGGCGTGCACATGGTGAACCTGGGCATCACCACCACGGATATCGTCAACCAGTACCGGGCCATCATGAGCGCCCATCTGACTCCGGCCCAACGGGACGAGGCGCTCAAGCAGCTCGCCATCCACGCTGCGACGACCGGGCTGCTCTCCGTCGTCCAGTTCGCTGGTGACATCGGCGCGCTGACCGGCCGGCCGATGCTGCGGATCGCCCCCGATCCGGCGAACCCGGGGCGCAACATCGCCTCGCTGTCGATCGTGCAGAGCCGCAACGTGCTTACCGAGACCGCCGGCCTGAGCAGTGCCCGGCTCAAGCAGCGACCGAACCTGCTGGACGAGGAGTTCCGGCTCAGCCAGTCACGGTCACCGCGCAGCCTGAGCGATGAGGTCTATGACCTGGAAGTGGTGCTGGAGAACGGCCACGCCTGGCGGCGGATGCGTGGGACGAACCGCTGGTGCCGGTTCTCCTCGGACCCACTGTGCTTCATCTTCGGCGGCCCGAGCGGCCACCACATCGAGGTGTTCCCGACCGAGCGCAAGGCCCGGCAGGGCTTCTGGAGCGGTACGCCGGGCAATTCCGAGTTCACGCCGAATGACCCGAACGTGCTCCGGATGATCGGCTTCCGGACGATCGTGTACCGCGACGGTTATCCGGACCTGGTCCCGTTCCAGCGGGGCCGGGTGCTGATGCCCCGCACCCTGCTGGCAGTACGCGATCGCGACCAGCACAACGCCTATGCCGACGCGGCATTCGCGCGCCAGCAGGGCTGGATCAACGCGGCCGGTGAGCCCGATGCGGCTCGGGTGGCCGCGCTGCGCGCCAACGCGGCCGACCCGCTGACCTGGCATCACGTGGAGTTCGACAACGTGATGCTGCTGGTGCCACGCCGGATCCACGAAGTGGCCCAGCACGCCGGCGGCTACGCCCGGCAGGGACCGTAGGCCTACGCCTACGGCCTACGGCAGGGGCCGTAGGCCGGGTGCGACAACTGGTACGGGGTGGCCACGATCTGATCGGCATCGGCGTACCGGATGACGCCCGGGTCGGCACTGCGTCGCTCGCGCCACGCCATCCCGTAGCGGTCCAGCAGGGCGAGGTAGCCGGGCACCCGGCAGAGCAGGTGCTCGGCGCTGTCCAGGAACCAGCAGGTCGCGCCGGGGTGCCGCGCCTTGTCGAACAGCGCCGGGTCGACGGTGGCGGGGTCGCGGTAGGCGCTGGTGAACCAGTCGTTGCCAGCCCGCCACCACGCCCAGTCCGCAGCGGAGAGCCGGCCGGAGCGGGCAAGGCCGTTGGCCAGGCCGAAGACACCCGGATGCGTGCCGCGGCTGTTCGGGACGGCCGACTCGTACCGCACATAGCGCATGGCGGCGATCCTGCCACCGCTCAACGCAGCGGGGAGTTCTCTCCGGTGTAGTACTCGAACAGCAGGCCGCCGCTGGTGATCAGGATGAAGATCACGCCGAGGCCCATCAGCCAGTACTGCACCGTCGCCGCGCCGACCGCGGTCATCATGGCGCCGAAGGCGATGGCCACCGGCCAGTAGCTGCCGGGCGAGAAGAAACCGAGCTCACCGGCGCCTTCGACGATCTCGGCGTCGTTGCGGTCCTCCGGGCGGGCATCGATACGCCGTGACACGAACCAGAAGAACGAGCCGCTGATGCCGAACAGGCCACCGGACAGGATCAGCGCCGCCGTGCCGGCGACCTCCATGCCGCCGCCGTTCCAGTTCGTCCAGCCGGCGTAGACGCCGGCCACCAGGAAGCAGAACAGTGCGATCCAGAGGAAGATCCGGGCTTCGAGTTTCACGGGTTACCGCCTAGCTGGTGCCGGCGCTACAGGGCTGCGCGCCGGGCTGCTCGGATGCCGACCGGTGCTGCCGGTTGGTCTCGAACGGGTAGGTGGTGGTGGCACACGGCGCCTCACCGATGGACTGCAGCGCCTTGCTCTGGCGCGCCGGGTCACCGGACGGGATCGCGGCCAGGTTGGTGAGGTACTTGGCATAGTTCTCGGCCGTGACCACCCGCACCTCGAAGTTCATCTGCGAGTGATAGGTGCCGCAGAGCTCCGCGCACCGGCCCACGTAATGCCCGGTCTGGGTGGCTACGAATTCGAACTGGTTGGGCTTGGGCATCGGGATCACGTCGCGCTTGAACAGGAACTCGGGCACCCAGAAGGAGTGGATGACGTCCTTGCTGACCTCGACCACCCGGACCCGCTTCTCCACCGGCACGACCAGCACCGGGATCTCGTCGGAGCTGCCGACCGTCGACAGCGACGTGCCGGCCGCCGGGTCACTGGACGGGTACTTGGTCTCCTGCGAGGCGCCGTTGACCGTGTTGGACTTGTACTCGAACTGCCAGTTCCACTTGAACGCGGTGACCTGGACGACGGTGTCCGGGTTCGGCGGCATGTTGTCGACGTAGTCCTCGGTGACGGCGGTGAAGAAGAACAGCACCGCGATGATGACGAACGGGGCGATCGAGTACGCGATCTCGATCGGCAGGTGGTACTTGGTCTGGGTGGGCAGCAGGTCATCGCTCTTGCGGTAGCGCCAGCAGCACCAGAAGATCAGGCCCCAGACGATCACGCCGACGACCAGCGCCGCGACCGAGGACCAGGTCCACAGGGTGCGCATCCGGTCGGCCTGGTGGGTCACGCCGGTGGGCCAGCCGAACCGGAGCTTCATCTCGATGTCGTGAGCGGTGCAACCGGTCAGCGTCATGGCAGACCCCGCGAGCAGACCGAGCCGCGAAATTCGGGACCGAAGACTGCGCTGCACTGGCGAAACCGCCTTCCTCGTCTGGCCGGGTCGAGGCCAGGTCCGCCTCGAACAATCCCCACCTCCTTGGAGACTATCCGAGAAGTGAGCACGACAGCGGTGAGGGGTGGCGCGCGGCGCCGGTACGGCTGCGGTACTACCGTCGGCAACCATGAACCAGCCGGGCGCGGGCTACTCCGGCTACTTCGACGCGGCCGCCGGCCTGCCGCCGCATCCGGTCGCGGCCGAGGCGATGCAGGCGGCCTGGCAGGACGGCTGGGCGGATCCGTCCCGGCTGACCGGCGCCGGGCGCCGCAGTGCGGTGCTGCTGGATGCCGCCCGGCAGGCCGCGGCGACCGAGCTGGGGGTACGCCCGGACGAGCTCAGCTTCCTGCCGTCCGGCGTGCACGCGCTGCAGCAGGCGGTGCTGGGCAGCCTGGCGGGCCGGCGGCGGGCCGGCACCGTGCTGCTGCATTCGGCGGTGGAGCACTCGGCGGTGTTCGGAGCCGCGGACTGGCACCGGCAGCACGGCGGCGAGGTGCTGGTGGCCGGCGTCGACCCGGCCGGCCGGGTGGACCTCGACGAGTTCGTGGAACTGGCCCGCCGGCCGGGGGTCGCCACGGCGGTGTTGCAGGCCGCCAACCACGAGGTCGGCACCCGGCAGCCGGTGGCCGAGGCGGCGCGGCAGTTGG
The DNA here is from genome assembly GCF_036389215.1 of Jatrophihabitans sp. Classification (GTDB taxonomy): domain Bacteria; phylum Actinomycetota; class Actinomycetes; order Mycobacteriales; family Jatrophihabitantaceae; genus Jatrophihabitans_A. The sequence goes on from NZ_DASVQG010000091.1 coordinate 41,144, forward strand.
CCGGAATAGGCGTGCCGCTGGTGGTCGACGCCGGCCACGAGCTGGTCTACGGCCAGGCCCCGGCCGGCGTGCCGATCTTCACCGCCGACGCCCGGCTGTGGGGCGGCCCGGCCGGGGTGGGGCTGCTGGTCACCCGGCAGGGCAGCCGGTGGCGGCCGCCCTTTCCGGTGGACGAGGCCGAGTCCGGACGGGCCACCGGAACACCGAACGTGCCGGCGATCGTGGCCGCGGTGGCCAGCCTGCGCGCGACCCGGGCCGACCGGGCGGCCGAGGGCCGGCGGCTGGCCGGCTTGATCGAGCAGATCCGGCAGCAGGTGCCGCGCACCGTCGCCGACACGGTGGTGCTGGGGCCGGACGACCCGGCCGGCCGGCTACCGCACCTGGTCACCTTCTCCTGCCTCTACCTCGACGGCGAAGCGCTGCTCACCGAGTTCGACCGGCGCGGCTTCGCGGTGTCGTCCGGGTCATCGTGCACCGCCGACACCCTGACCCCGTCCCATGTGCTGGTCGCGATGGGGGCGCTGACGTCGGGCAACGTCCGCATCTCGCTGCACCCAGGCGTCGGGCAGACCGACGTCGAGCGGTTCCTGGCGGTGCTGCCCGAGGCGGTGGCCATCGTCCGCGCGCAGGCACCCGGCTCGTCACCGGGCGTACTCCCGGGCGTACTTCCGGGCGATCTTGCGGCCGGTGCCGTCGGATCGTTGGGCGCCGGGCAGGCCGACGCGCCGAGTGGCACTCTGCCGCGCGGCCAACGATCAGCCCCGGACGGGCTGGCCGGCAGCGTCCTGGACAGCCGGGGCCGGCGCTGCCCGCTGCCGGTGCTCGACCTGGCCCGGGCGCTGCCGGGCGTCGACATCGGCTCCGAGCTGACGGTGCTGGCCGATGACCCGGCAGCCGCCAGCGACCTGGCCGCCTGGTGCCGGATGCGTGGCCAGCAGCTTGTCGACCAGACCGTGCTGGACTCCGGTGGGACCGCCTACCGGGTGCGGCGCCTGCGCTGATCCTGCCGCTCATGGAAGGATCAAGGCATGAGCGAGCATCGCAGCGAGGTACGAGCGAGGAGCGGAGCGAATGGACGCGATGAGCGCTCGCGCGAAGAGCCGATGAAGGCATGAGTGAGCATCGCAGCGAGGTACGAGCGAGGAGCGGAGCGAATGGACGCGATGAGCGCTCGCGCGAAGAGCCGGTGAAGGCATGAGCATGCAGATCACCGACATGCGCAGCAGCGAAACCAGCATCGAGGGGTTGCTCATCTTCACCCTGAAGCAGGTCAGCGACGAGCGCGGCACGGTCCGTGAGTTCTTCCGGGCCTCGGCGCACGCCGGTGCGCTCGGCGGTGAGTTACCGGAAGGCGGCTGGCGCCAGGTCAATGTCACCGAGTCCGGCTACGGAGCGATCCGCGGGCTGCACGGCGAGGCCACCACCAAGCTGGTCGGCTGCGTCTCGGGGGCGGCGTTCGGGGCCTACCTCGACGCCCGGCCGGGCTCGGCCAGCTTCGGCAAGCTGGTGACCGTCGACCTCTCCCCCGGCACCCAGGTGCTGGTCCCGGCCGGGGTGTGCAACGGCTTCCAGTCGGTCAGCCCGGAGGGCAGCCAGTACCTGTACTGCTTCACCGAGGAGTGGCGGCCCGGCATGCCGGGCTCGGCGTACTCACCGCTGGACGAGGGTCTCGGGCTCGACTGGCCGATTCCGGTGGACGCCGGCAACCCGGCCCAGATCTCGGCCAAGGACGCGGCCGCCCCGAAGTTCAGCGAGCAGATTGTGAGCGGCTAGCGATGTGCGGGCTGATCGGCTTCCTCGCCGCGGGCGCGGGCGACCCCACCGGCACCGGCGACCTCTCTGAGACTGACCTCTCTGTAACGAGGCAGGCGATCGCGGACTCGCTCGTCCAGATGCGCCACCGCGGCCCGGACGACGGCGACACCTGGTCCGACGACGAGGTGGTGATCGGCTTCCGCCGGCTGTCGCTGATCGACTGGGAGCACAGCCACCAGCCGCTGCCCTACCTGGACGGGCGCTATCACCTGATCTTCAACGGCGAGATCTACAACTACCTGGAGCTGCGCGAGCGGCTGCGCACCGAGTTCGGCGCCGAGTTCGCCACCCAGGGCGACGGCGAGGCGATCCTCGCGGGCTATCACTACCTGGGCGAGCGGATCGTGACCGAGCTGCGCGGCATGTTCACCTTCCTGATCTGGGACAGCCAGGAACGGGTGCTGTTCGGCGCCCGGGACTGGTTCGGCATCAAGCCGCTCTACACCTACACCGACGAGCGCGGCTCGTTCTTCGCCTCGGAGAAGAAGGCGCTGCTCTCGGTCGCGCCGGCCGAGGTGGCGGCCGACGTCAACACCGAGGCGCTGCAGCACTACCTCACCCTGCAGTACGTCCCGGAGCCCGCGTCCATGCACCGGCGGATCACCCGGATCGACTCGGGCACCAGCTTCACGCTGCGCCCGGGTGGCGAGGTCGTTCTCACGCGGTACTTCACGCCGGACTTCCCGATCCGGCCGGTGAGCGAGCCCGACAAGCTCTACCGCGAGATCGCCGACGCGCTGCGCGACTCGGTGGCCAAGCACATGCGTTCGGACTTCACGGTCGGGGCGTTCCTGTCCGGCGGCATCGACTCCACCGCGATCGCGGCGCTGGCCCGCGAGCACAACCCGAAGCTGCTGACCTTCACCACCGGCTTCGAGCGGGAGGGCTTCTCCGAGATCGACGTGGCCGCCGAATCGGCCGCGGCGATCGGCGTCCAGCACATCACCAAGGTGGTCAGCGCCCAGGAGATGATGGACACCCTGCCGCTGATCGTCTGGTACCTCGACGACCCGGTGGCCGACCCGGCGCTGGTGCCGCTGTACTTCATCGCCCGCGAAGCCCGCAAGCGCGTCAAGGTGGTGCTCTCCGGCGAGGGCGCCGACGAGCTGTTCGGCGGCTACACCATCTACCGGGAGCCGATCTCGCTGCGCCGCCTCAGCGCCGCGCCGGATCCGGTCAAGCGGCTGCTCGGTTCGCTGTCGACCCGGCTGCCGGAGGGGATGCGCGGCAAGGACCTGCTGCGGCGGGCGTCGATCGGGATCGAGGAGCGTTACTACGGCAACGCCCGGATCTTCCGGCCGGACGAGATGGCCGACCTGCTCAAGACCTACTCGCCGCAGGTCAGCTACACCGACGTCACAGCGCCGTACTACGCCGCTTCCAGGCACCTGGACGACTCCACCCGGATGCAGTACATCGACCTGTTCACCTGGCTGCGCGGCGACATCCTGGTCAAGGCCGACAAGATGACGATGGCCAACTCGCTGGAGCTGCGGGTGCCGTTCCTGGACACCGAGGTGTTCCGGGTGGCCTCGGCGATCCCGGTGGACCAGAAGATCACCCGCGAGACGACCAAGTACGCGCTGCGCCGGGCGCTGGCCGAGATCGTGCCGGCGCACGTGTTGAACCGGGCCAAGCTCGGCTTTCCGGTGCCGACCCGGCCGTGGCTGCAGGCCGAGATGTACGAGTGGGCGCGGGAGATAATTGTTTCGGCCGGCACCGGGCACCTGATCGACACTGCGGAGGCTTTGAAGCTGCTGGACGCGCACCGGGACGGCCCGCACGACTACTCGCGCAAGATCTGGACGCTGCTGGTGTTCATGGTGTGGCACGGCATCTTCGTCGAGGGCCGGATCAAGCCGGAGATCCCGCAGCCGGTGTACCCGGTGGCGATCTGATGATCTTCCGCTGGTTGCGCCGCGACCGGCAGGAGAGCAAGCGGCTTTCTGGCAGCGAGGCGGCTCTCGGCCGGGCTGGTGCTGAGGGCTATCCGGGCGATTTTGTTGGCGCTGTGGTTCCTCGCTACGAGCCGCATCCGGATGGTCTGGCCGATCCGGGCGAGGTGGTGTGGGCCTGGGTGCCGTACGAGGAGGACCACAACCGGGGCAAGGACCGGCCGGTGCTGATCATCGGCCAGGATGGTGACTACCTGCTCGGGCTGATGCTGACGTCGAAGGACCACGACCGGGATGTGGCGGACGAGGCTCGGCACGGCAGGCACTGGCTGGACGTCGGCGCCGGCGACTGGGACGGCCAGCGCCGGCCCAGTGAGGTCCGTCTGGACCGAGTGCTGCGGCTGCGTCCCGACGCCGTCCGGCGCGAGGGCGCCGCCTTGAGCCGATCGGTGTTCGACCAAGTCAGCCGCGCCTTCACTAAGCTGCGCCGCAACTAAACGGTATGGCGTGACCGCTCGTGTGGGTGGTTGCGGGCCGGGCCTCGCTCACGCAGATTCGTGGGTTGCCGGGCAGGGGCCGCCTGCTCGGCCTCTCCGACATGCGTGGGACGCCCCGGTGTTGTTCGAGCGTACGAGTGTTGGTTTGGATGTGCATGCCCGCTCGGTTGCTGCTGCGGCGATCGATGGTGTGACCGGTGAGCTGGTGCAGGCGCGGCTGAGTCCGTCGCCTGATCACATCCGGTCCTGGATCGCAGGGCTACCGGGATGGTCGCGGGTGACCTATGAGGCCGGTCTGACCGGGTTCGGTTGTATCGGGCGCTGACGGCGGCCGGGGTTCGGTGCGTCGTCGCGGCGCCGTCGAGGCTGCAACGACCCTCGGGGGACCGGGTCAAGACCGACGCCAAGGACGCGCTGCATCTGGCGCGGCTGCTGCGCCTGGGCGAGGTCACCGCGATTGGGGTGCCCAGCCTGGAGCAGGAGGCCGCGCGGGATCTGGCCCGGGCCCGGGAGGGCGCCCGGGGTGATCTAATGCGGGTCTGGCACGGTTGTCGAAGCTGCTGCTGCGCCAGGGCATCGTCTACTCCGGCGGGCAGGCCTGGACCGGTGCCCACGATGCATGGCTGCGCCTGCAACGTTTCCACAACCGGGCCACCCGGCTGGCGTTCGAGTCCGACTACGACACTGTGCTGTCAGTGGCCGCCCGCCGCGACCGGCTCGACGCCGCGATCAGCGAGCTGGCCGGCGACAGCGAGTTCACCCCGGTGGTGCGCCGGCTGGCTGCCTGCGCGGGGTGTCAACACTCACCGCGTTCGGCCTCGCCGTGGAGATCGGGAACTGGGACCGGTTCACCGACAACACCATCGGATCGTTCGTCGGCCTGGTGCCCACCGAGTACTCCTCCGGGACCTCGCGTATCCAAGGCTCGATCACCAAGACCGGCAACAGCCACGCCCGCCGGCTGCTCGTCGAAGCGGCGTGGCACCACCGCGCCCGCTATCGCCCCGGCAAGACCATGCGTGACCGGTGGGAACTGGCTCCGCCCGCAGCCCGGGCCCGCGGCGACGCCGGCAACCAGCTACTCCACGCCCGCTGGATCGCCTTCAACCTGCGCCGCAACGCGCCGTGATCGCCAACGTCGCCATCGCACGCCAACTCGCCGGCTGGTGCTGGTCCCTGGCCGTCATGAACTGGGCAACCCCGAGCCGCTTCGTCGATCGCTGTGCTGGGGCAGCAGCGCGTGGAGCGACCCGCGACACAGCTATGAGCAGCTCGTCCCTTCACGGCCACGCTCGACACTAGACCTGCGGTCCGCTCCTGCCGAACAACCCCGTCCTGCGGTAACCAACCCGCGCGTATCAGCCTGACCGCGCGTCGCCACCGACACGCTCACCACCACAGCACACCGACGAAGCGCAGGCGCCCGCGGGAAACCCATACCCCCGGCGCCTCACCCTGCCACTTGACACAACGGCACTACATATCAGCTGTAACCCTAACTTTCTCCGGCCCCCGGCAATCATTCTCGAAATGGCTACGACGAGCGCGCTCATTCACATATCGATTCGGTGATTTGCGCAATGATTGCGCGAGGCGCCAGCAAGCCGGTTTGAAGGTCATGCCCTTGCCGAAGAGGCTGGCTAGGAATCGCTGAGCGCGTAAGTCGGCGAGATCCAGACCACTTATGCGGCGGCCTGGGCCAGCACCCCGGTAATCCAGTCAAGGCGTTCGGGCTCGTCAAAATATCGATGGTACGTAAAATGCTTGATCCGCCAGGACTTGTAGCCGTTGTCATCCGATCCTAGTCCGCGACAGGCGATGAGCGATCGGACGAACATCGGCATGGTCGCGGCGGCTAGGGCGTTCTCTCGGCCGAGTCCTTGCGGGCCGGCCAGCCATGCGGACATGGCTTCTACCGCCGCGTCGTCCAGCGGGTTGAGCGCCAGGCAGGGCAGGTCCGCGGCGCGCGCCGAGGGCAGGTCGTACCCAGGTTTGAGCAGCGCGAGGTTGAGCCGGATGTGCACCAGCTGCCGTTGGAATCCGCGATCCATCTTCACCGGACGGCCATCCGGCCCCAGCACTTCGCTTTCGATGACCCGGTAGGCTCGGACGAACCTGCACAGAATATTCTCCTCCCACTGGTCCCAGGAGTCGTGCCCGGCCGGCCGGCGGCCCAGTTCCACCTCCATCGCCTGTCGGAGCACGAGCAGCAGCGACGCCGCTCGGGCGGTCATGATCCCTGGGTTCTGGAGGGCACTGTGCCGGGTGAGCCGGTGCTCGTCGATGTGATCGGCGAAACCGGGATCCTGCTTGATGCGTTCGCCGATGTCGATCGCCCGCTCGCCGACGGCAACACCGGCGGACAGGTCCCTAAACATCCGCTCGATCCAGCGCTGCTCCTCGGCGCGGGTCCGCTCCGGCTTCTCGGGATCTTCAAACTGTTCCGCCCAGCGGACAATGACCCGCTCGGCGGTGCGGCAGGCCGTTCCGATCTTGGCTAGCGCCAGCTGCAGGAACACCTCGTCCAAGGCCAAGATGGACTTCTTGCGGAGGCCCTCGTCACCCTGGCTGTCGCGGTACTCCCGGTACCTAGCCTGGGCTTCCTCGTGCAAGGTCCAAGCCGCGTCGTAGCCGGGTTCGGTGTCCCGCTTGGACTCGGCAAGGGCGAGCGCGCGCAGCGCGCCCAGCGCGCGCGGAGCGAACTCGGGCCAGGGGAGCTGGCGGGCGCTGTTGGCGAGCTGGTCGACCCGGGCCAACTCGGCCTCGCTCTGCCGGCGAGTGTCCGGATCGGCCGCATCCCGGTCGAAGGACGCGTCGACCCGCTGGACGCAGTCCCAGCTCGCCTCGTAGATCAACCAGCCCATCAGCGGCAGCAATTCGTCCAGCGGTGGCGGTGGTAACTGCGTGTTGTGACGTGACAGGAATCCGCGGTACCTCTCGACCTCGGCAACGACCCGCTCGACCAGTTCGTCGTCGGTCTGCCGCTCCTTCGCACGCAGCTGCTTGCTGATCTCACCTAATTCGTCAGGACTCATACCCTGGTCAGCCAAGGATGCGGCGAGGTCGGCAGCCCGCTGTACCAGAGCTCGATCAGCGCGGTTACGTAACTGGCGGGCGCCTTCGGTGCCGAGGGATGACCGTGCCAGTAGGCGCTCTACTGCGTCTGCTTCGGCTTCGCTCATCAGATGCCCCCTGCTCTGTGAGTGTTATGAGGATGTCCGACCCAATGCCGTTGTTCCCTTTTACGCCATCGGGCTAACACACCTTCGACCGCCTTAACACTTGTTTCGTTGAGTATCTCGACGACCTCTTCCTGGGTGTAACCGTCGAGGATGAGCTTAAGGATGCTGCGCTCTCTTTCCGTCGCTCGACTTAGGGCAGCGTCAACACTTGCGCGCGCTGGCACGGTAGTACCCGGGTCGAGAAGTAGCTCAGCGGCGTCACCATCAATCAACTCATTGGCGCTCGCCCGAGCGCTGCGATTTAAGCGTTGAAGCAAGGCGGTAAGTTCATCATTCTTGATGCGTGCGCGGAGTTCTTTCTTGCGTTCGTCGCGAAACTGATAGAGAGCTGCCCCCAAGAAGTAACTCTTAAGTAGGCTCCCGGCCTCTGGACGCCAGCCACCGTCAATAAGCGCATTTTGCTTGAATTTAATTATGGCGCGCCCGACGGACATCCAGGCCAATTCTTCACGCAAATCCTTGTCGCGAGCGAAGAGTTCAAGCTCCTCCGGACTGGGTGGTGACATAGACAACCCCTTGGCTGCGCAGATCCGAAAAATGACACCGGTGTACATCCAGGCTTGGAGGACTTCAACGGCGTAGGCGATCAGCTCAGCCTCGAAGCTGTGATACAGCAGACCGGTGAACCCCTGCTCTCGCATCGCCTGCACCAGTTGCGCATCGCCTTCCAGCCGTCGCAGCCGTTCTAGCGTATCCGGCGAGACCGCCTTGTTAATCTCGAAAGCGTCAGGCACTGGCAGATCATCGGCATAGGGTGGCAAACCACTCGCGGGCGCAGGCAGGGTGGGCGTCGCCGGGGCTTCCTCACATCCCTGCTCGTCGTCTGCCTGCTCCACCTCATACCCCGCACTTCTGCCCGGATCGTATATCGCATCAGTCCCGCGTGGGGGTTTTTCACTCCCCATTGCTTAGATCCAACGACGCTTGTAGAGCTTATAAGCGGCTGGCGTAGCTAACCCCTCGGCCGTTTTCAAAAGATCTTCGTCGCGTATCTCACATCATCAGGCTTCCTAGGGCCGTGGGGTCTCAACCGGTCGCCGCATATTACGTGTCAGCCCAAGACTCGAAAGGACATGACTATGACGAGCAGCCAGCCGCCGTTGATCAGCCCTAGGTCCGCTCTCATCATCCTGCTGGCTGTCCTGGTCGCAGCAACAGCTGGAGGCCTGACCTTCCTTGCCGATCGATCAGTTCCCGCAGCGCTACTTGCTTCTGGAAGTGCCTTCGCAGCAACTCTCATCCTCGCCAACACGCTGATCAGCCCGTAGACGTAGCCGTCGGCCAGCAGGGCCCTCGTTGTCATCGCTTACCGCAATATGGATGGGGACGGAACATGCCGCACGTGCCGAGGCTCGCCGACTGGAAGCCGAGGCAGCCAGCGAGGAGCCCTACCCCGCTGGCACGACCGTCAGTCGGCCGAACCAGACCACCAGCCGGATGTTCAACCTCCGCCTCACCGACGAACAGTTCGCCGCCATCCAGGACCTCGCCGCACAGCGGCATCTACCTATGTCAACGATGGCCCGCGCCTGGCTGCTGGACCGGCTCGAGAAGGAACGCCACGCATCCTGAATCTAGAAGCGTTGGCTTCCCGCCTCCAAGACGCATCGTTCAGACGTGACCGCTGAGCTGGGCCAAGCGCACCGCGAGCGCGTCGATCATCTCGTCGGCCCTCGCCGACCCGCCCGACTTGCGGTCCTCGCCCAGGCTGCACACCGGGAGGACATCGACCGAGAGCTTCGCACCCCCGGCCAGCGCCCGCAGCTCGTCGACCTTGTCACCGAACGGTGTTCCACTCCCGGGTGAGTAGTAGTGCACGACGTCGTCCACCTCGTCGGCATACAGGTCGGTCTTAGTCACCGCGATGACGAGCCAGACCGGCTTGTCCCGGCGTACGGCCATCGACGCGATCCGGTGCGACGTGATCGCCCAGTCCTCAAGCTCGGCTGCCAGTTGCTCCTCGCGGGTCGCCGTCGCCGTGCCGGTGGTGCCCGCCGTGCGCCGTGGCGTGGCGTAGCCGTTGGCCACCACATGGATCACCCCGTCGACCGGCTCGTCGTGGAACACCTCGTCCAGGGCACCGAGCCGGGTCGCCGCGTTGTCGCCCGGCACCACCAGGAAGCGGAATCCGTGCAACCGTGCGGAGTGGCGGGTACGACGTTCCATCACCGCCGAGCCGACGGCGACGCCGTCGCCGGTGCTACGGCCCGCGAGGCGGTCGGCAAGCTGGGTCTTGCCGACCCCGGTCATTCCGGTGACGGCCACGGTCGGGAACCGCCGCCGGAACAGCCGGTGCACCCGCTCGGGAGCCGACGCCAGGCCTGACAGCACGCCGCCGGCCACGGTCGCGCCGAGGGCAGCTCGCCCCCTGCTGGGCAGGAGAGTCCGGGGTACTGCGCGGGACACGGGGCTCCTCGTCGTGCGAATCGGAGACCGACTCGCACGCCCGAGCGCATGGAGGGCCGGTCACGGCTGGCGTCATTCTACGGTGCGGGCGACGCGGACGGACCGGGGAGCACGGTTCGGGGAGGGCTCAGCGGGTGAGCAGCGGCAGCACCTCGGCGGCCGCGTCGTCGCCGTAGGACTCGGCCAGCCGCTCGGCGAACTCGTGCGGCTTGACCACGTACTCCTGGGTACCGACCGTCTCCAGCACCAGCGTGGCGAGCAGGCTGCCGACCTGAGCCGAGCGCTCCCATGACAGGCCCCAGGTCCGCCCGGCCAGGAAACCAGCCCGGAAGCCGTCGCCGACCCCGGTCGGGTCCACCTTGGCGCGCTCCTTGGCAACCGGAACGTGCACCTTGTCCAGGCCCTTGCCGACGATGTCGACACCGTTCTTGCCGTGGGTGGTGACCTGAACGCCTACCCGGGCCAGCACGTCGGCCTCGCTCCAGCCGGTCTTGGACTCCAGCAGGCTCTTCTCGTAGTCGTTGGTGAACAGCAACTCCGCGCCCTCGACCAGGCAGCGCAGGTCATCCCCGCTCATCCGGGCGATCTGCTGGGACGGGTCGGCGGCGAACCGGTAGCCGCTCTGGCGCGCCTCCACGGAGTGCCGGACCATCCCCTGCGGGTCATCGGCGCTGATCACGATCAGCTCCGCCCCGGTCCGCTCGACGGCCGGGCGCAGCTCGATGTTGCGAGCCTCGCTCATCGCACCCGCGTAGAACGAGGCGATCTGGCACATGTCCTCATCGGTGGTGCACACGAACCGGGCGGTGTGGTGGGAGTCGGAGACATGCACCGAGTCGCAGTCCACGCCGTTGCGCTCCAGCCACGCGCGGTAGTCGGCGAAGTCCCGGCCGACCGCCCCGACCAGCACCGGCCGCTCACCTAGCTGCCCCATGCCGTAGGCGATGTTGGCGGCCACGCCACCGCGCCGGACCACCAGGTCATCGACCAGGAAGCTCAGCGACACCTGGTGCAGCTGGTCGGCCAGCAACTGCTCGGCGAACCGGCCTGGAAAGTGCATCAGGTGGTCGGTGGCGATCGAGCCGGAGAGGAGAACGGGCATGGTCAGCCACCTGTCTTCAGACAGAACGGGCGCCCCGAGCATTCGCTGCTGTAGCGAGTGCGGGTGACGCCCGTCCGTAGCGGTTTGGAGGTGTGAACTAGCCGCAGAAGGAGTTGCCGCAGGCGCAACCGCCGCCGGCGTTCGGGTTGTCGATCTCGAAACCCTGCTTCTCGATGGTGTCGGTGTAGCTGATGGTGGCGCCGGTGACCAGCGGGACGCTGGTCCGGTCGACCACCAGCGGAACGGTGCCCGCGCCCTGGATGGGCTGGTCGATCGCGACGTCGCCGTCGAGGGTCCGCTCGTCGAAGAACAGCTGGTACTGCATGCCCGCGCAGCCACCCGGCTGCACGGCGATGCGCAGCCGCAGGTCGTCGCGGCCTTCGGCATCGAGAAGTTCGCGAACCTTGAGGGCCGCGGCCTCTGACAGCATGACAGGCGCGGCGACGGTCTCCGCGGGGGTGAGCGTGATTTCGGTGGCAGTCATCGGGTCCCCAAACAGTCGCTGTGAGCGCGCCGCTCACAGTATGGTCTCAGCACTACATTCTGCCCGCGACAATCAGTCAATGCCAGGCAGCCATAGTGCAGCTGGTTCATAGTACGGCGCGCGTGCGCCGGTTCTCCCATGCTACCGAACCGGCGGGCCCGGCGTGGCGTGCTAGCGATCACCCGGGCCGGACGGCTCCACCGGACGCCGCGACTCTGCCGGGGACTGCTGGTCCGCCGAGGATTGCTGGTCCGGAGTCCGCCGGCCCTGGGTCCACAGCGAGTTGGGCTCGGGCTCCGGGTCGTCGCGGTACTCCTCGTCCTGCTGGCCGGGGCGGTACCCGGGTTGCGGCGCGGTCGGACGGTCGGCGGTCGAGCGGTCGGCGGCGGTCGGCCGGTCGGTGGTCGGCCGGTCGGTGGTCGGCCGGTCGGCGGTCGGCCGGTCGGCAGCTTGCCGGTCGGTGGCCGGCAGCTGGGCGGTGGCGGTCCCCGCACCGGATACCGGCTCCCGGGACACCGGCTCGCGGGAGCCGTCGCCGTAGCCCTGTGCGGGCTCACCCTGCAGCCGGCGGCGGGAGTCCTCGATCTCGGAGTCCCGGAAGCTGGGCTCGGCGTCGTCGCGGGCCCGCTGGCGCTCCCGGGCCCGGATGAACAGGTTGTCCAGCGCGAACGGCCCGGCGCCGCCGAGCAGGAACACCGACAGGGCGGCGATCAGGGCAAGCTCGACGGAGGTGAACCAGCCGCTGGAGCCGGTGTACTCCTTGACGCCGTTCCAGTTGATGCTCAGCACGATCATGGCGGTCAGGATCATGCCGCCCAGGGCCGCGAGCCGGGTCAGCAGTCCGACCAGCAGGCCCAGCCCGATCGCGATCTCGGCAACGGCGGTGAGATGGCCGAACAGCGACGCGTGGTCGGCCAGCGGGCCCATCACGTCGCTCAGCGGGGTGTGCCCATTCTTGGCCGCCTCCACGGCGGACCTGAAGCCGTTGGGCGAGTCGGGCTCGAAGAAGCGCGGATAGCTGAACTTGGCGTAACCGGCGAAACAGAACAGGGCGGCCAGGAACAGCCGCAACGGCAGCACCGGCCACCCGTTGGCACGGATCCGGCGACGGTCGGTGAGATCGGTCCGGTCCGCCGGCTCGTCGGCTGACCGCGTTCGGGGTCTGCGCATCTCGTCCTGCTTTCGGGTTGGCGGCCGGGCCGTGGACGGCCGGTTCGCGGCCGATCAGAGCCCGGCCGGGCCAGCTGCCGCCCGTCCCGCATGTGCTGATCCTCATGCCGACGGATCGACGTTCAGCAGGCAGACTGTCAGCTGTGACCAGCATGGATGTGTATAAGGATGCATACGCAGCAACCGGGGCGCGAGGTTCAACACACGTCGCGACAGTTCCGGCTGACCGGGCAGGCTCCTCCGCCCGGGCCCTGCTGCTGCTCGGGCGGGGCAGCGACCCCGAGTCCGAGCGGGGGGTCGACTGCCCAGGCGAGTTGCCGGCGGCCTCCGATCCCGACCTGGTCGAGCGGGCCCGGGCGGCCAAGGCGGCCCTGGGCGACAAGGTGTTCATCCTCGGCCACCACTACCAGCGCGATGAGGTCATCCAGTTCGCCGACGTGACCGGCGACTCCTTCAAGCTGGCGCGCGATGCCGCGGCCCGCCCGGAAGCCGACTACATCGTCTTCTGCGGGGTGCACTTCATGGCCGAGTCGGCCGACATCCTGACCGCGCCGAACCAGCGGGTGCTGCTGCCCGACCTGGCGGCCGGTTGCTCGATGGCCGACATGGCCCGCGACTTCCAGGTGCTGGACTGCTGGGACGCACTCACCGACGCCGGCATCGCCGAGCAGACCGTGCCGGTCACTTACATGAACTCCTCGGCCGCCATCAAGGCCTTCACCGGCGAGCACGGCGGGCTGGTCTGCACCTCCTCCAACGCCGAGCGCGCGCTGCGCTGGGCGTTCGACCAGCGGGAGCCCGGCGGTGGTGGGCCCGGTTCAGGCGACTCCAGCACCAAGGTGCTGTTCCTGCCCGACCAGCACCTCGGGCGCAACACCGCGGTCCGCCAACTCGGCCTGAGCCTGGAGGACTGCGTGGTCTACAACCCGTACAAGCCGAACGGCGGGTTGACGGTGGAGCAGCTGCGGCAGGCCAGGATGATCCTGTGGCGCGGCCATTGCTCGGTGCACGGCCGGTTCACCCCGGCCCAGGTGGCACAGGTCCGCGAGCGGGTGCCCGGGGTGCGGGTGCTGGTGCATCCCGAGTGCAGCTACGAGGTGGTCAGCGCGGCCGACCTGGTCGGTTCCACCGAATACATCATCAGGAC
>NZ_DASVQG010000092.1:0-1742 GCF_036389215.1 Jatrophihabitans sp.
GCGAGTTCGCCGGCCATCAGCCGGTGATGATGATCCGCGCTCGGATGACCGCGATATACCTGCTCGACCAGTTCGGTCGAGCCGCCCGGGAAGAGCGCCGAAACTCCGGAGCGGGATCCGTTCAGTACCTGGGGCAGCGCCGCAAGCGCCCGCCGCACCAGTTCGACATGCGGGGCGAGTTCGGGATAGGCGGCCAGGAACCCTGGCACGTCGCTCATCGGCTGAGCGGTGGAAATGATCTCATCGCCGTCGAGTTCGATCAGACCGGCGGTGGCGAGCACCGCGAGCAACGCGTCGAACAGTGCACTGTGCTCGTCCCGAACCGCTGCACGTCTGCGTGCCTGCCCTACCGAGCCGGCGCGGCCGTCCGGCGGCAGCACGCCAAGCTCGCTCAGCAGTCGATACAGCAGCGAGGCGGCCAGTACCTCCAGGGCGGCGAACGCCGCCCGGGTGGATTCTGCCGGATGGTTCCGCTGCTCCGGCCGGGCGCCGAGGGCCACCAGGCCGCCCTGGTCGGCCGACACCACCAGTGCCTGCGGCAACCGGGCGGACAGGACCGCCTCCAGGGCGGCCATTCCCTGTGCAGGAGAGATCGAGGACACGCCGAAACTGGCGAGCCGCTGGGCGTACCGCTCGCCGGCCACCACTCCGACCTCGCCCCAGTAGCCCCAGTTCACGACGGAAACCGGGAAACGGCAGCGACTGCGCAACTGCGCGACGTAGCCGTCCTCGGCAGTGCTCGCGGCAGCGTAGCTACCCTGACCGGCGGCATTCCCGAACGAGATCGCCGAGGAGAAGTAGACGAGGAAGTCGAGGTTCTCGGTACGAGCCAGCTCCCCCAGTGCTACCGCTCCGACCGTCTTGGGTGCCAGCACGTCGGCAAGGGTCTGCACATCCAGTCGCGCGAGCGTCCGATCCCGCAGGACCAGTGCCGCGTGGATCACGCCGTGCACGGTGCCGAACTCGCGCCGGGTGGCCAGCATTGCCCGGCGCAGCGCGTCGGCGTCGGTGACGTCGGCCTGCAGGTAGCGGCCCTGGCCACCCAACCGGGCCAGTTCGTCGAGGTGTCCTCGAATATCGCCATCCAGCGGTCGCCGCCCGACCAGCACCACCGTGGCGCCGAACTCGCGAACGAGGTGCCCGGACAGCACCCGTCCCAGGCCACCGGCCCCACCGATGATCAGGTAGACGCCGCGCCGGCGGTAGGGGCGGGTCGCCGAGGCGTGAAGCTCGACCTGCCGGATGTCGCGGACCAGTCGATGCCCCCCGCGCAGCGCGACCAGCCCGTCCGTTCCGGCTTCGCGGCTCAGCCGATTCGCGGTCGCCGCGAGGTCCGGGCTCTCCAGGCCGGTATCCGCGTTCCAGTCCACCACTGCGACCGTCCAGTGCGGGTTCTCGGCGGCGATGCTGCCGGCAAGCCCGGCAATGCCGGCAGCCGGGAGTTGCGGAACCTCCCGGTCGCTCACCGCGACAGCGCCGCGGGTGATCAGGATCAGCGTCATCGGTAGCCGAACGGTGCGTGCCGCGAGCAGCTGCTGGACGCCGCCCAGCACCGCGGCCGTCACGCTGAGCACGGTCTGCGCGGCCGGGTCGGGAACCAGCAGGCGTACCTCGTCGGCATCGCGCAGCAGCTGACGGCGAACACCGTCGGCTGCCTCGTCGGCGGCCAGCGGGAGCAGGTGCACCACGTCGCCCCTACCGCGATGCGCGGCCGACATCGCCGCGCCGAGTGCGGCTGATTC
>NZ_DASVQG010000093.1:0-9026 GCF_036389215.1 Jatrophihabitans sp.
CGGTGAGCTCGGCGAGCACGTCGGCATCGAAGGAGGATCCCGAGCCGGCCACCGACAGGCGACGTCGGCGGGCGTTCAGCTCGGCGAGAAATCGGTTCAGCTCCGGTTCGGCAACCATGGACCCCTCCCTCGGGCTCTGCCCCGATGCCAGCCCGGCCCTCATGCTAGGACGTTGTGCCGCGGCTCGAAAGGTGCGCCGAACCGGGGCGAAACGCCCGCGGCAGTCCTGCCGCGGGCGGGCGACGGCCGGTTGCATGGTGCTGGCGGAAATGGGGCGGGCATGATAGATGGAGGAACCACACGACATCGGGACCTTGTGCTCGCGCACAGCAGCAACCAGGCGCTCAGCTTGAGTGAGACTCAGAGGGGACTATGGCTTACGACCTAGTCGTGATCGGTGCGTCGGCCGGCGGGGTCGAGGCCCTGAAGATGCTGGTGGCGACGCTGCCCGACGATCTGTCGGCCACGGTGCTGGTGGTGCTGCACGTGCCGCCGTACGGCGGCAGCGTGCTGCCCGCGATCCTCGACAGGGCCGGGCACCTGCCGGCCCGGCATCCTGGCTCGGGTGAGCCGCTCGTGGCCGGTGAGATCCTGGTGGCCCCGCCCGACCACCACCTGTTCGTCGAGGACGGCCGGGTGCTGCTGACCCGGGGCGCGCGCGAGAACGGCCACCGCCCGGCCGTGGACGTGCTGTTCCGCTCGGCTGCCCGAGCTCGTGGTGCCGGCGTGATCAGCGTCGTGCTGTCCGGCGTCCTCGACGACGGCACTGCCGGCGCCGTGGCGGTTCGCCAGCACGGCGGCCTGGTTCTGGTGCAGGATCCGGAGGACGCGAGCTATCCCGCGATGCCCGCGAGTGTCCTCGCACATCTGGACCCCGACCACGTCGGCAGCGCGGCGGAACTGGGGCAGCTGATCGACAAGCTGTGCCGGACGGCAGCCGACGGCGACCTGGTGCCGGTGCCGCAGGCTGAGCACCGGCACGCCTCTGACCAGCCTGATGACCTGACCGACACCGAACTCGGGATGGCCACCCTGTCCGACCGGGCCTACGACAACCCGGACCGGCCGGGCTCACCGTCGGGCTTCTCCTGCCCGGACTGCGCCGGCACCCTGTTCGAGATCGCCGACGGCGGCCTGGTCCGTTACCGGTGCCGGGTCGGCCATGCCTGGTCGCCGGAGAGCCTGCTCGGCGAGCAGTCGCTGCAGCTGGAAAGCGCGCTGTGGATGGCGCTGCGCAGCCTGGAGGAGAAGGCCGCGCTCGCCGGTCAGCTGGCGAGCAGGGCCGACGCCCGCGGCAGCCAGCTCAGCGCCGGCCGCTTCGCCGCCCAGGCCGAGGACGCCACCCACGCCGCCAAGCTGATCCGGCAGCTGCTCGAGTCATCGCCGCAGACCAGCAAGGTGAGCACGGCCGAGCGCGAGGGATACTAGGTTGAGGCGGTGACCGGTACCCAGCACTCAGAGCCTCTCGGCGGCACTTCAGCCGCCGGGACGGGCGTGGCCGCGGTTTCCACGCCGGCCTTCGAACGGCTGCTGGACTACCTCAAAGAGGTTCGGGGCTTCGATTTCACCGGCTACAAGCGAGCCAGCCTGGTGCGCCGGGTGCAGCACCGGATGGATCGGGCCGGCGTGGCCGAGTTCGAGGAGTACCACGGTTACCTGCAGGTCCATCCGGAGGAGTTCACCCAGCTCTTCAACACCATCCTGATCAATGTCACCGGGTTCTTCCGGGATTCCGATGCCTGGGACCTGCTGGCCGGGGAGTTGGTTCCCGCGCTGCTGGACCAGCTCGGCGACGAGCCGATCAGGCTGTGGAGCGCCGCCTGCGCCTCGGGACAGGAGGCTTACAGCCTCGCGATGGTCTTCGCCGAGGCCCTCGGCCCGGAGAAGTTCCGGTCCCGGGTCAAGATCTATGCCACCGACATCGACGAGGAGGCGCTGAACTTCGCCCGGCTCGCCAGCTACACCGAGCGCGAGCTGGCGGGCCTGCCCGACGGCTACCGCGAGCGGTACTTCCAACCGGCCGGAACCCGGTTCCAGTTGGACCCGGACCTGCGCCGCAGCGTGATCTTCGGCCGTAACGACCTGCTGCAGGACGCCCCGATCTCGCGGATCGACCTGCTGGCCTGCCGCAACGCGCTGATGTACTTCAACGCCGAGACGCAGGCCAGGATCGTGTCCCGGCTGAGCTTCGCCCTCAAGCCACAGGGTGTGTTGTTCCTCGGCAAGGCCGAGATGCTGCTCAACCACAGCGCCGCCTTCGAGCCGATCGACCTCAAGCGCCGGTTTTTCCGCCGGCGCAGCACGGCACCCGCGGTCCTGACCGCGGTCGACGGCTTCCGCGGGGCAGCCACCGCCACCGCACCTCCGGTCGAACGCGCCCAGCTGCAGTCCGAGGCCTTCCTGAACAGCCCGGTCGCCCAGATCGTGCTCGACCACGACGGCCGGATCCAGCTGATCAACCATGCCGCCGGCGCCACGTTCGGGCTCAGCGCCCGCGACACCGGCCGGAACTTCTCCGAACTCGAGATCTCCTACCGGCCGGCGGAGCTTCGCTCCTACATCGACGAGGTCGGCGCCTCCCGGCAGCCGGCCTGGCTGCGCGGCATCGAGTGGCACCGCTCGTCGACCGAGGTGACGTTCCTCGACATCCAGGTGTTGCCGCTGACCGGGGGCTTCAACCGGCTGCTCGGGGTGTCGCTTATGTTCAACGACGTCTCCCGGTTCCGGCGGTTGAACGACGAGCTCGAAACCAGCAACCGGCAGCTGGAGACCGCCTACGAGGAGTTGCAGTCCACCAACGAGGAACTCGAGACGACGAACGAGGAACTGCAATCCACGGTCGAGGAGCTCGAGACCACCAACGAGGAGCTGCAGTCCACCAACGAGGAACTCGAGACGACGAACGAGGAACTGCAGTCCACCAACGACGAGTTGCACCTGACCAATCAGGAACTGCAGAACCGAACGGCTGAGGTCAGCGCGCTGAACCGGTTCCTGGAGTCGATCCTCAGCAGCCTGAGCGCCGCGGCGATCGTGGTGAGCCCCGAGTTGACGGTGCGCACCTGGAACCGCCAGGCCTACGAGCTGTGGGGCGTGCGGGAGGACGAGGCGGTGGGCCAGCACCTGCTGAACCTCGACATCGGCCTGCCCACCGGGGAGCTGCGGGCGGTGGTGCGTGAGGTGGCCGGCGGCGACCGCGAGCACGCCGAGCTGAGCCTGCAGGCCGTCAACCGGCGCGGCCGGCCGGTGGAGCTGCGGGTGACGGTGACCACCCTGGCCGATGCCAGCCTGGACCGCGACGGCAGCGGTGGCGCCCTGCTGCTGATGGACGGCGCCATCCTGCCGACGGGATCGGAACTGGCGGGATCAGGACCGGCGGAGCCAGGACCGACGGAGCCAGGGCCGGCCGGCAGCTGAGCGCCGCGGTGCCGCGGTGGCTGTTTGGCCGAATTCGATGTGATCAGACCGGACGTTTCGTTCGTGTCGCCCGACGTTGTATAACATGCCCCACAGTCGCGGCGGTTGAGACACAGCCGTCCGCGGGTGGGGGTAGTAACACCATGGGGACGACATGACATCGCCTTCGGAACTCTCCGACTTCCTGGCCCGCCTTAACGAGAAGCGCTCGCGGTTGACCGAGATGGCCGCCGCAGAGGGAAGCACCGAGGTCAGCGAGTTGATCGCCGAGGTGGCCGACCTCGGCGAGCAGCTGCTGGTGGCCGATGAGGAGCTCAGGGCCCAGCACGAGCAGCTGGCCGAGTCCCGCTCCAAGCTGGAAGCGCTCAGCGCCCGAAACGAGCAGCTGTTCGACGCCGCGCCGCAGGCCCTGCTGATCACCGATGCCCACGGCATCATGCTGGATCGCAACCGGGCGGCGTCGGCGCTGCTGGCCGGGCAGGACAGTTCCGGCAGCCGGCGTCCGGTCACCTCCCTCTTCCAGTCCGAGTACCGGCGGGTGATCCGCTCGCTGATCACCGGCGTCCGGACCGGACAACCGGCGCAGCGGGCCGAGGTGGAACGGGCCGGCGACGGCGTCCGGCTGGCGGTGCAGGTTCAGGCGTTCCAGCATCCATTGACCGATCAGCACCTGCTGCGCTGGGAGCTGAGCCTTACCGCGCCCGCGCTGGCGGTCGTCACCCCGCTCACCGGTCGACTGCCCGAGCGCGAGGAGGAGGCGGCGGACCTGGTCGTCGGCGAGGAAGCGACCATGGCGATGCTGCGCGAGGCCGACTGGTCGGCGAGCCCGCTCGGGCCGATGCGCAGCTGGCCCAGCGAGCTGCGGGCCGCGGTGCGCACCGTGCTGGCCTCGAAGGTCCCGATGCTGATCTGGTGGGGCCCACAGCTGATCCAGCTCTACAACCAGGCGTACCGAGCGCTGGTGGGCAACAAGCATCCAGCCGCCCTGGGCCAGCCGGCCGCGGAGTGCTGGGCCGAGATCTGGCCGGCCATCGGTCCCCGGGCAGTGAGCGTGCTGGCCGGCAACGGCGCCAGTTACTTCGAGAACGACCTGCTGTTCCTGGAGCGGGCCGGTTACCAGGAGGAGACCTACTGGACCTACTCCTACTCCCCGATCACCGGTGACTCCGGCGAGGTTCTCGGAGTCTTCGTCGCCACCGCCGAGGTCACCGACCGGCAGGTGGCCACCCGGCAGATGGTGACGATCCGGGAACTGGGGGCGCTGTCGGTGGCCGAGTCGGGCAGCACCGAGAATGTCTGCCAGCAGGCGCTGCGAGTGCTGGCGCGGAACCGGGAAAGCATTCCGTTCGCGGCGGTCTATGCCCTCGGCGAGGACGGACAGGCCCGGCTGCAGGGCTGCTACGGGCTCTTCCCCGCGGGAACCGAACTGCCCGCGGTGATACCGGCCAGCGACCAGGACTCGGCGGTGAGCCGGGTGCTGGGCACCGGGGCAGCTGCCAGCATCGACGCGGACACCTTCGCGCCGGGTGCGCTCTACCTGCCCTCGCCGCTGGGCCCGGCCACCCCCAGGACGATCCGGCTGCAGCCGGTGTGGCTCAGCGGGCGCGGTCCACAGCCGCATGCCGTGCTGGCGATGGGGTGCAATCCCTACCGGACGGTGGACGAGTCCTGCCTGCGGTTCCTGGACCTGGCCGCCCGCCAGCTCGGGATCGCTCTCACCGACGCCGCCGCCTATGACGCCGAGCATCGCCGTGCTGAGGCCTTCGCCGAGCTGGACCAGGCCAAGACCCGGTTCTTCGAGAACATCAGCCACGAGTTCCGGACGCCGCTGACGCTGATGATGGCGCCGATCGACGCCCTGCTCGACGATCCGGAGGTCAACCTGCCGGCTGATCGCCGCGCGGACGTGACCTCCGCCCGGCGCGCGGTGCTGCGGCTGAGCCGGCTGGTGGACACGCTGCTGGAGTTCGCGCAGGCCGAAGCTGACGAGCTGCACGCCGAGCTGGAACTGACCGACCTGGCTCGGCTGAGCACCGATGTGACCAGCATGTTCCGTTCGGTGGTGGAGGAGACCGGCTTGGCGCTGGTGGTCGACACCGCCGAGGTGACCGAACCGATCGCCGTCGATCCGGAGATGGTCACCAAGATCCTGCTGAACCTGCTGTCCAACGCGGTGAAGTTCACGCCGAAGGGCAGCATCACGCTCCGGCTCGCCGAAGGTGGCGACGAGGTTTGCCTGACGGTGTCCGACACCGGCCTCGGCATCTCGGCCGAGGAGCTGCCACGGGTGTTCGAGCGCTTCCACCAGGTGCCCGTCCGGGGCGCCCGAAGCCGGGAGGGGGCCGGCATCGGCCTGTCGCTGGTCAGTGACCTGGCCCACGCGCACGGCGGCGAGGTCAGCGTGCGCAGCGAGTTGGGCAGCGGCAGCGAGTTCACCGTCCGGCTGCCCCGTGCCACCGTCGGGCCGCACCAGCAACCGGTCGCCGGCGGCGGTTGCACCGTCGCGCCAGCCTTCATCGCCGAGGCGCACACCTGGTCCGGGACCCGGAGCGACCCGGTTCCGGCCGAAGCGGGCAGCCAACCGGAGCCGGCCGGCGGCGCCGAGGCGCTACCGGGCGGGAAGATCCTGCTGGTCGAGGACAACGTCGACATGCGCGATTACCTGACCAGGCTGCTGCGGGCCGATGGCTGGCAGGTGGAGGCCGTCGGCTCGGTCGAGGAGGCGCTGGCGGGGTCAGTCACACCGGATCTCGTGCTGTCGGATGTGATGCTGCCCGACCGCAGCGGCCTGGAACTGGTCGAGCTGATGCGGGCGAACCCGATGCTGATGCGGATTCCGGTCATCCTGCTCACGGCCAGGGCCGGCGCCGCATCCGCGTCGGAAGGCCTGCGCGCCGGTGCTGATGACTACATCGTCAAGCCGTTCGCCGCCGAGGAACTGCTGGCCCGGGTCCACACCCATTACGAACTCGCCAGGTTGCGGGAGTACGCGCTCAACCGTGCCGAGGACAGGGCAGCCAACCTGGAACGGGCATTGGTCAGCAACCGGCAGATCGGCACCGCGATGGGCATCGTGATGGCGAGGCTCAAGCTGACCGACGAGCAGGCTTTCGACTTGTTGCGCAAGATCAGCCAGAACCGGCACCGCAAGCTGCGCGACATCGCCGAAGAGGTGGCGCTGACCGGGGAGATCCCACACCTGCACGCCTGAGTCACCCGTGCCCGAACGCGTGGGCGTCGCCTTAGCTCGCGCCAGTCACCCTGTCTCTTTGCCAGGCCCGTCTCTTTGCCAGGCCCGTCTCTCTGCCAGGCCCGTCTCTTTGCGGGCCTGCCTCTCAGAGCAAGGCTCAGCCGGCCAGTCGCCGCCTGGCGGCCCGCCCGACCGGCGGCGTGACTGCCGGGGCGAAGACCACCGAGGTCCGGGTTGCCCGCAGCGGCCTGCCGAACAGCCGCAGCACCGACATGACCTCGGCATTGGCGTTGGTGACCACCAGCCGGCCGCCCACGGCTGACAGCCATTGATGCACCACCACCAGGGTGTCCACCCCGTCGAGGTCGAGGGAGCGCAGGTCGGTGAGATCGAGTCGCAGCCGCCGGGTTCCGGCGTCGATGCACTCGCGGGTGAAGTACTCGAAGGGCGAGCACGACGGGCCCAGCAGATCTCCGCGGAGAAAGAAGATCACCCGTTCGGGATCGCAGCCACCGACCCGCAGCGCGAAGCTGTGCCGCTCACCCTCGGCGTTGGAGTGGTACGGGTCCGTGGCCATCTGAGCCTCCGGTGGTCGACCTCGCCGGCGATCCTGTTCAGGACAGCTCTGTACGAGTCCGGATGGCTGCGGCATTCAACCCATCTAAACGGTAACCGCTTCTTGTGGTAAATGAACAGCAGTTCCGCCAACCTGACCGGCGCGGTGGGCCGGTGCCGGTAGCGGCGGGCCGCGACACCAGCCAAGTTGTGCACCTGACCCGGAGTGGCAGCCGGTCCTGGCGTGCCGTACCGTCTAACTCAGAATTGGGCCGGCCCAGCAGGTGGTTTCGCCAGTTCAGCCCCACTCGCCGGAGCACTCCGCCATGACCTCAACCCTTCCTGCCCCGACTGTCCGCAAGTCGCCCCGCCGCAAGCCTGCTGCCGCGGCATCCCCCGCTCCTGAATCTCCCCCGGCCGTGTCGACGGAGCACACCTCGCCGGATGCGGTCGAGCACGCCATCCGCTGCCGGCTCGATGATCTGAAGGCCCAGCGCGCCGAGGCGCTTGCCAACTACAGCCCGCCCGGGTCGTGCGGGGACGCCGCCGACCGATGCGCCAACGTCGAGCTCGCGATCACCATCGAGGACCTGCAGGCCCGGATCACCGAGCTGGAACTGATGCTGCAGGCTCCCAAGAGCATCCGGCAGCCTCGCCGTAACGGCCGCAAGAGCCGGCCGGCCGGCACCATCGAGGTCGGCAGCCGGGTCCAGGTCAGCTTCGACGGCGGTCGCACGTGCGAGACCTTCGTGGTGCTGCCGCACGAACTCGCCCTCGGTGACGACGAGGTCGTGACGCCGAACAGCCCGCTCGGCCAGGCGCTGCAGGGCGCGCTGCCCGGTGACCGGATCAGCTACCGGGCCGCGAACCGGACCACCATCACCGTCGACGTCGTCGCGGTGGACGGCCAGGAATTCACGGCCCAGTCGGCGAAGTCGGCCTGAGAGCCTAGGTGGCGTCCCGGCTGGTCAGCGTGGCCAGCCGGGCTCGCGCCGTGAATTGATCACGAGGTTCTGGACGAAGGTGTCCGGCGGCAGCGTCAGCATGAACTCGACCGCGCTGGCAACGGTGTCCGGGTCCATCATGACCTCCTCGGACAGGTGCCACTGCTCCATCATCGGGGTGTTCATGGCGCTCGGCATCAGGCCGTGGATCCGGGCCGGCCAGCGGTACTCATAGGCCTCCCGCTGCATGATCTTGGTGAGCATCGCCAGCGCGGCCTTCGAGCTGTTGTAGGCGGCGGCGTCAGCGCCCACGGTGATGGCCGAGATCGAGATGACATTCACGATGTCGGCGGGGTAGCTGCGCTCGGCTGTGCCGAGGGTCTTGAGGAACTGTCTGGTGGTGTAGAGCGGACCCGACTGGTTGACCGTGACGACGTCGTGCCATTGCTTGTCGGTGATGTCGAGGATGCCGGCGCCCCGGTCGGTGCCGGCATTGTTGACGAGGCCGTCGAAGCGCTGCCCGAACCGTGCCGCGGTGGCATCGATCGCCTCGGCGACGCTGTCCGGATCGGTCACGTCCAGCCGGCAGGACGACGCGCTGCCCCCGGCGCCGGATACCAACCGGACGGTGCTCTCGGCGGCCTCGACATCGATGTCGGCGACCACCGAATGCGCTCCGGCGGCGGCCAGCCGTCGCGAGACCGCGCGCCCCAGGCCGCTGCCGCCGCCGGTGATCAGTACCGCGCGCTGGTCGAGTGTCCGCATGTCGCCTCCTGGCTCTCAGGGCTGATTCGCTGAACCGACGCTGAACTCATCCCGGGCCGCCGGCCAGGCCCGTGGAGCCGGCCGCACCCGTGGAGCCGGCCAGGCCCGTGGAGCCGGCCAGGCCCGTGGAGCCGGCCAGGCCCGTGGAGCCGGCC
>NZ_DASVQG010000094.1:0-10395 GCF_036389215.1 Jatrophihabitans sp.
CGCAACAAGGCCGCCAACCTCGAGATCGGGCTGGCCAGCAATCGCGAGATCGGGATGGCGATCGGGGTGCTGATGACCAGCCACCGGGTCACCGACCAGCAGGCCTTCGACATGCTGCGCATGACCTCGCAGCACGCCCACCTCAAGCTCCGGGACGTCGCCGCCGACGTCGTCCTCACCGGGCAACTGCCTGCCGACGCCCCGCGGGCGGCGAGCGAGCGTCCCAGTCCCACCCTCGTGGAACCGCACCGTTCGCTCGCGGTCGCCTAGCGACCATCGCGACGGCATCGGTCCTCACCGGGCGCAGGGGCCTGGCAACGCCTTCGCGATCCATCCTCGCTCACCGGATGCTCCGCCCGATACGTTTCGTAGCTTTTACATAATTTTAATGTAAGAATGGCAGCCAGCCAGACCGTGGCGGGCCCTCTCCGACCAAGTGGGTGAACGTTCGGTCGGGGCGGAGGTCAGCCATGAGCGATGAGCAGGACAACAAGCCCGGCAGCCGGGGCATGCCCTCCAGCGAGGACACCGGAACACGCGCGGGCGAGGACGCACTGGCGCAGCGGCTCAGCGAACTGGCCCGGACCCTCGATGCCGAACATGGCCTGGACGACACCTTGAAACAGATCGTGCAGGCCGCGGTCGGCACGGTGCCCGGCGCCCAGCACGCCAGCATCTCCAGGGTTCAACGCCGCAAGGAGGTCATAACCCTCGCGGCCACCGGCGAGCTGCCGCGCTCGGTCGATCACGCGCAATACGACTGCGGCCAGGGCCCCTGCCTGGACTCCCTCTGGCACGAGAGAACCGTGCGGCTGTCGGACATGAGCACCGAGCAGCGCTGGCCCGCTTTCACCGGACGTGCCCGGGAACTCGGCGTGGGCAGCATGCTGGCCGTGCAGCTGTTCGTCCAGTCCGACGGGTTGGGCGTGTTGAACCTGTTCAGCGAGGAGCCGAACGCCTTCGACGACTCATCCGAGCACGTGGCGTTGCTGTTCGCCACGCACGCGGCGGTCGCGATGTCGAGCGAGCAGAGCAAGCAGGACCTGCGCATGGCGGTCACGACCCGGGAGGTGATCGGCCAGGCGCAGGGAATCCTGATGGAGCGGTTCAGGATCACCGACGACCTGGCGTTCCGGCTGCTGGTCAGGGCCAGTCAGGACACCAACCGCAAGCTCCGCGACATCGCCGAGGAAGTGACCTCGACCGGTCAGCTGCCCGGAACGTAATCACGGTCAGCTGCCGGGAACGTAACCAATAGTTGACACCGTGACTGCAGCCGCCGGAGTAACGTCCTGACAATGGTGCTGGTGCCGGCCCGGGACGGCAGGCACCTAGGCCCCCTGGTTCGAAGGCATGAGCCATGGGGCCGCCCACCCCCTGCGATCAGCCTCGGGTCGGCTGCCGCGGCTAGGTGGGCTTCTGCCGGCGCAGGGCCGGCTGGTCGGGCAGCGTACCGGTGTAGATGACCTCCGCGGCGATGTCGCGCAGCTTGCGGTGCAGGTGCTGGCTGGCGATCCGCAGGTCGGTGAAGGCCTGCTCCTGGGTCTGTCGCTTGTTGGCCATCAGGATGCCCATGGCGACCCCGATCTCGCGGTTGGATTCCACCGCGCGGGTCAGGTGGATGGACTGGTCCCGGTGCAGTGCCGCGAGTTGGGCCATCGAGGCGTAGGCGGCGAAGATCGACCCGGTGGCGACGGCGGACATGTCGAAGGCGTCCGGCTTCATGGCGTAGAAGTTCAGCGCTCCGCGGTTGCCGTCGTTGAGGAACAGCCGGTAGCTGAGCATGCTGCGCACCCCGGTCTCCTCCACCGCCCGGCGCGCGAACTGCGGCCAGTCCGGCGCGGCAGTCAGATCGTTGGTCAGCACCAGGTCGCTCTCGGTCAGCGCCTGCACGCACGGTCCCTCGGCGGTCTCGTACTGGATCTGGTCGATCTGCGGCGGCAGCTCATCGCTGGTCGGTGTGGTCCGCGGCGGCCCGTTTCCGACCACGAGGCTGATGGCGGCGTGCTCGCTGCCCGGCACCGCGCGGGACGCCACCGTGACGATCCGGGCCAGCGTCTGCGTCGGTTCGAGGGCGTTTTCGGTCATCACCCTGGCCAGGTCGGTGAACTCGCCCGCCATGCTTGCCACCACGTCGGCGGCCTGTCGAATCTCGTCGTCGGTGCTCATGTCTCTCCAGAGTGACAACACCTTGACCCGCATGGCCATGACGCTGCTATGACAGTTACCGTACACCTAGTTATGTACGCTGGCGAACACAGCGACTACCGTGGATTCAGCCCTGGTACCGCTTCCGCACAGGAGGAGCGCCGTGACGACCGACGGCCCGACCGCGCGCCGCAACGCGGTGCTGGCCGGGCTCACCGACGCCGAGCTGGCCGGGTTGCTCCCGCACCTGGAGGAGGTGCCGCTGCCGCGGGGTCAGGTCTTGATCGAACCGGGCCGTCCGGTCGGGTCGGTGCACTTCCCGACGGTCGGTGTGGTGTCGCTGGTGCACGAGCTGGAGCGGGGCGACGTCGTCGAGATCGCGACGGTGGGCAGGGAGGGGATGACCGGGCTCTCGGTCTTCCTCGGTGCCGCCGAACCCTACGAACGGGCGATCGTCCAGATCAGCGGGCACGCCCTGCGGATGACGACCGGGGAGTTCCAGCAGCAGTTGACGATCGTGGACGGGCCGCTGCAGGCCTCGCTGCGCCGCTATACCCAGGCGATGTTCACCCAGCTCGGACGCAATGCCGCCTGCAACCGGGTGCACCGGGTGCAGCAGCGCGCCGCCCGCTGGCTGCTGCTGAGCGCTGACCGCATGCAGAGCAACACCTTCGACCTCACCCAGGAGTTCCTGGCCCAGATGCTCGCGGTACGCCGCGCCTCGGTCAGCCAGGTGGCCCAGGCGCTCGCCGACGCGGGGTGCATCAGCTACACCCGCGGCTCGATCACCATCCTCGACGAGGAGAAGCTGCACGCCCACGCCTGCCAGTGCTACGACGTCATCACCCGGGCCACCGAACAGGCCATGTCGCTCGGCGACCCAGCCCGGTCCCGGCACGGCAGCCCGGCGAGATAGGACGAATCGCTCGACGTAGGGTTCGAAGGGTGAGCGGACTGCCCTCCGGGGTGCTGGTGGCCATCTTCCTCGGTTCGGCCGCGGTGATCTGGATATCCGGGATGCGGCTGTCCGACACCACCGACGTGCTGGCCGAGCGGCTGCACCTCGGCTCGGCGCTCGGCGGGCTGATCCTGCTGGCCGTCGCGACCAACCTGCCCGAGATCGCGATCACCATCAGCGCCGCCCTGTCACATCATCTGGACGTGGCCGTCGGCAACATCCTCGGCGGTATCGCCGTGCAGACCGTGGTGCTGGTGGCACTCGACGTGTTCGGCGTGCGGGTGCGCAAGCCGCTCACCTACCAGGCGGCGAGCCTGGTGCTCGTGCTCGAAGGCGCCCTGGTGGTGGCGGTGCTGCTGGTCGTCGTGGCCGGCGCCCAGCTGCCGCCCTCGCTGCTGCATGCCAGGCTGACACCGGACGTGCTCATCATCGCCGTGGTGTGGGTGGCCGGGCTGTTGCTGATCAACCGGGCGAGCGGCAACCTGCCGTGGAGCGATTCCGGCGACGCCCCGGACACCCAGCCCGATCCGCGCGGCGCCCGGCGGACGAAGAAGGAGGCGGTGGCCACCAGCAGCGGCATGAGCACCGGCCGGGCGGCGGCGGTGTTCACCGTGGCCGCGATCGCGACCCTGGTCACCGGCGTCACCATCGAACGCAGCGGTGAGGAGTTCTTCGGTGGCCTCGGGCTGTCCGGGGTGCTGTTCGGGGCCACCGTCCTGGCCCTGGCCACGGCATTGCCCGAGGTGTCCAGCGGCATCACCTCGGCCCGGATGGGCGACTACCAGCTCGCGATCGGCGACATCTTCGGCGGCAACGCGTTCCTGCCGGTGCTGTTCCTGCCCGCCACCCTGATCGCGGGCCAAGCCGTGTTGCCGGCGGCCGGGCGCAGTGACATCTACCTGACCGCGCTCGGCGCGCTGCTGACGGTCACCTACATGGCCGGGCTGATCTTCCGGCCCCGCCGCCAGATCGCGCGGATGGGGGTCGACTCGGCCGTCGTCCTGGCGCTGTACGTGCTCGGCATCATCGGGCTGGTGGCCCTGCAATGACCGACGGCCCTGCGGCACACGACAACCCGGCGGTGACCGACAACCCGGCGGTGACCGGCAACCCGGCGGTGACCGGCAACCCGGCGGCGACCGGCGGTGAGCGTCTCATCAGGGACGCCCGCGCCGAGGACGCCGCGGCCTGCGCGGCGATCTACGCCCCCTACGTCACCGACACCGCGATCTCGTTCGAGACCGACCCGCCCACGCCCGCCGAGATGGCCGAGCGCATCGCCGAGGCCGTCCGCACCCACGCCTGGCTGGTGCTCGAAGAGTGCGGCCGGGTGGTCGGCTACGCCTACGGCGGCCCCTTCGCCTCGCGAGCGGGCTACCGGTGGTCCTGCCAGGTGAGCGTCTATCTCGAACCCGGCCGGCACCGTGGCGGCGGTGGCCGGGCGCTGTACGAGGCACTGTTCGCCCGGCTGGCCGAACGCGGCTTTCGCACCGTGCTCGCCGGCATGACGCTGCCCAACGAGGCGAGCGTGGGCCTGCACCGGGCGCTGGGGTTCGAGCCGGTCGGGACCTACCGGCGCATCGGCTACAAGCACGGCAGCTGGCACGACGTCGCCTGGGCACAGCGCAGCATCGGCAGCACCGAGGAACCGCCTGCTGAGCCACGCTGAAGCCGGGCTCGGCCCCCGGTCGGCCCCTGATAGCTTCGACGGCGCCGGTGCCTCGGCGTCCGGTCGGCTGCCAGCTGGTTGGGACGGGCTCGGCAGACTCGGAGGAGGGCAGCGGGCAGGTGGAGTTCCGGCCGATCGAACGCGCTCCCGGCGCCTTCCAGCGCTCGGTGACCGCCGAGCAACTGCAGGCGATGTGCCGCCGCGCGTTCGGTGCCGGCGTCCGGCTGAACTCGGCGGTCGAGCTCGGCCTCGGCGCCTACAACAGCACCTACCGGGTGATGTTGGAGGGCCACCGGCCGGTCATCCTGCGGGTCGCCCCCGAGCCGGACCGGCAGTTTCGCATCGAGCGGGCGCTGATGCGCAACGAGCACGCCACCGCTGCCTACCTCGCGGGCCTCGGCCGGTTGCTGCCCCGCACCCTGGCCGTCGACTTCACCCACCAGCTGATCGGTCGCGACTACCTCTTCCAGACCCTGCTCGACGGCGTGGCCGCACCGGAGGGCCTGAGCCGCTACCCGAGGCCGGCCTGGGCGCCGTTCTTCGGCCAGCTGGGCGGCATCGCCCGCACCATCCACGACGTCGGCGGGAGCCGGTTCGGCATGGTCGCCGGCCCTACCTACGCCACCTGGAGCCAAGCGCTGATCGGCTACTTCGACGACGCCGCCGCCGACCTGCGCGACGCCGGCCTGGACGCCGACGACGCGCGGCAGCTGGCCGTGGCCGCCGACCGGCACCGGGCCGTGCTCGATGAGATCAGCACACCCCGGCTGCTGCACGGGGACCTGTGGACCGTCAACGTGCTGATCGATCCGGATGCCCCGGAGCCGAGGATCACCGGCGTGGTGGATTCGGACCGGGCCTGGTGGGGCGACCCGCCGGCGGACTGGACGATCTACTGCGCGCAGCGGCGCCAGGGTGCCGAACACCAGGCCTTCTTCGACAGGTACGGCCGGCTGCCGGCTGGTGACCACGACCGGCTCCGGGCGCGGTTCTACCTGGCCCGGCACCTGCTCGCGATCCGGCTGGAGCGGTTCAGGCTGGGCGACACCGAATTCTCGGCGACCTATGACGACGTCCGTGAGGTGCTGGCCGGGCTCGCGTGATTGGCTTGGGCCATGCCAGCCCAGCCGTACCGAGCCGAGCAGTATCGAGCCGAGCAGTATCGAGCCGAGTTCGACGCGACGGTGGTGTTCGGCAACGGGGGCAGCCTGCGGGCCGAGCGGTTCCGGGTGGACGTCCCGGGCCCGGACACCACGGCCGAGCAGGTCGGCGAGCTGTTCCTCGCGTCGCTGAGCCTGCTGATGGTCCAACGGGTGGAGGTGCGGGACCTGCGGCTGTTCGCCGAGGCGCACAAGGGCACCCGCGGCGGCCCGAGCGACAGCTCCGGTGCCCCGGCCCCGGCGGCTGCCGGCCGCAGGTGGGTGGAGCTGAGTCATGTGATCACCGCCGGCATGGTGACCTATCCGGGCATCCCCGCGCCGGAGATAACGCCGCAGCTGACCCGGGAGGCATCGCGGCAGGTGTACGCGCCGGGCACCGAGTTCGCGATGGACCGGATCAGCATGATCGGCAATACCGGCACCTACCTGGACAGCCCCTATCACCGCTACGCCGGCGGCACCGACCTGGCAGGGCTGCCGCTGACCGTGCTGGCCGACCTGCCGGTGGTGCTCGTCCGGACCACCGGCAGCACCGGCCGGGCCGTCGACGTGGGGGCGCTGGCAGCTCTGCACGTCCGCGACCATGCCGTGCTGCTGCACACCGGCGGCGACCGGCGCTGGGGCACGCCGGCCTACGCCGAGGACGCGCCCTATCTCACCGAAGCGGGTGCCCGCTGGCTGGTGGAGCACGGTGCCCGGCTGGTCGGGATCGACTCGGTCAACATCGACGACATCAGCAGCGGCGGGCACCGGCCGGCCCATTCGGTACTGCTGGCGGCCGGCGTCCCGATCGTCGAGCACCTCACCGGCCTGGATCAGTTACCGCCCACCGGCGCCCGGTTCACCGCCGCACCGCCGCGGGTCGCCCGGTTCGGGACGTTCCCGGTCCGGGCCTATGCCTCGGTGCCAGTCGATGCTGCGCAGCCGGGCCAGGGCGTTTCGCGGGAGGACGCTGGAAACCCGAGTGCGTAGTCGTCGATCTCGCGCACAATGCGCGTCATGGCGTGCGCGTTCTGCGAGCTGTTGCTGAGCGGTGAGGCGCGGTGGGTTGCCCGCGAACCCGACGCGGTCGCGTTCGCGCCGTTGCCGGCTGACGAGTTCGCACCCGGCCACACGCTGGTGGTGCCTCGCAGGCATGCCGTCGGGATACACGACGCGGACGAGCGCGACGTCGTCGCGGTGGCCGCGCTGGTGCGCCGGGTCAGCCGGGCGATGCTCAGCGCGCTCGGTGCCACCGGCGTGGTCGTGCTCAATGCCAGCGGGCCGAATTCCGGGCAGACGGTCGACCACCTGCATGTCCACGTGGTTCCCCGCTGGGACGACGACGAGGCGACACTTCCGTGGCTGCGGCAGCGTTCGACCAGGAGCCTGCCGGCGCCGGCACAGCAACTACTGGCGGCCGAGCTGCGATCGGCGAGCCGGCCCGGCCCGGTCGGGCCATTCCTGGAGCACGACGCGCCCTAGTCGCTGGCATCAATCGAACACATGTGCGATTCTGCGGGGGTGCCCGCCGAGCCGACGATCCTGCATGCCGACCTGGACTCGTTCTATGCCTCGGTGGAGCAGCGCGACGATCCGCGGCTGCGCGGCCGTCCGGTGATCGTCGGCGGCGGCGTGGTGCTGGCCGCGAGCTATGAGGCCAAGGCGTTCGGCGTCCGGACCGCGATGGGCGGGCGGCAGGCCAAGCAGCTGTGTCCCGAGGCGATCGTGGTGCCACCCCGGATGAGCGCGTACTCGGCCGCCAGCAAGGCGGTGTTCGAGGTGTTCCACGACACCACGCCACTGGTCGAGCCGATGTCGATCGATGAGGCCTTCCTGGATGTCGGCGGATTGCGCAGGATCGCCGGTTCGCCGTCGGAGATCGCGGTGGGGCTGCGGCGCGCGGTACGCGATCAGGTCGGGCTGCCGATCACCGTCGGGGTGGCGCGTACCAAGTTCCTGGCCAAGGTCGCCAGCGCGGTCGCCAAACCGGACGGCCTGCTGGTGGTGCCGGTCGACGCCGAGCTGGCCTTCCTGCATCCGCTGCCGGTGCAACGGCTGTGGGGCGTCGGCAGGGTCACCGCTGAGAAGTTGCGAAATCGGGGCATCTTCACGGTCGGCGAGCTGGCCGAGGTCGAGGAGCGGGCGCTGGTGTCGATGCTGGGAGGGGCTTCGGGACGTCACCTGCACGCGCTGGCCCGCAATCGAGATCCCCGGCCCGTCACCGTGGGCCGGCGCCGGCGCTCCATCGGGGCGCAGTGCGCGCTGGGCCGCCGCCGGCTGTCACCCGCCGAGCTGGACGCCCGCCTCATCGTCCTGGTGGATCGGGTCTGCCGCCGGCTGCGGGGTGCCAACCGGGTGTGCCGGACCGTCGTGCTGCGGTTGCGCTTCGACGACTTCAGCCGCGGTACCCGATCGCACACGCTGGCCGCCGCCACCAACGACACCGCCGTCGTGCTGCTGGCGCTGCGCCGGTTGCTGCAGGGCAATGCGAGGCTGATCGGTGAGCAGGGCATCACGTTGATCGGGGTGACGTTGAGCAATCTCGACCACGCCGACGCGGTTCAACTGGAGTTGCCGTTCGAGCGACGCAGCCCGCACGACCTGGACTCGGTGGTGGATCGGGTCCGCGACCGGTACGGCCGTGCGGCGATCACCCGCGGGGTCCTGCTCGGCGTCGACCAGGGGCTGACCGTCCCGCTGCTGCCGGACTAGTAGCCGGGTGCCAGCCGCCGCCAGGGCAGCAGTCGCTCCAGGTGCGCGGCCAGCGCCAGCAGCGTCGCTTCGCTGCCGGGCCGGCCGACGAGTTGCACGGACAGCGGCAAGCCGTTGGCGGCAACGCCCGCCGGCACGGCCATCGCCGGCCAGCCGGCCAGGTTCCAGGGGGCGGCGAAGGGTGCGTAGCGAACGTTGGATGCCACGTTGGCGGCCCAGCCGCGCCTGCTCCACGCCGTCGCCGCCGGCGGGAACTGGGCCAGCGTCGGCGTGAGGAGCACGTCGACCCGCTCGAAGTACCGCTCTGCCGCCTGCTGCATGGACCGTTGACCACCCGGCCGCGGGCCGCCCAGCGCCAGCACCGCTCTGCCCAGCAGGGCATGCCGGGCGATCCGCTTGTCGACCTGTGAACGGTCTGCCAGCAGCCGCGCGTCCAGTTCCGCGCCGGCGAACCAGCGGGCCATCGCCGCCGGTCCTGCCTTGCTCGGGTAGCGCAGCTTGGCCCTGATCACCTGATGCCCCGCCGCGGCCAGCAGTTCGGCGGTTTCGCCCGCCGCGGAGCGGAGCTGCCGCTCGACCCGCAGGCCGGGCAGCGGCGCGTTCACCGAGACCCCGATCCGCAGCCGCGGCTGGCCGTCGATGTCCAGCACGGCCAGGCCGGGACGGTCGGCCATCACCGACAGCAGCAGCGCACAGTCGGCGACGGTGGTGGCCAGCGGCCCGTTCTCGGCCATCCCGAACCACGAACCGCTGCCCAACTCGGCCGGCACCATCCCGAACCCGGGCCTGATGCCGACCAGGCCGGTGCACGCCGCCGGGATCCGGATCGAGCCCATGCCGTCGTTGCCGTGCGCCACGGCGACCATGCCGGAGGCGACCGCGGCGGCGCTGCCACCGGACGAGCCGCCCGGGCTGTAGTTGGTGTTCCAGGGGTTGCGGGTGATGCCGCCCGACGAATCCGTGGTTCCGAACATGCACAGCTCGGGAACGTTGGTCAGCCCGACCACGACCGCTCCGGCCGCCCGGAGCCTGCGGACCACCTCATGATCGGCCGGTTGCGGGAGCTGGGAACTGCCCCGCGACCCGTTGAGCATCGCCTCTCCGGCCACCGCGACGTTGTCCTTGACCGCGATGGGCACACCGGCCAGCGGCAGCGTCGCCCGATCGGGACGGGCATCGACCTCGTCCGCCTCGGCAAGCGCGCGCTGGTGGCGCACCACTCGAAACGCTCCGAGAGCGGGATCGCGTTCGGCGATGCGTGCCAGCGCCTGCTCGGTGGCGGCGCGGGCGGACAGGTCTCCGCGCCGCACCGCCGCGGACGTCTCGATCGCCCTCATCTCATCCGCGCATCGTCATGCGTAGACGTGGTGGGGGCCAGCCGGGCGCGGTGCTCATTCACACCCGATCCCGTCTCCGTCCCGGTCGAGGCCGTAAGGATCATCGCCGGTCACCTCCACCGGTCCCGCTACGTAGCGCGGCCCGTTTCCGGACCCGCCGGCGCAGTCGATGTCGCCCGACCCGCTCGGGATGCAGGGGCTGTACCCGGGTTCACAGTCAGGCGCCTGCCTGGCCGCCGATTGAGACGCTGCCGCCGATTGAGACGCTGCTGCCGAGCGTGAGGCGGCGGCTCGTGAGGCGGCTGCCGCGCTGGAGGCTGCGGCCGAGCGTGAGGCTCGTGCGGAGCGTGAGGCGGCGGCCGAACTGGAGGCTGCGGCCGAGCGTGAGGCGGCGGCTCGTGACGCGACCGCCGCGCTGGAGGCGGCGGC
>NZ_DASVQG010000095.1:0-3700 GCF_036389215.1 Jatrophihabitans sp.
CGCCGACAGCCCGCCGAGGCCCGCGCCGACGATGACGACGTTGTCGGTGGGACCGGGGACCACCCGGGGCGTTCGGCGCATCGGCTGCCCCTCTCGGCTCGCCCGCGCAGCCGCAAGGAGTGGGCCGTCCCCGCTGCACCATCAATGTTAGAGTCACTCTAGGTTCAAGAGCAGCCACTTGGTTACCCGGCCCCTTCGCAAGGCGAGCCCTCAGCAGGCGATGGAGCCAGGAACGTCGGAGAGAAATCGCTGTGGAGCCGCCGTGTCCAGCATCGGAAAGCACCTGCCGAGTTCGGTGAACCTGATTCGCGGGCCGAGCCGGACAGCCGGGCAAGGGACAGTCGGGGAACGGGCACCGTGGCAGGCCCGGGCACTGGGCGTCGGCTTCGAGCAGCTGGTGCGGCACGGCTTGCGTGGAGTCTGGGTGCGCGGTGAGCTCCCGCCGGGTGGCTGCATCTGGGCGGCCAATCACCACAGCTGGTGGG
This sequence comes from Jatrophihabitans sp., assembly GCF_036389215.1. GTDB lineage: Bacteria > Actinomycetota > Actinomycetes > Mycobacteriales > Jatrophihabitantaceae > Jatrophihabitans_A. The sequence goes on from NZ_DASVQG010000095.1 coordinate 486, forward strand.
ACGGTTTCCTGGCCGCGGCGGTGCTGCGCCAGCAGGGCCGATCCGCGGCATTGCTGATGGATGGGGACAACCTGTCCGACTACCGCTTTCTCACCGCGATCGGCGTCATTCCGGCCGGACAGCCACGGCGGGCGCTGCAGAGCCTGCGCGACGGCCGGGTTCTGGTGATCTTTCCCGAGGGTGAACTCAGGGCCGCCGGCCCGGTCGCCGAACTGGCGCCCGGGGCCGGCTGGCTGGCCCGGCGGGCGCCGGCGGCGCTGGTGCCGGTCGCGGTGCGGGTGGTCGCCCGCGGGCACCAGTACGCCGAAGGACTGATCGACATCGCTCCGCCCTGCGGCCCCGACCGGTTGGCTGCCGAGCTGGCCGAGCGGGTGGCCGGGTTGGACGCCGCGATCGCCGGTGCGGATCCGCGTGAGCCGGTGCCGGGCTTTGCCCGGGTGGTCCCCGGGCGGCTCAGCTGGGATGAGCGAATCGATCGCTGGGCGAAGCTGGGCCGTGGGGCGAAGCTGGACCGCGGGGCGAAGCTGGGCCATGGGGCGAAGATCGACCGGTGACGATCCTGTTCCGGGCCGTCCTCGGCTTCCTGCTGATCAAGCTGGCCACGCTGCTGGCCAACCTGGCGAGCTTTCCGGTGCTGGGCAAGAGGGTTCCGGCCAGCCGGTACCCTGACAGCCCGCCGCCCACGTCGGTGTCGCTGCTGGTGCCGATGCGCAACGAGGTCGCCACGCTGGCCCGGTACCTACCGGCCATGCTCGGCCAATCCGGGATCAGCGAGTTGATCGTCCTGGACGACCAGTCCGACGACGGCTCGGCCGAGCTGGCCAGCTCGATCCTGGCGAACTCGGCGCTGGCGAACTCGGCGCTGGCCAACTCGGCGCTGGCGAACTCGGCGCTGACCGACTCGGCACCTGCCCGGCTGGTCCGCGGAACCCCGCCACCGCCGGGCTGGGTGGGCAAGAACTGGGCCTGCGCGCAGCTGGCAGGCGTCGCGTCCGGCGACCTGCTGGTCTACTGCGACGCGGACGTGCTGCTGGCTCCTGGCGCGATCGAGGCGGTGCGCCAGGCGATGGCCGGGCAGCGGGCCGACGTCTTCTCGGTGTTTCCCCGGCAACTCACCGGCAGCCTCGGCGAGGCGCTGCTCACCCCGCTGATCGACGACGTGCTGTTGTGCTTCCTGCCCTTCGGCCTGCTGTCGGTAGACGTGCCGGCGGCTGCCACCGCCAACGGCTCGCTGCTGGCACTCAACCGCCGGGCGCTGGCCGAGCTGGCCGGCTTCGCCGCGGTGCGCTCGGAGATCGTCGAGGACGTGGCGATCGCCCGGCGTGCCAGGCAGGCGGGTTTGACCCTCGGGCTGGCGCTGGGCGCTGACCTGGTGCAGACCCGGATGTATCGCGGTTACCGCCAGGCCGTGACCGGGCTGGCCCGGGGATTGCTCGGTGTGACCGGTGGATCGCGGCTACGGCTGGTCGCGGCCACCGGCTGGCACCTGGCGGCGTACACGCTGCCACTGGTCGCGGCGGCCGGCCGCCGGCGGTGGCTGGTGCCGTTCGGGCTGGGGCTGGTCGAGCGGCTGCTGGTCGGGCTCAAGTGCCATCCCCGCGCCGCCTGGCAGGCGGTTCTCACCCCGCTCTGCCCGATCGCCTTCGTTCCGGTGGCGGGTCAGGCACTGCGCAAGCAGCAGCAATGGAAGGGCCGCAGCTACCCGTGAAGCCGCCGGAGCCCCGCTCGCAGCCGCCGATCGGCCATCTCGGCCGGTGGGGCCGGCAACCCCTGCCGTTGCTGGAGGAAGGCGCCGCGCTGGGCCCGGTCTTCGGCCTGCGGTTGTGGCGGAACACCATCGTCGGCTATTCCCCGGACTGGAACCGGTTCGTGCTCGGTGACCTGGAACTGTTCCGCAGCCGGGGCAGCATGAGTGGGTTGTCACCGCACCTGGCCGCGGGCATCGTCCAGACCGAGGCGCCGGGGCATCGCAGCCGGCGGGCCGAGCTGAACCCGCCCTTCGCCCGGCGCGCGATCGCGACCCTGCGACCCCGGATCCTCGAGGTCGTGAGCCGGGGCCTGCCCAGTGGCCGGTTCGACGCGGTGTCCTGGTCGGCGGGGATCACCCGCGAGATCCTGTCGGCCACCTTCTTCGGCGGGGCGCTGCCGGCCCCGGTGCTGGCGGCCTTCCTGCGACCGCTGGACAGCCCGCTGCCCGGGCCGCTGGTACGCCGGCCGGGCCTGTTCCGGCGAATGAACCGGGCCTTGGAGCAGGCGCTTCCCGCCGCGCCGGACGGCTGCCTGGCGGCGGCGTTCCGCGATCTTCCCGGCGGCCTGGACGAGGTACGGGTAGCCCTCAGCGCGGGCTACGACACCACGGCGCACACCATGGCCTGGCTGCTGTACCACGTCAGCCGCCAGCCCGGCCTGTTCGGTGCCGAGCAGCGCCCGCTGGCTGTCAACGAGGTTCTCCGGCTGTACCCGGCCGGCTGGCTCGGCAGCCGGCGGGCGGCCCGGGACACAGCGTTCGACGGGATCGCCATTCCACGAGGCACCCTGGTGCTCTACAGCCCGTACCTGACCCATCGGGACCGGCGGCTGTGGCCCGAGCCGCAGGAGTTCCGCCCGGACCGGTTCCTGGCTCCGTTGCCGCCCTGGGGCTTCCTGCCCTTTGCCGCGGGCGAACGGACCTGCCTGGGCAGTGCCTACGCCCGGCTGGTCCTCGATACCGTGCTGGACGCCTTCGAGGGCAGCCGGCTCAGCGTGGTGGCCGGCGATCCACGGCCCCGGGCCGGCATCACACTGGCCCCCGCCGGCCCGCTGATCCTGTGCCGGGAGTCGTAACCGGGCCGCGGGCGGTCACGGGGTGGCCGCGGGCGGCAGGGTCACGCCGAAGCCGGCGACCGCCAGCCGCAGCAACACCTGCCCGGGTGCCAGCAGGTCCGCGATGCGCGCCGCGCTGAGCACCTCCAGTTCGGCCAGCCGGGCGCGGTAGGCCTCGTCCCCGAGCAGCCGCGCGGCATGGAGTTCGGCCACGTTGTGCCAGACCTTCAGGCGCGCTTCCCGCAGGAACCGCTTGGAGGCAAGGCGATTCAGCGGTGTCAACGCCCGGTCGAGCAACCTGCGGTGATCCTCAAGCTCGGTGTCCTCGGCCTTGACCCGGCTCGCCAGCACCGTGTCGATCCGCTCGTGGTCCAGGCGGCGGCGGGCCAGCAGGTCGGGGTCGGCGAACTCGT
>NZ_DASVQG010000096.1:0-1987 GCF_036389215.1 Jatrophihabitans sp.
GCACCGGACGAGCGCTTCAGCCCCGGCTCCCGGTTGATCACCGAACCGGCCGACCGCGGCCCGCTGACGGTCGAATCGGCGCGCGATCATTCCGGCAAGCTTGTCGTGCACTTCGTAGGCGTGGAAGACCGCAATGCCATCGAGGCGCTGCGGGGCACGGTGCTGTTGGTTCCGACCACGGCCCGCCCGGTGATCGAGGATCCCGACGAGTTCTACGACACCGACCTGATCGGGCTGGCGGTGCGCACGGTGCAGGGCCGGCAACTGGGGCCGGTCACCGACGTCCTGCACTCGCCCGGTGGCAGCCTGCTGGCCATCGACCTCGACGGGCGTGAGGTACTGGTCCCGTTCCGGACCGAGTTCGTGCCGACCGTGGACCTGGCGGCCGGCATCGCCGAGATCGCCCCGCCGGACGGGCTGCTGGAGCTGTGACCGGCCCGCCGGACGGCCCTGCCGAGACCAGGGCGGCAGGTCTGTCCGTCGACGTGGTCACGATCTTTCCCGAGTACCTCACCCCGCTGCGGGAGTCGCTGCTGGGCAAGGCCATCGAGCGCGGCCAGGTCCGGGTGGATGTGCACGACCTGCGGGCCTGGACCACCGACCCGCACCGGACCGTCGACGACACCCCGTACGGCGGCGGCCCCGGCATGGTGATGCTGCCCGAGCCGTGGGGCCGGGCGCTGGACGCGATCGCTCCGGCGGACGGCCCGCGGCAGCCGCGACTGGTGGTGCCCAGCCCCGCCGGACGGCAGTTCAGCCAGGCGGTGGCCGAGGAACTGGCCGGCCAGCCGTGGCTGCTGTTCGCCTGCGGGCGGTACGAGGGGATCGACGCCCGGGTTCTGGACTATGCCGGCCGCCGGATGGTCGTGGACGAGATCAGCCTCGGTGACTACGTGCTGTGCGGCGGCGAGGCGGCAGTGCTGGTGATCGTGGAGGCGGTCGCCCGGCTGATCCCCGGCGTGCTGGGCAACGCCCTGTCAGCGCACGACGATTCGTTCAGTGCCGCGGTCGGGGGCCTGTTGGAGGCCCCGGCCTACACCAAGCCGGCGCTCTGGCGGGATCTGCCGGTTCCCGAGGTGCTGCTGTCCGGGCATCACGGCAGGATCGAGCAGTGGCGCCGGGAGCGGTCGGCAGAGCGCACCCGCAGCCGCCGCCCGGACCTGCTCGGCGGCTGATCTACCGGCCCGGTTTCTCAATCTCCGGGTCGATATGGCACCATCGAGGGGTTGCCCGGCGGCTGCCTTCGCGGCGTGCTGCCCGCACACAGCCCAGATGTAGCCCGTTACAGTCTCGATCGAGGACGCACGCGCCCTACCGCGCGCCCGGCTCGACCCGAAGGAAGCAGAGTCACGATGAACACCTTGCAGACGTTGGACGCCGAATCGCTGCGCAGCGACATCCCTGATTTCCGGGCCGGCGACACCCTGAAGGTGCACGTGCGGGTCATCGAGGGCAACCGCGCCCGGGTGCAGGTCTTCCAGGGCGTCACGATCCGCCGGCAGGGCGGTGGGCTGCGGGAGACCTTCACCGTCCGCAAGGTCAGCTTCGGCGTCGGCGTGGAGCGCACCTTCCCGGTGCACACCCCGGTCATCGAGAAGATCGAGGTCGTGACCCGCGGCGACGTCCGGCGCGCCAAGCTCTACTACCTGCGCGACCTGCGCGGCAAGGCCGCCAAGATCAAGGAGAAGCGGGACGCGATCACCCGCTAGTCCAGAACCCCTTGACTCGCGAGGTGTCGAACTCGGATATGGGCTACGACGCCAACGAGAGCGCTGACCCTTCCACCCCTGCCGGATCCCGAACAGGTGCCGGGCCGGCCGCAGCCGTGCCCTCGACCGGCGGCGAGCCGGCCGGGGCAGCCGCTCAGTCGCCCGAGGCGACTCAGCGGCCGGACGGCGCACGGCCGCCGAGCGCGGCCAACCCGCCGAGTGCGGTCAACCCAGCGAACGCCGCCAACCCGCCGAGCACGGTCAACCCGCCGAGCGCG
>NZ_DASVQG010000097.1:0-6311 GCF_036389215.1 Jatrophihabitans sp.
CAGAAGCGGCTGAAGAACGCCAAGGTGCTGTGCGTCGGTGCCGGCGGCCTGGGCTCACCGGCCCTGATGTACCTGGCAGCGGCCGGCGTCGGCACCCTGGGCATCGTCGAATTCGACGTGGTCGACGAGTCCAACCTGCAGCGCCAGATCATTCACGGCCAGTCCGACATCGGCCGCCCGAAGGCCGAGTCCGCCCGTGACAGCGTGCGCGAGATCAACCCGCTGGTGAACGTCGTCGTGCACGACACCCGACTGGACAACGACAACGTCCTGGAGATCTTCGCCCAGTACGACCTGATCGTCGACGGCACCGACAACTTCGCCACCCGTTACCTGGTCAACGACGCCGCCGTGCTGCTGGACAAGCCCTACGTATGGGGCTCGATCTACCGCTTCGACGGGCAGGCCTCGGTGTTCTGGGACAAGTACGGACCCAACTACCGCGACCTCTACCCCGACCCGCCGCCGCCCGGCATGGTCCCCTCGTGCGCCGAGGGCGGCGTGCTCGGCGTGCTGTGCGCCTCGATCGGCTCGATCATGGCCACCGAGGCGATCAAGCTGATCACCGGTGTCGGCGATCCGCTGGTCGGGCGGCTGATGATCTATGACGCCCTGGAGATGACCTACAACCAGGTCAAGATCCGCAAGGACCCCAACACCAAGCCGATCACCGAGCTGATCGACTACGAGGCCTTCTGCGGAGTGGTGTCGGAGGAGGCCCAGCAGGCCTCCGTCGGGTCCACCATCACCGCCGCCGAGCTGAAGCAGCTGCTGGAATCGGGCAAGCCGGTCGAGCTGATCGACGTGCGCGAGCCCGCCGAGTGGGAGATCGTGTCGATCCCCGGCGCCAAGCTGATCCCCAAGGACCAGATCCTGCGTGGCGACGCGCTCGCCTCGCTGCCGCAGGACCGCCAGATCGTCATGTACTGCAAGACCGGCGTCCGCTCGGCCGAGACGCTGGCCGCGGTGAAGAACGCCGGGTTCTCCGACGCCGTGCACGTCCAGGGCGGCGTGACCGCCTGGGTGAAGCAGGTGGATCCCTCACTGCCGTCCTACTGAGCCGCCGGCTGCCACGCCGTGACCGAGGACCTGCCGCTGGCACAGCGGATCCTGGACTGCGTCGACTCGATCCCCGCCGGCAAGGTGATGTCCTACGGCGATGTCGCCGAGTTCGTGGGCAGCCGTGCCGCCCGCAACGTCGGACGGGTGCTGGCCGCCGACGGCGGCACGGTGGCCTGGCACCGGGTACTGCGCTCCGACGGCAGCTGCGCCGAGCACCTGCGCGCCGAGCAGCTGGCCCGGCTGGCGGCCGAAGGGGTGCCGATCCGGGGCGAGCGGGTGGACCTGGCCGCCGCCCGCTGGGACGGCCGCTGACGTCTGGACGCCATTGCGTCCAAGCGTCCAAGCGTCGGGCGTTCAAGCCTGGAAGCGTCCAAACCCGCGGGCCCGCCGGCGACACGGCCGGTTGGCCTACCCGAAACTGTCACCGCGCCGTGATGCTATTGCCGTGTGCTGACGAGCGTCACCTCCGAACCCGCGTTCCGGCTGGTGCACCCGCACCTGCCGGCGCAGCGGGTGCCGGTGCCCGACGCCGACCAGCAGCGGGTGATCGAGCATGACCACGGCGTCCTGAGGGTGCTGGCCGGCCCGGGCACCGGCAAGACCACCGCCCTGGTGGAGTCGGTGGTCGAGCGCGTCGACCGGCGCGGCGTGCCGGTCGAGGACATCCTGCTGCTCACGTTCTCCCGGCGGGCGGCCAGCCGGCTGCGGGACCAGGTCACCGCGCGGTTGCAGCGCACGATCTCCGAGCCGGTGGCCCGCACCTTTCACTCCTACGCGTTCGGGGTGGTGCGCCGGGCTGCCGTGCTCGCCGGTGATCCACCGCCCCGGCTGCTGTCGGGCTCCGAGCAGGACGTCACGCTGCGCGAACTGCTGGCCGGGCGGCTGGCCGACCGGGTCGATGCCTGGCCCGCCGAGCTGTCGGCCGCCGTGCACACCCAGGCCTTCGCCGAGGAGTTGCGCGACCTGCTGATGCGGGCCGTCGAGCGTGACATCAGCCCGCAGACCCTTGCCGCGCTGGGCGCCAAGCATGACCGGCCGGACTGGGTGGTGGCCGCCGATGTGCTGCGCGAATACCTCGAGGTCACCGCGCTGAAGGCGCCCGGCGCCTTCGACGCCGCCGAGCTGATCCAGCGGGCCAGCGCCGAGCTGCGGCACAACCCCGAACTGCTTGCCGCCGAGCGCCGGCAGCGCCGGCGGATCTTCGTCGATGAGTACCAGGACACCGACCCGGCCCAGATCGAGCTGCTCAAGCTGATCGCCGCCGGCGCCGACGAACTGGTGCTGATCGGCGATCCGGACCAGGCGATCTACTCCTTCCGGGGCGCGGAGCAGAGCGCGATGGCTGACATCGACCTGCATTTCGGCTGGCTGCCGGGCACCCCCCGGCCCGAGCCGGAGCCCGCCGGCCAGCTCCAGCTGAGCACGCCGGTGGAGACCGTGTCGCTGACCCAATGCCGGCGCAGCGGGCCGGTGCTGGTCGCGGCCTCCCGGCGGATCGCCGCCCGGCTCAGCGGCCCGGCACAGCACCGGGCGCTGGTCGCGGCCCCCGATCTGGACCCGGGCGCGGTCGAGGTCGCGGTGTTCGGTTCGGTCAGCCAGGAGGCGGCACACATCGCCTCGGTGCTGCGCCGGGCGCACGTCGAGGACCAGGTGCCCTGGTCGCAGATGGCGGTGCTGGTGCGCTCCGTCGGCCCGGCCGCCGACAGCCTCCGGCGGGGCCTGGTGGCGGCCGGCGTGCCGGTCGGGCAGGCGGTCCGTGGCCCGCTGATCGACGAGCCGGTGGTCGCCCAGCTGCTGGAACTGCTGCGGTGCGTGGCCGATCCGGCGGCCGTCCAGCCCGAGGCCGCCGAGGCGCTGCTGCTCGGTGCGGTCGGGCGGGCCGATCCGTTGCAGGTGCTGCGGATGCGCCGGCACCTGCGCCGGGGGCCGGACGGGCCGCTCACCCTCGCCGATCTGGTCGTCGAGCCTGGCGCGCTGGCTCTGGTCCCGGCCGCGGTCCGCCAGCCGGTCGAGCGGCTGCGTGCGGTGATCGACGCCGGCTCCACCGCGGCAGCGGTGCCCGGCTGCTCCGCCGAGGACGTGCTCTGGGCGGTCTGGCAGGCCAGCGGGCTGTCGTCCCGGCTCAATCGCCGCAGCGTGGCCGGCGGTCCGGACGGTGCCCGCGCCGACCGCGCCCTGGACGCGGTGCTGGCCCTGTTCATCGAGGCGGCGAAGCTGGCCGACCGCAGCCCCGGGAGCGGGATCAGCCAGCTGCGGGACTGGGTGCACCAGCTGCAGATCACCGACACCGGGCCCGGACGGCGGGCGGTGGCCGAGGAGGTCTCGATCCTCACGGCGCACGCCAGCAAGGGCCTGCAGTGGCAGCTGGTGTGCGTGGCCGGCGTCCAGGACGGCGTCTGGCCGAACCTGCGCCAGCGTGGCTCGCTGCTGGGCTCGGACCTGCTGGTCGACCTGGTGGCACACCGGGCCCGGGTCTCCAGCGGCCTGCTCGCCGAGCGGCTGACCGAGGAGCGGCGGCTGTTCTACGTGGCCATCACCCGTGCCAGCCGCGCGTTGCTGGTGACCGCGGTCGACAGCGACGAGGCCCAGCCGTCGCGGTTCGTCGAAGAGCTGGACCCGTTGCCCGACACGGTCGAGGCCCGTCCGGTGGCGACGGCCTCCCGCAGGTTCCTGCTGCCCGGCCTGGTCGCCGAGCTGCGCGGGGTGCTGGTCGATGAGAACGCCTCCGAGGACGAGCTGGCCGCCGCCGCCGAACAGCTGGCCAGGCTCGCCGACGCCGGCGTCTCCGGCGCCCACCCGCGGGACTGGTGGGGACGGGCGCCGCTGTCCAGCGACGCCCCGATCCGCCCCCGCTCGCTCGGGCCGGTGCCGATCCGGCCCTCGAAGTTCCAGGCCTACACCGACTGCGAGCTGCGGGCGTTGCTGATGGACCTGGGCGCCACCGATGCCACCGACGAGGTAGCCGCGTCGCTGGGAACCCTGGTGCACTGGGTGGCCGAGCAGGCCGAGCCGGGCGCCGGGGTCGAGGACCTCACCGAACTGCTGGAGCAGGGCTGGTCCCGGCTGGACTTCGGGGCACCCTGGCATGCCGTCACCGAACGCGCCCGGGCCCAGCGGATGCTGGCGGCGCTGGCCTCCTGGCTGGTCGAGAGCCGGGCCAGGCTCACGCTGGTGGGCCGCGAGGAGCCGTTCAAGGTGCAGATCGGCGACGCGCTGCTGTCGGGCAAGGTGGACCGGCTCGAGCGCGACCGCGACGGCCGGCTGGTGGTCATCGATCTGAAGACCGGCAAGAGCAAGCCGACCCAGAAGGACGTCGCCGTCCACCCCCAGTTGGCGGTGTACCAGCTCGCGGTGGCCGAGGGCGCCTTCACCGGTGGTGAACCGGCCGAACCCGGTGGTGCCCAGCTGGTCCAGATCGGAACCAGCTCGCCCGGGGCGCAGGCCCAGCCACCGTTGTCCGAGTTCGCCGAACCCGGGTCGGTCGCCGACGACCTCGCCAGGATCGCCGCGGTGCTGCGCGGCAACACCGTGACCGCGCAGCCCGGCAAGGCCTGCAGCCGGTGCCTGGTGCGCGGCTGCTGCCCGGCCCAGGACGACGGCCGGCAGGTGACCCAGTGACCACCCGGTCCCGGACGGCCCCGCCGCCGGCAACCCATGCCCGGCCGGCCCGGACCAGCCAGGCCCGGATCACCCGCACGGCCCCGACCACGACTGATCAGCCCCGTTTCCAGCCCGCCGAGGTGGCCCGGCTGCTGGGATTGTTCCCGCCGACCGACGAGCAGGCCGCGGTGATCCAGGCACCGCTGGAACCGGCAGTGGTGATCGCCGGCGCCGGGTCCGGCAAGACCGAGACGATGGCCGCCCGGGTGGTCTGGCTGGTCGCCAACGAGCTGGTCGCGCCGGACCGGGTCCTCGGACTGACCTTCACCCGCAAGGCGGCCGGTGAGTTGCAGCACCGGATCCGGGCCCGGCTGAAGTCCCTGTACCGGGCGCTGGGGCGGAGCCCGGACGGCGGTGAGCCCACGGTGCTCACCTACGCCGCGTACTCCGGCCGGCTGGTTGAGGAACACGGCATCGTGCTGGGCTTCGAGCCGGGCTCGCGGCTGCTCACCGAAGCGGCCCGGTGGCAGGTCGCCGACGCGGTGGTTCGGCGCTACGACGGACAGTTCACCCTGGAACCGGGCGTGGTGGCCACCGTCACCGAGCGATTGCTCGACCTGTCCGGGCAGCTCGCCGACCATCTGGCCGAGCCGGAGCAGGTTCGCCGGCTCGCTGCCCGGATGCGGGACGAGCTGGCGCCGCTGCCGCCGAAGCCGGGCGCGCGCAGCCGTTCCCGACCGGAGAATGTCGAGAAGCTGCTGGAGAGCCTGACCAAGCGACTGGACCTGCTGCCGCTGGTGGAGCTGTTCAGCGAGCGCAAGCGAGCCGACGGGTTGCTGGACTTCGCCGACCAGATGGTGCTGGCCAGCAGGCTGGCCGCGATACCGGCGGTCGCGGCGGTCGAGCGCTCCCGCTATGACGTCGTGTTGCTGGATGAATACCAGGACAGCGGCCATGCCCAGATCCAGATGCTGGCCGCATTGTTCGGCAACGGCCGCGCGGTCACCGCGGTCGGTGATCCGCTGCAGTCGATCTACAGCTGGCGGGGCGCGAGCGCGGCCAACATCGGCAAGTTCGCCGAGCGGTTCCGCACCGGCTCCGGCAGGCCGGCGCCGGTGTACTCGCTGATGACCAGCTGGCGCAACGACCGCCGGATCCTCGCGGTGGCCAACCGGGTCGCCGACGAGCTGCGCGGACCTGCCGGCCTGCCCCTGACGGCCCGTCCCGAGGCGCCGGATGGCCAGGTGCTGGCCCGGTACAGCGAGTCCGTCGCCGACGAGGCAGGCTGGCTCGCCCAGCGGCTGCGTGCCGAGTGGGACACCCGCCTGGACTGGACGTCGGGCCAGCGGACCCTGGCGGTGCTGGTGCGCAAGCGGTCGGGGATCGCGCTGATCGCCCAGGCGGTGCGCAACGCCGGGCTGCCGGTCGAGGTCGTCGACATCGGTGGCCTGCTGACGCTGCCCGAGATCGCCGACGTCCGCGCGGTGCTGCAGGTGCTCGCCGATCACAACGCGGGCGGCTCGCTGGCCCGCCTGCTGACCGGTGCCCGCTGGCGGATCGGACCGGCTGACCTGGTGGCGCTGCACCAGCGGGCTCGGGTGCTGGCCAGGATGACCGGGCTGTCGATGCGCGGGCCGTCCGCCGACACC
>NZ_DASVQG010000098.1:0-12812 GCF_036389215.1 Jatrophihabitans sp.
CGGTTCTGCGCCTGCGGGTCGGGATTGACGTCGGGATGCAATTCACGGGCGAGCTTGCGGTACGCGCGCTTGATCTCTTCCGCCGTCGCGTCGCTGCCGACGTTGAGCATCCCGTAGTAGTTGCGGACGGTACCTGCCACCGGTGCGTTCACCTCAGTCTCTACTAGCACTCAGCAACCCTGAGTGCCAACCACTCAGGTCGAGTGTACGGAAATGGCGGGCGGGTACCGGTGCCGGCAGCCGATCAGCCGTCGGCCAGCAGGTCACCGACGTAGCGGGCGACCGCGGCCACCCGGGCCATGGTGTGCGCGTAGTCCATCCGGCGCGGTCCGAGCACTCCGACGCCCCCGAGGGACATGCCGCTGGGGCCGTAGCCCGCCGACACCACCGAGGTGGTCTGCAGCCCTTCGTAGGCGTTCTCGTTCCCGATCCGGACCAGCACCTGGCCGGCGGTGGCGGACTGCTGGTCCAGCAGGCGCAGCAGCACGACCTGCTCCTCCAGGGCTTCGAGCACCGGGCGGATCGCCGGGAAGTCCAGGGACCGCTCGGTCAGGTTCGCCGACCCCGCCAGCACCACCCGCTCGGACGGGTGCTCGACCAGCGTTTCCAGCAGCACGGTGCTGAGGGTCTTCACCAGGCCGCCCAGGTGTCCCGGCACCGCGGCGGGCAGCTCGGCGATGATCGCGGGGGCGTCGGCCAGCCGCTGGTCGCGGAGCTTGGCATTGAGCGTGGTGCGCAGGTCGGCGACGTCGTCGGGCTCGACCTGCGAGGGCAGCTCGACGAGCCGCTGCTCCACCCGCCCGGTGTCGGTGATCAGCACCAGCATCAGCCGGGACGGGTTCAGCAGCACCGTCTCCATGTGCCGGACGCGCGAGCGCGACAGCGACGGGTACTGCACCACGGCCACGTTGCGGGTCAGCTGTGCCAGTGCCCGGACGGCGTTCTGCAGCACCCCGTCCAGGTCCACCGCGGTGTCGAGGAACTTCTCGATGGCCCGCCGCTCGGCGGCCGACAGCGGCTTCAACGACGTCAGCCGATCGACGAACATCCGGTACCCGGCATCGGTCGGCACCCGGCCCGCCGAGGTGTGCGGCTGGTGGATCAGGCCCTCGTCCTCCAGGGCCGCCATGTCGTTGCGGATGGTCGCCGGGGACACCCCCAGGTTGTGCCGCTCGACGATCGCCTTGCTGCCCACCGGCTCGTTGGTGGCGATGAAGTCCTCGACGATCGCGCGCAGCACCTCGAGCTTGCGCTCGTCCACGTTCATAGCCATCGCCTCCTCACGCCGGGCCCACGGTGCAATCCTAGTTGGGCGGCACCGGCCGCAGTGCGACAACCGTGCTGAGCTGCCGGTAAGCGCCGCGGCCGCTACCGCACCGGTTAGGGTGCTGGGCGGCGGTGCAGACAGCATGGAAGCGGAAGGTGTGCAGGTGATCTGCGGTGATCTTTAAAGCGGTACGGGACAGCAGGCCCTACCCCGACCACAAGTTCTCGACCCGCGACTGGGCCAACGTGGCGCCCCGGCCGGTCCGGCTGGACGAGCTGACCACGACCAAGCGCGAGCTGGCCCTGGACAAGCTGCTCGACGAGGACTCCACCTTCTACGGCGACCTCTTTCCGCACGCGGTGCAGTGGGAGGGCGAGCTCTACCTCGAGGACGGCCTGCACCGGGCGGTCCGGGCGGCGCTGCAGCAGCGCAACACCCTGCACGTCCGGGTGCTCGACCTGGACGAGTTGCGGCCCAAGAAACGTCCCGACACCCGGCAGTAGCCCCCGCCCGGCCGCTACAGCACGTCGAGCAGGTCGCGCACCACGGCGTCGGCCAGCAGCCGGCCGCGCTGGGTCAGCACCAGCCGGCCCCGGGCCAGCGCCTCCCGCTCGGCCAGCCCCCAGCGCAGGCACTGCTCGGCCTGCCGGGTGGCCGCGGCCGGCAGGCTGGTCAGGTCCAGCCCCTCGACCATCCGCACCTCGAGCATCAGCCGCTCGGTCAGCTGGTCCCGCCCGCCGAGGGTCTCCCGGCCGGCCGCCGGGCTGCGGCCGGCGTCCAGGGCGGCGGTGTAGCGGCTGGGGTGCTTGACGTTCCACCACCGGGTGCCGCCGACGTGGCTGTGCGCGCCCGGTCCGGCGCCCCACCAGTTGGCCCCGGACCAGTAGAGCTGGTTGTGGCGTGACCGGCCGGCAGGCGTCCGGGCCCAGTTGGACACCTCGTACCAGCTGAAGCCGGCGGCGGCGAGGGTGTCGTCGGCCTGCAGGTACCGGTCGGCCAGCACGTCGTCGTCCGGGGCCGGCACCGCACCGGAGGCCACCTTGCGGGCCAGCGCGGTGCCGTCCTCGACGATCAGGGCGTAGGCGCTGACGTGGTCGGCGCCCGAGCCGATCGCGGCGTCCAGCGAGGCCTGCCAGTCGGCGTCGGACTCGCCCGGCGTGCCGTAGATCAGGTCCAGGTTGACGTGCTCGAAGCCGGCCGCCCGGGCCTCGGCCACCGCCTGGACGGCGCGCTGTGGCCGGTGCTGGCGCTCCAGCACCGCCAGCACGTGCCCGACCGCGGACTGCATGCCGAGCGAGATGCGGGTGAAACCGGCCGCCCGCAGCTTGTCCAGGTACGCCGGGGTCACCGACTCGGGATTGGCCTCGGTGGTGACCTCGGCGCCGGGCGCCAGCCCGAACTCGGCGCCGATCTCGGCCAGCACCAGGCCCAGGTGCTCGGCGGGCAGCAGGGTCGGCGTGCCACCACCGAAGAACACCGTCCGCACCGGCGGCGCGCTGGCCGGCAGCACGGCGCGGGCCAGCCGGATCTCGCTCAGCACCGTGTCGGCGTAGGACCCCTGGCTGACGCCGGCACCCAGCTCCTGGGCGGTGTAGGTGTTGAAGTCGCAGTAGCCGCACCGGCTCGCGCAGAACGGCACGTGGACGTAGAAGCCGAACGGCCGCTGGGGCAGGCTCAGCAGCGCGGTCTCGGTCAGCCGGCCGTTCGGCGGCGCCGGATCGCCGAGCGGCAGTGCGGATGGCATGCCTCCAGTGTTGAATGCCTACAGCGCACGGCTGCACCCGACCCGCCGACAGGTGCGAAAAGCCGCTCGCCGCGACCTGCCCGGCGGCTGTCCTGCGAGGGTCCGAGAAGCACTGTGAGCGAAGAACTGTGAGCGAACAACTGTGAGCGAACAACTGTGAGCGAAGCGCTGTGGGCACTGTGAGCACGGTCGGATACGAGGTGGCGGAGTCGGTCGCCAGGATCACCCTGGACTCCCCGCAGCGGCGCAACGCGCTGTCGGCGGACCTGCTCGGCCAGCTGCGCGGGCGACTGGACGACGCCGCCGCGGACCCGCGGGTGCGCACCGTGGTGCTGGGCCACACCGGGCCGGTCTTCTCCTCGGGCATGGATCTGACCACGGTGGCCGGCGTCGCCGCCGAGGACCAGCCGATCGTGGCGTTCCCGGCGCTGCTGCAGCGGCTCTGGGAGTTCGACAAGCCGGTGATCGCGCAGGTGGACGGCAAGGCCCGGGCCGGCGGCATCGGCCTGATCGCCGCCTGTGACATCGCGGTCGGCGCCGAGCACGCCGACTTCGCCTTCACCGAGGTCAGGCTGGGGCTGGTCCCGGCGGTGATCTCGGTGCCGGTGCTGCCCCGGCTGTTGCCCCGTCCGGCGCTGGAGCTGTTCCTCACCGGCGAGACCTTCGGGGCGGCGCGGGCCCGCGAGATCGGCCTGCTCAACAGCGTCAGCCCGGACGTGCGCGCGGAGGTGGACCGCTACACCGCGATGCTGCGGCTGTGTGAGCCGGCGGCGCTGGCCGGCGTCAAGCAGCTGCTGCGCCGGGACCGGACGCCGGACTCGATCGGCGAGGAGTTCGCCCGGATGAGCGAGCTGTCGGCGAGTTACTTCGCCGGCCCGCAGGCGCAGGAGGGCATCGCGGCCTTCGCCGCCAAGCGGCCGCCCCGGTGGGCGGTCGAGGCCGGCTGAGTCAGCCGCCGATCGCCGGAGTCGAGCTGGCCCAGCCGGTGACCTGCAGTGGAGCGGGGGCGTCTGGCCCGCTGACCTGCGGGCCGGTGGCGGGTGGCCGGCTGACCTGCGGGCCGCCCGGCCACGAGCCGGAACGGGTGCCCCCGTCGAACGCGCGGACCGCGTAGCCGATCACCAGCAGCAGGATGAGAATGATCAGCACCAGCAACGGACGCCGACGCCAGGACGTCCGGGGAAGTGCCACCGCACCAGCCTAGGCCCAGCCCAGTTGCAGCCGAAGGAGCGGACGTGGACGACGCGATGACCGCGGGAACGATCTCGATCACGGGCGCGGGCGGTGATCGGATCGAGGCCTACTACGCGGGGCCGAGTTCCGGCGACCGGCTCGGCGGGGTGGTGCTGATCCACCACATGCCGGGTTATGACCGCTGGAGCAAGGAGGTGGCCCGCAGGTTCGCCGCCGACGGGTACCACGTCGTGCTGCCCAACCTGTACTCGCGGGAGGCGCCCGGTGCCGACCCGGACGATGCCGCCGCCGTCGCGCGTGCCCGTGGCGGGGTGCCGGACGAGCGGCTGGTCGGCGATGTCGGTGCCGCCGCGGCGCACCTGCGCGGGCTGCCAAGCAGCAACGGCAAGGTGGCGGTGATCGGGCACTGCTCGGGCGGCCGGCAGGCCGTGCTGGCCGGCTGCAACCTCGACCTGCAGGGCGTCGTCGACTGCTACGGCGCGTACGTGATCGGCACGCCGGCGGCGGACTTCCCGGTGCGGGCCGGCGGCCTGGAGGACCAGCTGGGCAACCTGAGCTGCCCGCTGCTGGGCCTGTTCGGCGCCGAGGACTCCTATCCCTCGCCGGAGCAGGTCGCCGAGCTGGACCGGTTGCTCACCGAGCACGGCAAGGAGCACGAGCTGCACTCCTACGACGGGGCCGGGCACGCCTTCTTCTGCGCCGACCGGCCGTCCTACCGGCCCAAGCAGGCCGTGGACGGCTACGCCAAGATCGCGGACTTCTTCACCCGGACGATCGGGGACAGCTGATGTGCACCTACAACACCGAGCACGCCAGGATCACCGGCAGCGGCAAGGGGCGCACCGGCTGGGTGCCCCTGACCGATGCCACGGTGTACTTCGACCACCCGGTGCACGCGCAGGCCGAGCACACCCTCAACATCGACCTGACCGGCACCGGGGCGGCCGGCGACCGGATCGCGGTCGAGCTGACGGCTGAGTCCGCCCGCGCGCTGGTGGCGGCTATCGAGCGGGCGCTGGGCAAGGTGCCGGCCGACCTGCTGGAAGGGCCGTGGAGATAGCCGTCCGCTGCTCTAGCGTCCGGCTGCGGTGGACTTGCCTTCTTGATGCTTCTCAAGAAGGTCACCCGATGAACCCCTCAGGAGCTCGCGGGCAGCTGCCACCGCCGGTTCCTGAGTCGGGTGCACGCTGGAGCGGCGGGGACCGGGCGAGTCGGCAAGCATCTGCTGAGCACGTTGGAAGGAGACGCCGATCACCGCGCCGATGTCGCGCACGGTGAGACCCATCTCAGCAAGCTCTCGGGCAGCGACCCTGGCCTCCACGGCAGCTTCGGCTTGCGTTGCCGCGGCGGCTGCCCGAAGGTGAGCCGCCCGCTCCCAATGCGCCCTCGCTGAGGCGGGAAAGACCACATCGGTCACCAGGTGGAAGGAATCCGGCTTCACCTGCTCCATGACGGCGATGAGGTCGCGGGCCATGGGTTCCACCTCGCGTAGGGTGCGCGCCTGGGTGGTGCGGCCAATCTCGGGCACCGTCACCAACCAGAACTGCTCACCACGCTCGACGCGCGCGGTATACGAAGCTGTCACTTCCACCAGTCCTTCCCGAGCTTGCCGGCGCATTCCTTGAAGATGATCTCCACCATCCGGTTGTCAATTCATTGGGGCGAGCAATCGGGATCATGACGCCGTCGAGACTGAATACCGTGTGATTGCCTCCTTGGCGCGCTTCGGACCAGTCGAGGCCTCTGTCTCGCGCCGCCCTGGCGATCATCTTGATGACTTCTCTATGCTTCGGCACAAGAGATTAGTCTAGGGCTGCCTAGACAAGCAAGTCTAAGGCGCACTAGACAATCGGTTCAGCGCCTCGCGCACATCCGTCCGGTGAGTGACTCGCGCCCCGGGCGTTTAGGGTCGCAGTTATGCGAGCCGCCTACGCCTCAGCGTTCCATCCGGACCAGCCGCTGGACGGGTTGGTGGTGGGCGAACGTCCGGAGCCCGAACCGAAAGAGGGCTGGACCACCGTGCGGGTGAAGGCCGCCAGCCTCAACCATCACGACCTGTGGACGCTGCGCGGGGTCGGCATCAAGGAGAGCCAGCTGCCGATGATCCTGGGTGGGGACGCCGCCGGCATCGACACCGCGACCGGCCAGGAGGTCGTGGTGCACGCGGTGATCAGCGCCGAGGACTGGCTCGGCGACGAGACCCTGGACCCGAGCCGCTCGCTGTTGAGCGAGAAGCACCAGGGGGCGCTGGCCGACCTGGTGACGGTGCCCACCCGCAACCTGCTGCCCAAGCCGGCCGAGCTGTCCTTCGCCGAGGCGGCCTGCCTGCCGACCGCCTGGCTGACGGCCTACCGGATGCTGTTCGTCAACTCCGGCCTGCGGCCCGGGCAGACCGTGCTGGTGCAGGGCGCCACCGGCGGGGTGGCCTCGGCGTGCATCGCGCTGGCCCGGGTGGCCGGGTTCCGGGTCTGGGCCACCGCCCGCACCGAGGCCAAGCAGGCGACCGCGCTGGAGCTCGGCGCCCACCAGGCATTCGCCCCGGGCGCCCGGCTGCCCGAGCGGGTCGACGCGGTGTTGGAGACGGTCGGGGCGGCCACCTGGTCGCACTCGCTGAAATCGCTGCGGCCGGGCGGGCGGGTGGTGATCTCCGGCGCCACCTCGGGCGCGATGCCGCCGGCCGAGCTGAACCGGATCTACTTCCTGCAGCTGCAGGTCATCGGTTCCACGATGGGAACCCGGGCCGAGCTGGGCGAGCTGATCTCGTTCCTGCTGACGACCGGGCTGCGGCCGCGGATCGACCGGACCCTCGGGCTGGAGCAGGTGGCCGAGGGGCTGGGCGCGATGCAGGCCGGCGAGCTGGTCGGCAAGATCGTGATCGAACCCTGATGCTCGCGCGGGGCTAGATTCGAGGCAGGTTGATTCGGGCGCTAGGCGATAAGGACACAACCGCCATGGACTTCTCCCTGACCGAGGAAGAGCGTCAGACCCGGGACTGGGCACGCAACTTCGTCCAGCGCGAGATCATGCCGATGGAGCCCGAGGTGCTGCGCCGGGAGCGAGCCCACCAGCCGGGCATCACCGCCGACGAGCTTGCCGAGCTGAAGAACAAGGCTCGCCGGTTCGGCTTCTGGGGAATCCAGACACCCGAGGAGTACGGCGGGATGGGCCTGTCCGCGGTGCTCGCGTCGCTCATCGAAGCCGAGCTCGGCCACTCGTTCGTGCCGTTCCGGTTCGGTGGCTCGGCCGACAACATCCTGTTCCACGCCAACCAGGAGCAGCAGCGGGAGTACCTGCTGCCCACGATCGAAGGCGAGCGGATCTCCTGCTTCGCGATCACCGAGCCGGGCGCGGGCTCGGACCTCACCGCGATCCGCACCACCGCCCGCAAGGACGGTTCGGACTGGGTGATCAACGGCGAGAAGACCTTCATCACCGGTGGCAACGAGGCCGATTTCACCATGGTGTTCGCCATCACCGACCCCGGCAAGGGCGTCAACGGTGGGGTGACCTGCTTCCTGGCCGACCGGGACGCCGGCTGGAAGTCCGAATACATCGACACCATGGGCCAGTGGGGTCCGGCGGCGCTGGTCTTCGACGAGGTGCGGGTGCCCGAGCGCAACATCCTCGGCGAGCTCGGCCAGGGTTTTGCCTTGGCCATGCAGTGGATCGGCCGTGGCCGCTACCTGCTGCCGGCCCGCGCCGTCGGCGCCTGCGAGCGGCTGATGGAGCTGGCCATGCAGCACGCCCGCAACCGGGTCACCTTCGGCCAGCCGATCGCCGACCGGCAGGCCATCCAGTGGATGATCGCCGACTCGGCGGTGGAGCTGGAGGCACTGCGCTGGCTGGTGCTCAGCGCGGCCTGGCAGGTGGACCAGGGCATGGACTCGCGGCAGGCCCAGTCGATGGCCAAACTCTTCGGCGGGATCAAGGCGAACGAGATCGTCGACCGGATGCTGCAGATCCACGGCGGGATGGGCTACACCCGGGAACTGCCGATCGAGCGGTGGTATCGCGAGCTGCGGCTGCTGCGGATCTATGAGGGAACGGACGAGATCCAGCGCCGGACCATCGCCCGCAACCTGCTCAAGGGCCACGTCTCCGTCCGCGGCTTCCTCGGCTGAGCGGGCCCGGCCGTCTCGGCGAGCTAGCGGGTGCCATCAGAAGCAGCGGATCAGTCTGGGGAAGGAGGCAAGGGGTGATCGGTACCTTCGTCGAACTTGTCGTCCTGGCGTGCATCGTGGCGGGCATCGTCTCGCTGGCCCGGCAATGGGACTACCAGCGGCGATCGGCAACCGGCACCCACCGGGCTCTCGACGCGCACCGGGCTCTCGACGCTCCTCCCGGGGCACGCTGGCGCGCGGTCCATACCGGCACCCCGGACGAGCGGACCGAGGTGCAGATCGTGCTTCGCGGCGGCGAGCGCGACCAGGTCTGGGACCGGCGCACCTGCGCGGTGATCTCGAACATGGATCCCGACTACGACCGGCTGCTGTTCAACGCCCTGGAGGATGCCCGGTCGCGTGCGGCGCTGCTCAACGGTATGCAGGAGGACTGACGCCGGACGGCTGAGCGCGGGCCGGCTCAGCGCCGGGCCGGCTGAGCACCGGCCAGGCTGAGCGCGAGCCGGCGTGCGAGATACTGCCTGCCATGGTGAACCTGGGCGTGATCTTTCCACCCGACCTGGCGCCGGAGCAGTTGCGAGAGGTCGCGATGGCCGCCGACGAGTCCGGACTGGGCGAGCTGTGGCTGTGGGAGGACTGCTTCGCCGAGAGCGGCATCGCCACCGCGGCAGCCGTGCTGGCCTGGACCGAGCGGCTGCGGGTGGGCATCGGCCTGCTGCCGGTTCCGCTGCGCAACGTCGCACTGACCGCGATGGAGTTGGCGACGCTGGGCCGGCTGTTCCCCGGCCGGCTGGTTCCCGGCATCGGGCACGGCGTGCTGGACTGGATGGGCCAGGTCGGGGCCCGGGTGCCCTCGCCGATGACCCTGCTGGGCGAGTACGCCACGGCGCTGCGTGAGCTGCTGCACGGGCAGACTGTCTCGACGTCCGGGCGGTACGTGACGCTCGACGCCGTCGGCCTCACCTGGCCGCCGCAGGTCGTCCCACCGGTGCTGGTGGGCGCGGTCGGCCCGCGCACCCTCACACTCGCCGGAGCCGTCGGCGACGGGGTGATCCTGACCGGTGGCACCACGGTCGAGCAGGTGTCGGAGGCGGTGCGCCAGGTGCGGGCCGGTGGGCGTCCCGATGCCGAACCCGAGGTGGTCGTCTTCGTGACGGTGGCCGGTCCGCCGGTGGCCACCGACGTTGCCACCGAGGTCAGCCGGTTCGCCGCAGCCGGCGCCACCACGGTCGCGCTGCACTCGGTCGGGGAGAACGGGCCGCCGCTGGCCGAGTTCGCACGCTTCGCCGGATCCGAGGTCCAGCCACTGCTGGGCTGAGCCTCAGTCCTTGACCGCCTGCAGGGTGTAGGTCAGCGGCAGCCGTTCCGGCCGGTCGGTCAGCCGCCACTCCTCATCCTCGCCACGGGTCATGTCGCCGGGCAGCGCCTCCCACGGCACCTCGCGATGCTCGACGAACTGGGTCAGCCGCAGCCCGGCGTCCAGCACCGCGGTGATGATCTCGCCGATGCCGTGGTTCCAGCTGGCGCTGCTGTTGTGCGCGAAGTCGACCTCGGTCGGCACGTAGGTGCCCTCCTCCTCGAACACCACCGGCTGCTCGGTCTCGAAGTACGGGTACTCCACGGCCAGCAGGTGATCCGGGCGCCGGTCGTCCATCGCCCACAGCATCGGATGCCCCTCCCGGATGAACAGCCGGCCACCGGGCGCGAGCAACTCGGCCACCAACCGGCCCCAGCGGGCGATGTCGGGCAGCCAGCACAGCGCCCCGACCCCGGTGTAGAGCAGGTCGAACCGGTGGGCGCCGAACCGCTCGACCGCCTCGTAGGCATCGGCCTGCACGTAGTCGATGTCGGCGCCCACCGACTCGGCAAGCGCGCGGGCCTCGGCCAGCGCCGGGCCGGAGAAGTCCAGCCCGCTCATCCGGGCGCCGAGGCGGTGCAGCGACAGGGTGTCGGTGCCGATGTGGCACTGCAGGTGCAGGCCACGCAGGCCGCTGATGTCGCCCAGGCGTGCCTGGTCGAAGCGCACCACCTTGGACAGGAAGCTCGGATCGTCACGGAAGCTCTGCAGCGCGTAGCCGGGCGAGGCGGCGTGCGCCGGTGCCCGCTCGTCCCAGTTGGCCAGGTTCAGTGCGCGGTAGTCGTTCACACGCCGATTCTCGCAGGCGCGGTCCAGCCGTTCCCTGTCGCCGTCGGCATGCAGCTTCGGTCCGTCGAAGGCAGGCGGGCTTCATTTCCAGCGGAAGTGGACGAACACCCTGCCGAAGTTGTCGGAATCCTTCTCCACCCGGTGGTAGAGAGCCTTCACCTCCTTCTGGTCGAGGAAGCGCAGCACCCGCTTCTTCAGCTGGCCCGATCCCTTCCCCGGGATGATCTCGACCAGCGGGGCCTTCTTCGCCACCGCTTCGGCGATGATCGCCCGCAGCGCCCGATCGATGTCATCGCCTCGGTTGTAGATGTCGTGCAGGTCCAGCTTCAGCTTCACCGGGGCAGCCTGTTCTCGATCACGAGCATCCGTCAAACTGTCCCTCGACTCCGCGGCCGCTAGGGTTGGCGCATGGTCGATCGCCCCCTGACGCTGATGGCAGTGCACGCGCACCCCGACGACGAGGCCACCGGCACCGGCGGCGTGCTGGCCAAGGCCGCGGCCGAAGGCATCCGGACGGTGCTGGTCACCTGCACCGACGGCCGGTGCGGGGACGGCCCGGACGGCGTCAAGCCCGGTGACCCCGGCCATGATCCGGACAAGGTCGTCGAGCTGCGCAGGCAGGAGCTGGAGAACAGCTGCGCGGTGCTGAACGTCAGCCATCTGGAACTGCTCGGCTACGCCGACTCCGGGATGATGGGCTGGCCGACCAATGACGCGCCCGGGGCGTTCTGGACTACGCCGGTGGACGAGGCGGCCGGCCGGCTGGCCGAGCTGATGCGGCGTTACCAGCCCGATGTGGTCATCACCTACGACGAGAACGGTTTCTACGGCCACCCCGACCACATCCAGGCGCACCGGATCACGATGGCCGCGGCGGAGCTGACCGGGATCCCGGTCAAGGTCTACTGGACCACCGTGCCCCGGTCGGCGTTCGCCGAGTTCGGTCGCCTGATGCGGGAACTGGGCGCGTGGGAGGAGCCGGATCCGGACCAGCCGGGTCCCGAGATCGGGCTGCCGGACGACGAGATCACCACCTGGGTGGACACCCGCGCGTTCGGCGACCAGAAGTACGACGCGCTGGCCGCGCATGCCAGCCAGGAGGAGAACATCTTCTTCCTGCGGATGGGCCGGCAGCTGTTCACCGACATGATGGGCCGGGAGACGTTCGTCCGGGTGCAGGATCGAACCGGCGCGGCGCTGCCCGAGGACGACCTGTTCGCCGGCCTGCGCTGAGGGCCCCGCCGACCCCTGCCCGCGGCGCCGGGCTCAGCCGGCTGGCGGTGGGCCGCCTATCACGGAGCGGTCCCGCTAACCGGTCGCCTCGACCGCCCGCCGGACGGCGGCAACGGACATCGCGACATCCTGCTCGTCGGTGGACCAGTTGCTCACCGACACCCGGATGATCTGCCGGCCGGCCCAGCGTGAGCCGGACATCCACGTGACCCCTTCACGCAGCAGGTGCTCCATCACGGCACGGGTGCGCTGGTCGTCCCGGACGGCGAAGCAGACCTGGGTGAACACCACGTCGTTGAGCACCTCGACGCCGTCCACCTCGGCGATACCGGCCGCGATCGCCTGGGCATGGGCGACCAGCCCGTCCACCAGGCCGGCCATCCCGGTACGACCGAGGGACTGCAGCGCCGCCCACACCGGCACGCCGCGGGCCCGCCGGGACATCTCGGGGACCCGGTCCAGCGGGTCACCGGCGGCGTCGGGCATCAGGTAGTCACCGTGCACGCCGAACGCGCGGCGCAGCGGGGCCGGCTCGGTGACGATCGCGATCCCGCAGTCGAAGGGCACGTTCAGCGTCTTGTGCGCGTCGGTGCCCCAGGAGTCGGCGTGCTGGTAGCCCGAGACCAGGTGCTGGTGGGTGGGGCTGGCGCCGGCCCACAACCCGAAGGCGCCGTCGATGTGCACCCAGGCGCCGTGCTGGTGGGCGGCGGCGATGGCCTCGGCGAACGGGTCGAACGCGCCGGAGTGCAGGTTGCCGGCCTGCAGGCAGACGATCGCCGGCCCGCTCCCCCGGCTGGCGGCCAACTGCTCGGCCAGCGCATCGGCGCGGATCCGGCCCTGGTCGTCGGCCGGCACCACCGTCGGCGCGCCGAGCCCCAGGTAGCGCAGCGCCACGTCGACCGTCACGTGTCGCTCGGCGCCCACCAGCACCGTGATCGGCGGGGTGCTGCCCGCTGCACTGGCCGCCGACTGGCTCACCTCGGCCTGGGACCAGAACGCGGGCCTGCTGGTCTCCTCGCCGGCGGCCGCCGGAGCCGAACGGGTCGCCAGCGGCTGGCTGCTCGATCTTCTGGGGCTCCCGCCCACCGCCGCGATCGGCTACGTGAC
>NZ_DASVQG010000099.1:0-6222 GCF_036389215.1 Jatrophihabitans sp.
GCCCCGGTGCCGCCATCGGTCGAGGCGGAACCGCCGAGCGCCACCACCAGGCCCCGGACACCGGAGCGCAGCGCCGCCGCCAGCACGATGCCGAGTCCGACGGTGTGCGAACCCATCGGATCCAGCGGGCTCAACCCGGCAATGCCGCAGGTTTCGGCGAGTTCCACGGCGGCGGTGTCACCGGCACGCAGGTAGCGGCCCAGCCGGGGCGTTCCGACGGCGTCCACGGTAGGCACCGGAACCCAGCTGGCGGTACGCCAAT
Organism: Jatrophihabitans sp.; assembly: GCF_036389215.1. Taxonomy (GTDB): domain Bacteria; phylum Actinomycetota; class Actinomycetes; order Mycobacteriales; family Jatrophihabitantaceae; genus Jatrophihabitans_A. The sequence continues at coordinate 263 of NZ_DASVQG010000099.1, forward strand.
CCTGCGCCAGCACCGCCAGCGTGCCGTCGCCGCCGTCGGCCATCGGCAGCAGTGCCACCTCGTCACCCGGCCGGGCCGAGCGCCAGCCCGCGGCCAGCGCCGCGGCAGCGCCGGGCGCCGGCAGGCTGCCCTTGAACTTGTCCGGCGCGATCAGCACCCGCAGTGTCATCGCCGGGCGGCGAACCGTTCCGGTGCCAGGAAACCGATGTCATGCCGGGTGGAGCCCTCGATCACCAGGTCGGCGACGATCTCCCCCACCACCGGGACGAACTTGAAACCGTGCCCCCCGAAGCCGAGGGCCAGCACCACCCGGCCCGACGAGCCCGGATGGAGGCCCAGCAGGAAGTCATCGTCGGGGGTGCTGGGGTACAGGCACGCCTGGCCGGTCACGCAGTCGCCGTCCAGCGCCGGCAGGGACGGGGCCAGCACCTGCCGCAGCGCCCGGCATTCGGCCTCGGACACCGTTCGCTGCATGGTGTCGGGATCGACATCGGGGTTCAGCCAGTCGTGGTAGAAGGCGGCCTTGACCCCCTCGTCCCCGGGCTGGTGCGGAAAGCCGTACACCTCAAGCCGATCCGCTCCGGGAGGCACCGGAAAGCTCCAGAGGTAGACCGGGAACACCTCGGGCGCGAAGTCTGCCACCGAGGTCTTCGGCCGCAGCCAGTGCACGGTCTGGCGCTGCGCCTGGACGGGATACTGGTCGAGGTTGGCCAGCCGGCGGGCCCAGGCGCCGGTGGCGATCACGGCGCGCGGCGCGTGCAGTTCCTCACCACCGGCCATCAGGTGCACGCCGCCAGGGCCGAGCTCCACCTGCTCGACGACCGTGTCGAAGCGCAGCTCGGCCCCGGCATCGGCAGCCAGTTCGAGGTTGGCCAGCACGGTGACCTCCGGGCGGACGAACCCGGCGTCGGCCTCGTACACGGCCAGGTGGCCCTCGGGCAGCGCGAATTGGGGGTACCTGGCGCGCAGGCCGGCGGAATCGAGTACCTCGTGCGGGAGTCCCCAGCGGCGGGCCGACTCCAGCGTTCCGGATACCACCGCGCTGTCCGGAGCGCCGATCATCAGCGCGCCGCACCGGGTGAACAGCTGGGTGCCGAAGGTGGCCGAGAGCTCGTCCCACAGCTCGTAGGCACGGATCAGCAGCGGCACGTAGTCCGGCTTCTCGAAGTAGGACTTGCGCACGATCCGGGTGCCGCCGTGCGAGGAGCCCAGCGAGTGCGCGGGAGTGAACTGCTCGATGCCCAGGACTCGCTGACCCCGCGCGGCCAGCGAGTAGGCCGCGGCGGAGCCCATCGCGCCCAACCCGACCACGATCACGTCGTATTCGCTCATGTCGCTCCCCTCTTCGCGCAAGCGCTCATCGCCATGACTCGCTGCGCTCCTGCCTCGCTGGCGCTCACTCGATGCTCGCTCGTGTCACCCATGATGTCGCAGCCACCGGTGACGCTCTCGCGGCACGGCTCAACAGCCGCCGCGCCGGGTCCGAGGCGTTACGGTGTGCGCGTGAGCTGGCTGACCGAACCGGACGAGGACTGGGACCAGCAGGAGGCCGCGCCGCCCAACCGGCTGAAGGTGGCGCTCGCCGTGCTGGCCGGCTGGTTGACAGTCAGCCTGATCGTCCTGGTCGGCCTGCTCAGATTCAGCGACCGCGACAGCTTGAGCGAGCACCCGGCCACCCCTGCCTCGACTACCACCGCCACCGCTGCCGCCACTACCCCGACCTCGGCCGGTACCACCCCGTCTCCGGCCGGTACCACGAGCAGCTCGCCCACCGGTGCGGTTCCCGCCGGCTGGGCGCGCCGGGCCGACGATGACCAGGCCAACTGCACGGCGCACTCCTACGGGCAGGTGCAGGTCTTCTTCGCCAGGACACCGTGCTCATCGGTACACCGAAGCCTGCTCACCACCGAGCAGCACGGCCGGAGCATCGTGGTGGCCACCAGCACGGTGACCTTTCCCAGCCCGAGCCAGGCCACGAGCTATCTGCGCCTGGTGACCTCCGACGGCACCGGCAACGTCAATGACCTGCTGCGCGAAGGCATCCGGTACCCGGGCTCGCCGAGCAAGCTGCCCGTCACCGCGTTCGCGTCCCGGCAGGACGGGACCCGGGTGCTGGTGGCCGAAGCCGGCTTCGTGGACGGCCGCTCGGACTACCGCGACCCCACCCTGCAGGCAACGGCCCGCAAGGCCGTCGATGCCGGCTGACCGCGAGACTGACCGCCGGCTGCCCGCGAGACTCACGCCGACTGACCGGCTGCCGGACGAGCTGCCGGACGAGCTGCCGGACGGGTAAGAGGCGCGGTTAGCGGTCCAGCGTCGCGTCCAGGGTGATCTGCACTCCGGTGAGCGCCTTGCTGACCGGGCAGCTCTGCTTGGCGGCCTGAGCCGCAGCCTCGAAGGCCGCCTCGTCCAGACCTTCGACCTCGCCATGCACGTCGAGGGCGATGCCGGTCAACCGGAAGCCGCCCGCCGGATCGGGCCCCAGCGAGACCTTGGCGGTGACCTCGAGACTCTGCGGGGTGCCGCCGGCCTCGGCGATCAGCGCGGACAGCTGCATCGCGAAGCAGGAGGAGTGCGCCGCGGCGATCAGCTCCTCAGGGCTGGTGGTGCCACCGGCGTCCTCGGCCGCCCGCTTGGGGAACGACACGTCGTAGGTGCCCACCTTGGAGCTGCTCAGCTCCACCTGACCCGAGCCCTGCTCCAGGTTGCCGGTCCAGGCAGTCCGGGCGGTGCGTGTAGGCATGGAACCTCCTTGATTGACCTTTCGGCTTGTTGCTGAAGGCTATCCGGAGTGATCGCGCTCGATCTCATCGGGCTCGACCTAGTGCTGGCGGCGGCCCAGCGGCAGCTTGGGCCGGCGTCAACCGGGCGGCAGCTGGGCCGGCGTCAACCGGGCGTGGCGTCAGCCGTGCTTCTTCTCCAGGTCCTCGGTCAGCCTGCGCAGCTTCTTGATCAACCGGGCCCGGCTGGGGGCGTCGAGTTCGGTGGCCTCGCAGATCTGGGCGGGCACGTTGGCAGCCCGTCGCCGCATCGTCTTGCCCTGCCTCGTCAGCTGCACGTCCACGGTCCGCTCGTCACCGGCCCGCCGATGCCTGGTGACGAGGTCCAGTGCCTCCAGCCGCTTGACCAGCGGGGAGAGCGTGTTCGACTCCAGGTGCAGCCGGGCACCGATCTCGCCGACCGACGAGGTTCCCTGCTCCCACAACAGCATCAGGACCAGGTACTGCGGATAGGTCAGGCCCAGCTCGTCCAGGACCGGGCGGTAGGTGGCTGTCATGGCGCGGGACGCCAGATACAGCGCCAGGCACAGCTGGTCGTCGAGACCCTGGGGCAGCTCGTCAGAGCGCATCGCCGTCATACCGGCAAGGGTAATCCGGGTGGGGGCGATTTAGATGCGTTCAAACTGCCTGATTTTGGCCCTGGCGGCGGCTCCGGCCCGCTCACCGGCGGCTGCGGCCACGGTCACCGGCGGCTCCGGCCCGGTCACCGGCGGCTCCGGCCCGGCCTACCGGCGGCGAGGCGGCTCGCGCCGGCCTACCCGCAGACGCAGAGAAGCCTTGCCCGATCCGGTACCCCCGTACCCATCGCGGCAAGGCTTCTACTGCTCTTGCGTCCCTCGTGTACCCCCGTACCCGGCTAGAGTATCGAGGCCAGCGCCAGCCACACAAGCCGCAAAATAGTCACCGACCAACTACGCGCCGTGGTCGAACTGGGTCGAGTTTATGCTGAAAACTACGCGCGATTCGCCACTGGCTACCGATAGAGTCAGATTTCGTGGCTTCCACTCCTGACACTGGCGCGCACGGCGCCGACGAGGGCAGCCAGCGACCCGATCGATCCCCGCGCGAAGGGCTGCCAGATGCCGTGACCGACCAGAGCTGCGCATTCTGCGGCGCCGCCGAAGTGGTGTGGATACACCCGCTGGCGACCGACCGAGTCCAGTTCCGCCGGTTCGGCAAGGACACCTTGCAAAGCTTCTGGGCGCTCTGCCGCAGCTGCGAGCAGCTCTACCAGGACGGTGAGGACGATCAGCTGATCGCCTTGATGAAGACCGCCGGTGACTGGGTCTGGCAGGGCACCGATGTCGAGGACGTGCTGCGCAAGCCGGTCGACGTCTTCCGGGAGGCCGACCTCGGCCGCCGAGCGATCGGAACCACCTGAATCCTCAACGGCCGCATCCGGTTTCCGAGTCGATGGCGATGTTCCTAGGTGACTGCTAACAGTGATCCCACATGTGCCAAGGCTGGCGTTTGCTCGTTCGAACGCTGGGCAGCCCCAAAATCAGCCCGAGTCGGCGTCTTCCTGGTCGGGGCGGCCGAGGAACTGGGAGGGGCATGGCGCACGGTGCCGTCGACGTGATCCTGGAGCAGCTTGCGGCCCTGCCTGGCCACACGCCTCGGCTGGTCTGTGTCGAGGGCCTCGGCGGAGCGGGTAAGACCACACTCGCTCGGGCGCTGACGGCGCGGTCGGACAACATCACGCTGGTGCACGGCGATGACTTCTACGGTCCGGAGGAACGCGACTGGCGGTCGTGGAGCCCGCAGCAGGGCTATGAGCGCTACTTCGACCACCAGCGGCTCGAGCGTGAATTGCTGCGACCGCTGAAGGCCGGTCGGTCGGCCACCTTTCAGCGCTATGACTGGGACAGCAACACCCTCGACGGCTGGGTCACCGTGGAGGCGCGCGGCATCGTGCTGGTGGAGGGGGTGTACTTGCTGCGACGTGAGCTGCGGCTGTACTGGGACTTCTCCATCTACGTCGACGCACCGCGAGAGCTACGGCAGGCGCGGCTGCACGCCCGAGGCGAGAACGACGAGGGTTGGATCGAGCGGTGGGCGGTCGCCGAGGACTACTACGAGGGCGTCGAGCAGCCCTCGCAGGCAGCGGACCTGGTGGTCAGCGGCTACTGAGCCATAGCAGGGCTAGTCCCGACTGTGGCAGCCTCACTGTCGGCTGATCCGATGATTACGTCTCGGTGTCCGCTCCGGGTCGATCCAGGCCGGTGGGATCCAGTGCGGTTGCCCGTCGATCATCTGGCAACTCCACCCTCCGCGCTCGAACTCACGGTGGTGGAAGGTGCAGAGCAGCGTGAGGTTGTCCAGATCGGTGGTGCCTCCGTCGGCCCAGCCGACGATGTGGTGACGCTGGCAGTGCTCGGGCGGGTGGTCACAGCCCGGAAAGGTGCAGCCCTGATCGCGCGCTGTCAGGGCGAGGGATTGCGTTCGGGTCGCGATCCGCCTGGTGCGCCCGTGCTTGAGCACGGCACCGTGCTGGTCACGCAGCAGGAGATGCAGGCTGGCTTCATCGGCCATCCGCAACGCGTCCTCGACCGGGAGCAGTTGGCCGAAGGAGGTCTCAACCAGGCCTCGGCGGCTGCTGAGCTGATCGGCCGTCATGCTGATGATGACCTGGGCCGGCGCTCCCGACTCGACCAGCTCGGTGCGCCGAATCGCGAGGCCGGCGAGTTGCTCCAGGGCGTCATGCATCCGTTGGCCGGGGGAACGCGGGTCCGGGCCGGTCTCGTCGCTGGGTGCCGGTGCTGACCGGGGTGACAGCCAGGCCAGGAGTTGGGCACCGCAGGCGGGCGTGAGCCGGCCGGCCGCGGTGTAGCTGCCGTCGGTGTTGGGTAGTAGGGAGAAGTTGCGGCGGCGCTGCTGCTCACTGTCGGGCGCAAGGGTGCCGTCGGGGTGCAGGTGGGCCAGCAGCCGGTGGCCCAGCAGGCCCACTTCGCGCGGCCGCAGGATGGTGGCTGCCTCGACGAGGTGCTTCTCGGCAAGCGCGCAGTCCTCGGCACCGACGGCGGCGGGCAGGGCGTGCAGAGCAGTGAGGATGACCTTGGTGTGCTCAGCCGACAGCTCTCCCGATGACTGGGCATCGGACAGGTGTGGCCGTAAGGGCGGCAACGACTCACCGCTCAGCGCCACCCGCGGCCCGCAGGCCCGAGCCGCCTCGACCCGCTG
>NZ_DASVQG010000100.1:0-9075 GCF_036389215.1 Jatrophihabitans sp.
CTCGCCCAGCCGGCCAGTGCCCGCCGGCCCTCGCTCGAACATCAGCCAGCCCAGTTGCTGGCCTGAGGACCCGGTGATCGGGTGGCTCTCCTGCTCTCCCGGGCCGGCCGGCTCGCGACGGCGCCACCGCCCGCGAACCGACGTCGCCGGCTCGTCCTGATCGGTGAACAGGGCCGCGGCGTTGCGTCCGGCCAGCGCGAGAGTCTCGGTGGCCCCGTCACTGTCCAGCCCGCGCACCGCCACGGCCGTCGCTCCGAGCAACGTGAGGGCATCCTTGGCCAGCTCCTGCAGCCCGGGAAGCTCCGTCATGAAAACATGCCCTCTCCAACGATGAGGACGTCGCCCACATCAATAATGCATATAGGAGCAATAACGATACGCATTATCTAGTGGAAAGCGGACAGTTAGCGTAATTGTCTGCAGGTCAGCGGTGCGGCACGCCCAGCGGTCCGGGCCAGCGGCCGTGCTCGGCCTCACCGCCAGGTCGCGGTTCCAGCACGTTGCCGGTCGAGGGATCGGTCGGCGGCTGCCTGGTCAGCGAAGCCAGGTGCAGCAGCGGCGTCACCAGCGCGTCGTAGACCTTGGGCAGCAACCGGAATCCCGCCACGATCAGCGGGTTCGCCGGGCCCACCGAGACCCGGGCACGTCGCCGGTCCACGCAGCTCAGGATCGCTCGGGCCACCTTCTCCGGTGAGTCCACCGGGAGCGGCGGGCGGGCCGAGCGCCCGGTGACATTGGCCGCCTGGGAGTAGATCGGGGTATTGACGCCACCAGGCGAGACTGAACTGACCAGGATCTCCGGCTCGTTCCGGGTTTCCAGCTGCAGCACTCGAACCAGCCCGGCCTGGCCCCACTTGGCCACCACATAGGCACCCATCTGAGGGGCCGCGATCGAGCCGAGCAGCGAATTCACCACCACCAGGTGCCCCCGGTGCTGGGACCGGAACACCGCCAGCGCCGCGCGGGCCACGAAGTAGGTGCCCTGGACCGCGGTGTCCACCACCGCGGTGAAGATCTCCGGTGGCAGTTCTTCGATCGTGCCGTAGGCCATCACGGTCGCTGAGTGCACGACCACGTCCACCCGGCCGTGGGCCGCGACCGCGGTGTCGATGAGGTTCTGCGACGACCGCTCCTCGGCGACGTCGGTGACGACCACCAGAGCACCCGCCGCACCCTCGGCCAGGCACTGCACGGCAACGGTCGCCAGCCGATCGGCGCTGCGCGAGGCGAGGACGAGCTGGGCGCCACGCGCCGCGAACGCCCGCGCCGTGGACAGGCCGATCCCGCTGGAAGCACCGGTCACCACGACGACCGGCGGCTTTCCCTCGCCGGTCACCTTTGGGCCGTCGTCGGTCACGGCTGCAGCACCACCTTGATGCAGCCGTCCTCCTTGTTGCGGAACATCTCATAGCCCGCGGGCGCCTCAGCCAGCGGCAGCCGGTGGGTGACCAGGTCCAGCACGCCCAGCGGGTCGGCGGGATCCATCGCCGCAGCCAGCGCCTGATCGCTCCAGAGGCGCACGTTGGCCTGGCCCATCCGCAACTGGATGCCACGGTCGAACATCTCCATCATCGGCATCGGGTCCACCTCGCCACCGTAGACACCGCTGACCGATACGGTGCCACCGCGCCGGACGCCCTTCACCGCCGCATGCAGAGCATCCATCCGGTCCACCGCGAACTTGTCGGTGATCCGCTGGGCGATGGCATCGGGCAGCAATCCGGTTGCCTTCTGGGCCAGGGCCACCGGCCGGTTGCCGTGCGCCTCCATGCCTACCGCCTCGATCACCGCATCCGGTCCCCTGCCGTCGACCAGCTCGATCAGGCTGGTGGCGACGTCATCCACGGCCGCGAAATCCAGCGGTTCGGCGCCGTACCGGGCGGCCAGCGCCAGCCGCTCGGGGACCGTGTCGACGCCGATCACCCGTTGCGCGCCGAGGTGCTTGGCGATCCGGACCGCGAACTGGCCGACCGGCCCGAGGCCCAGCACGGCCACCGTGCTGCCGGGTTGCACGTCGGCGTAGGCGACCGCCTGCCAGGCGGTGGGCAGGATGTCGGACAGGAACAGGAACTGCTCGTCAGGGGTGCCCTGCGGAACCTTGATCGGGCCGAAGTGTGCCTGCGGAACCCGCAGGTACTCGGCCTGGCCACCAGGCACCGAGCCGTAGAGCGAGGTGTAGCCGAACAGCGCCGCCCCCTTGCCCTCCGACCTCACCTGGGTGGTCTCACACTGGGAGAAGAGGCCGCGCGAGCACATCCAGCAGAAGCCGCAGGAGATGTTGAACGGCACCACCACCCGGTCACCCGGTCGCAGGTTGCTGATGTCGGAGCCGACCTCCTCCACGATGCCCATGGCCTCGTGGCCGAGCACGTCACCGGCCTTGAGGTACGGGCCCAGCACGCCGTAGAGGTGTAGATCCGAACCGCAGATCGCCGTGGAGGTCACCCGCACGATCGCATCGGTCGTCTCCAGGATCTGCGGATCGGGCACGTCGATGACTTCGACCTTCAGATTTCCCTGCCAGGTAAGAGCTTTCATGACCTGTCCCCTGTTCCTCGGTGGGTCAGCGCGGGCGCGCGAAAAGGTGTCCGGCCCACGCTGCCGCGCGGCCAGAGGTGACCCGGGCCCGTGACAGTCGGCGGAAGTCGGGGGTTGCAGACGGTGTCCGGCCGTTACGGCCCGGTGCTCGCTGCTGCTCAGCGGTATGCAGCCCAGTTAATCACGCTGGCACGCGGTACGGTCGAGTCGATGCAGCCGGCTGGACAGCACCGCGACTTCGCCCGCCGAGCGAGCATCGACCGAGGCACGATCGACCGAGGCACGATCGACCGAGGCACGAGGGAGGAGCGCAGCGAAGTGCTACCTATCAGTGAACCTCGACGCGCAGGTGGAGCCCGTTCCGACGGGGCACCCGATGCGGTGGTGATCGGCGCCGGCCACAACGGGCTGGTGGCGGCCAACCTGCTTGTCGACCGCGGCTGGGACGTCGTCGTCTGCGAGGCGACCCCGCAGGTGGGCGGCGCGGTGCGATCGGCCGAGGTGACCAGCCCCGGCTACCTCTCGGACCTGTTCAGCGCGTTCTACCCGTTGTCGGCGGCCTCGCCGGTGTTGCGGGCGCTGGAGCTGGACCGGTACGGCCTGCACTGGACCCACTCGCCGAGCGTGTTGGCGCATGTCTTTCCCGACGACCGGTGCGCGGTGCTCTCCCGCGACCTCGACCAGACCGCGGCCTCCGTCGATGAATTCGCAGCCGGTGACGGTGCCGCCTGGCGGGCCATGGCCGAGCAGTGGGAGAGCATCCGGCAACCGTTGGTCGACGCCCTGTTCACCCCGCTGCCCGCGCTCGGCCCGGCCACGAGGTTGCTGGCCGGACTGGGCGGTGCCGGGGCGCTGCGGATGGCGAGAATGGCACTGCTGCCGGTCCGCCGGCTCGGGGAGGAGCGATTCAGCGGGGCGGGCGCCCCGATGCTGCTGGCAGGCAATGCCCTGCACGCCGACCTGTCGCCCGAGGGCGCCGGCAGCGCCATCTACGGCTGGCTGCTGGCCATGCTCGGGCAGAGTTACGGCTTCCCGGTTCCGGTCGGCGGTGCCGGCATGTTGACCCAATCCATGGCGACCCGGCTCACCGCCAGTGGCGGGACGCTGCGGTTGGCCAGCCCGGTCGAGTCGATCGAGGTGCAGGACGGCGCGGCGGTGGCCGTCCGGCTGGCCACCGGCGAGCGGATCAGGGCCCGGCGCGCGGTGCTGGCCGACGTGACCGCTCCGGCCCTGTACCGCGACCTGGTGGGCGAGCGGCACCTGCCGGCTGGCTTCGTCCGCGACCTCGACAACTTCCAATGGGACAACCCGACGGTGAAGATCGACTGGGCGGTGCGGTCCAAAGTGCCGTGGACGGCGCCCGGCGCCCGGGGTGCCGGCACGGTCCACCTCGGAGTCGACATGGACGGGCTGACCCGGTACGCGGCCGACCTGGCCACCCGGCAGATCCCTCGGCAGCCCTTCCTGCTGTTCGGCCAGATGACCACCGCCGATCCGAGCCGCTCCCCCGAGGGCACCGAGTCGGCCTGGGCCTACACCCACCTGCCGCCGGGCGTCGACTTCAGTGACGAGGCCATCGCCGAACACGTCGAGCGGGTCGAGGCAACTGTGGAACGCCACGCGCCTGGCTTCACCGACCTGGTGGTGGGCCGCTACGTCCAGTCCCCCGGTCAGCTGGAGCAGGCGAATCCGTCGCTGGTGCACGGCGCGGTGAACGGCGGCACGGCACAGCTGCACCAGCAATTGGTGTTCCGGCCGGTGCCGGGCTTCGGTGGCGCGAGCACTCCGATCGACCGGCTGTTCCTCAGCGGCTCCTCGGCCCATCCCGGCGGTGGCGCGCACGGTGGACCCGGCTCCAACGCCGCCCGGGCCGCGCTGGCCCGTAACGGCGTGCTCGGCGGTGGCCGCCGCAAGGCCTCGGAGCTGCTGATGAGCCGGTTGTACCGCGAGGCCGGCGAGCAGCCGCGTGTGCTGGCCGACCGTCCTGAGGTGAGCCGGGCCGACCGTCCTGAGGTGAGCCGGGCCGGCGATATGAGGTGAGCCGGGCCGACCGTCCTGAGGTGAGCCGGGCCGGCGATCTGAGGTGAGCTACGCCAACGATCCTGAGGTGAGCTACGCCAACGCGGTGCGTTCGGGAGCCGCCAGGCTGACCGTGTCACCCCGGGCGACGTAACGCACCACGTCGGAGAGCCCCCGGCGCTCGACCTCGGCCCGGAAATCCGACAGCGGTGACTTGAACAGCCCGTAGTCGTCGTAGTGCACCGGGATCGCCAGCCGCGGCTTGAGGAGTTCCAGCAGGTTCGCGCCCTGGATCGCGTCCATGGTGACCATGAGCCCACCCGGCAATCGGGTGCCACCCAGATGCAGGACCGCGGCGTCGAGTGTGGGGTACCGCACCGGGATCTCGCGAAGGTCATCGACGAAGAGCGTGTCGCCGGTGAGGTACATCCGCAGTTGCACCGGTTGGGAGATCGAGCCGAATTCAAGCAGGCTGCCCATTACCGGCGGCAGCACCCGCCGCAGCAGCCCGGGCGCGTGCCGACCAGGCATCGAGGTGATCCGCAGCCGGGTGCTGCCCTTGAGCACTTCGGTACTGCCCCAGGTACGCAGTCCGACGGCACGTGGAAAGCCGCGCAGCTGGAGCCGCTTGGAGGCGTGCGGGGTGGTGACGATCGGCAGCTGGTGGTCCAGGCCGCGATGGGCCTGCCGGTCCCAGTGGTCACCGTGCAGGTGCGACAGCACGATGACATCCAGCTCCGGCAGCTCCCGCGGAGTCAGCGCGGGCTGGGTCAGCCGCTTGGCGGTCAGCCCGTAACCCAGGTAGGCCCGCTGGCCCTGATGCAGGAAGTTCGGGTCGGTGAGCAGGGTGATCTCGCCATAACGGATCAGAGTGGTAGCGGTACCGATGAACAGCAGTGAGCCATCCGGTTCGGAGTTGCCGGCGGAGGGCTCGGTCATCTTGCCCCGATCTGAACTTCAGCCGCCGGCTGACGGCGGTCCGAGGGCAGCTGCGGATCCAGCGCGCTTCCCAAGCTACCCGGGCCGGAGCGGGAGCGTCCACCGCGCAATCAGCACCGGTCGCGGCCGCTCGCGCTGATGCTATGGTCGAGTTTCGGCTGGACAGCAGCCTCAGTCGTCCTGGCCATGGCCGGTGACGGCCCCCTCCCGAACCGGCGACCACGCCACTCCCGTCACGGCGAGTCCGGCCGGCCCGCGCCCTGCGGCAGTGTGCCCTCAGGACGTGCGGTGGCACGGCTTGCCAGCCAGTGCGGCCGCGCCGGTACGGCAGAGGGAATCCTTCATGACCACAAGAGGAAACCTCCCGATGAACCAGCCCGAACAGCAGCAAGACACGCCTGGCGTCCAGGCCGAGATGACTCCCCGGCCCGACTGCGGAGAAGAGAGTTATCGCGGTTCGGGTCGCCTCACCGGCAAGGCGGCCGTGATCACCGGCGGCGACAGTGGGATCGGGCGGGCGGTGGCCATCGCCTATGCACGCGAGGGGGCCGACGTTCTCATCTCCTACCTGAACGAGGACTCCGACGCCAAGGACACCGCGCATTACGTCGAAGAGGCCGGCCGCAAAGCCGTTCTGGTGAAGGGCGATATCTCCCAGCCGCAGCATTGCCGCGACATCATCGACAAGGCGATGAGCGAGTTCGGCCGGATCGACGTGCTGGTCAGCAACGCCGCCTTCCAGATGACCCACGAGACGCTCGAGGAGATTCCGGACGAGGAGTGGGACTACACCTTCGCGACCAACGTCTCGGCGTTCTTCCACCTGGCCAAGGCGGCGGTCCCGCACATGCAGCCAGGAGCCAGCATCATCGGCAGCTCATCGGTCAACTCCGACATGCCATCGCCGACGTTGGCACCGTACGCGGCCACCAAGGCGGCGATCGCGAACTTCTGCGCGAGCTTGGCCCAGATGTATGGGGAGCGCGGCATCCGGGCGAACAGCGTGGCACCAGGACCCGTCTGGACCCCGCTCATCCCGGCCACCATGCCCCCGGAGAAGGTCAGCCAGTTCGGCAGCCAGGTACCCCTGGGCCGGGCCGGCCAACCCGTCGAGCTGGCCCCGGTCTACGTCCTGCTGGCCTCGGACGAGGGCAGCTACATCTCCGGTGCCAGGATCGCGGTGACCGGCGGCAACCCGATCCTGTAACTCCGCGGACTCCAGTCCAGCCTGGGGCCACCCGCCACGTGTGTGGCCCAGGTTGGATCGGGGGTTGAGCTGCCGCATAAGTTGCGTTCGGCGGGGCAGAGCGCTTAGCGTCGGCAGGGCCAGGCGCAATGCCCTGTGCCCTAGCTGAACCGTCAGCTGCCCGCCCGTCAGCCACGTAGGTCGTGGGACCGAGGCACACCATCGACTACGGCGCCCGCCCGCGCGCTCGACCTCCACGGGCCGCTACATCACTTTCACGAGGGGATCACACCCATGAACATCGACAAGAACCAGATCATGCAGCTGTTGCGGGAGCAGGGCCATCCGCAGGCCGACCAGGCGGAGCAGGAGTTGCCCGATCAGGTGGACACCGAGCAACACGGCAACCTGCTGTCGAAGTTCGGCATCAATCCCCAGGAGCTGCTGGGCAAGTTCGGCGGCGGGGGTCTGGGTAACCTGCTCGGATAGCAAATCACCCGCTAGCAGGAGGAGCAGAAGATGACCGAATCGGAGCACTCCGAACCGGACATGTCCGCCATGCCCTCCACCGACGGCGCCCCGGCCACCGAGGCACCGGTAGTGGCCGGCGCCGGGGAGACCTTCGATGACCTGGACAGCGCGACGCCGCTGGCCGCGGACGGCGGGCCTACCCAACCGGGTGGCCAGGGCACGGGTGGCCAGGGCACGGGTGGCCAGAGTACGGGTGGCCAGAGTACGGGTGGCCAGAGTACGGAAGATGCGGCGGAGGGCGGCCCGGATCCGACCGCGGGTGCCAGCTGATGTCCGCGGCCCACGTGCCCGAGAACTTCTGGTTGCTGGCCGACCCCGACCAAGAGGTGCTGATCGCCGGCCGGCCCGCGTTCAGCCAGCTTGCGCCGGTGCCACTGCGCCAGCTCGGCACCGACACCATCACGGCCGGTGAGCCGTACCGGGCATATACCAGCACGCCGGGCGGCAGCTACGCACCGGCTGACGGAGATGACCGGTAGCCGGGCCGGCGGTATGGGAAAGGGCTGAGCCGCACCGGCTCAGCCCTTTCGCCTTTTTCGACCGCTCAGCCCTTTCCGGCCGGCCCAGTCCTTCGGCCGGCTCAGCCCTTCTAGGCCGCTCAGCCCTTTCGGCCGCCCTGGCTGGCAATGCCGTCCATGATGTGGCGCTGCGCGAAGGCGAACAGCACGATCAGCGGGACGGTGGCGATCAGGCTGGCCGCCATGATGATCTCCCAGTGCTGCTCACCGCCGTTGCCGAAGGTGTCGATCACTGCCTTCAGGCCGCGAGGCAGCGTGAACAGGTTGGGATCCTGCAGGTAGATCAACGGCCTGAGCAGGTCGGTCCAGCTGGCCTGGATCTCGAAGACCAGCACCACGACCAGCGCCGGCCGGGACAGCGGCAGGGCGATCCGCCAGAACAGCCCGAAGAAGCTGCATCCGTCGACCCGGGCCGCTTCGAAGTACTCCCTCGGCACGCCGAGGAAGAACTGCCGCAGCAGGAAGATGTAGAAAGCCGACCCGAACAGGTTCTGTCCCCACAGCGGAACCTGGGTACCGGTGAGGCCGAGATGATGCCAGATCAGGTACACCGGGATCATCGTCGCCGCGCCCGGCAGCATCATCGTCGCGAGCACCAGCCCGAACAGCACATTGCGCAGCGGGAACCGGAAGTAGGCGAAGCCGAAGGCCACCAGAGCGCTGCTCAAGGTCACCGTGATCGCGGCGGCCAGGGCGACGACCACGCTGTTGGTGACCCACTGCAGGATCGGGGCGTAATTCCAGACGTCGGAATAGTTGGCCCAGCGCCAGGAGTGTGGCAGCAGCGAGTTGTCGAACACCTCGGTGCGCGGTTTCAGCGACGCGCTGATCAGCCATACGAACGGATACAGGAACAGCACGCTGGCCAGCAACAGGACGGCGAGGTAGGGCAACCGGCGGAGGCTGAGGCCGCCACGAGTTCGATTGCGGGCCGCCGGCGCTGGATCGCCGGTGCCTTCGACCGGCTCGGGCTGGAGGCCGGCGCCGGGCAGGGGCTGGATCGCGGTCATCTCAGCGCTCCCCCTCGTAGTAGACGAAGCGTTTACTCAGCCGGACCTGTACGGCGGTGATGACAATGATGATGCCGAACAGCAGCCAGGCCAGTGCCGAGGCATAGCCCATGTGCAGAACCCCGAAGGCCTGCTGGAAGAGATAGATCACATAGAACAGCGCCGCGTCGTTGGCGTACGTGCTGTTCTGCTGGCCACCGAAGAACATCGTGTACGCCTGGTCGAACATCTGCAGGGAGTGAATCGTCAGCACGATCATCGTGAAGAACAGTGCGCCGCTGATCATCGGCAAGGTGATCCGGCGGAACCTGGCGATGCTGCCGGCGCCGTCCAG
>NZ_DASVQG010000101.1:0-1614 GCF_036389215.1 Jatrophihabitans sp.
GCTGCGCCGGCATCGCGGCTCGTGCCGCCCAGGTCTTCGCCGTCAGCGGCGAGCCGATCTGGAGTACCGCGATCCATTGCAGCCCGGACGTGATGCTGGCCGCGACCGGCCCCGAGGCGGTGGCGGCCGGAGATTTCCTGCTGGTGCTGGGCGAGCTGCACATGTCGGTGAACACCCTGGAAGGCAGGCTGTTCCTCCAGCAGCATCCCGGCCCTGACCGGCTGCTGTCCTGGGCGGAGGCAGACCATGCCACCACGGGCAGGATCTACGCCATCCCGCCGAAGAACTCCCTCGTCGTCTCCTCCCGCGGCTCGCCGCCCTCGGCGCTGCTCTCACCGGACTGGACGTACTGGTCCCGGTCGGAGGGAATCGATTCCGCGTGGCCGCCGGCCCCCGTGCTCGCGGCGGCTGACCTGGTGGTGACCCAGTCGGACGGGGACGAGTCGGACGGGGGCGAGTCGGCGGCCGGCCTGGTGGTGCGTTCGCGCCGCACCGGCGCGAGCTATGACCTGCTGGAGGTGCTCAGTGATTTCCTGTCCGGTGCGGTGATCAACACGTTCGGGCCGGTGGCTGCTGAGGGTCACCAGCCGAGGGTGACGATCGACCGCCTGGTGCTCAGCCGCGAGTCCTGGCGGCTGCCGGTGGCCGGGGCGAGCTGGGCGCTGGTCAAGGACGAGAGCGAGCGCTACCTGCAGGCACGACGCTGGCGTCACCGGCACGGCCTGCCCGAGCGGGGCTTCGTCAGCGTGCCGGTCGAGGACAAGCCCACCGCGCTCGATTTCGGCAGCCTGGCACTGGTCAATCTGGTCGCCAAGCTGATCCGGCGGACCGCCGAGGCTGACCCGGCGGGCAGCGTCCGGATCACCGAGCAGTTGCCCGACCTCGACCAGCTGTGGCTCCCCGACGCCGACGGCGAGCGCTACAGCTGCGAGCTCCGGATGGTGGCAGTCGACGGCGCCGGCGGCACCCGCCGAGCTTGAGCCGCCGGCAGGCGCAAGCGCAGGACATGCCGATGGCCTCCACTCTCGAAAACCTCGGCACATGAATTACACACGCTATTCACAAGTCGTCCAAATCCCCCTACTCTCAGGTTGGCTGGCACTACCGGCTCCGCGCGCCCTCCCAGCGCGCTGCGCATCCCCGTATCCCGAGGAGTAGGCGTTGAGAAGTAACCCCATCGTGCGCGGCCTGGTGGCGCTGGCCCTGGCCGCTACCGCCGCCGTGGCACTGCACACCCCCGCAGCGGCCCAGAGCACGGCAGCCCTGGCCGCACCGGACATCTCGCTGACCAACATGCAGGCCCACCTGTCGCAGCTGCAGACGATCGCCAACAACAACGGCGGCACCCGCCGGTCCACCACCGCGGGCTACACCGCCTCGGTGACCTACGTCTACGACAAGCTGGTCGCGGCCGGCTACTCGGTGGTCAAGCAGCCCTGCACCTCCGGCTGCACCGTCGGTGCCGGTCCCAACATCATCGCCGACTGGCCGGGCGGTGACCCCGCCCAGGTGGTCATGATGGGCGCCCACCTCGACAGCGTGAGCGCCGGCCCAGGCCTGAACGACAACGGCTCCGGCTCCTCGATGCTGCTGGAGGTCGCGCTCACCCTGGCC
>NZ_DASVQG010000102.1:0-11946 GCF_036389215.1 Jatrophihabitans sp.
GACCGCGCGGCTGGCGCACCCGGTGCTGACGAGGTTCTGGATTGCGGGCTTGGCGAAGACGCTGGAGCAGCCGCTGCCCGCGCCCGACCACGCCGATTCCGACCAGCCGCGGGTGCTGGCCGACCGGACCAGCCGGGTGCCGCCGACCGCGGTGACGGTGGGAGCGCTTGCCGGGAAGCTGACGCCGTAGCCGCTGTCGCCGGTGCTGGCCGTGATCACCACGCCGGGATGGTCGAAGTGGTGGGCCTGGCCGCTGGAGTCACCGCCGCCGTAGCTGTTGGACACGAACTTCGCGCCCAGCGCCACGGCGGTGTCCACGGCGGTTCCCAGGTCGCTGGTGTAACTGCTGGCCGCCTCGACCAGCAGGATGCCGCACTGCGGGCACACCGCCGAGACCATGTCGACGTCCAGCGCGATCTCGGCGGCCCAGCCGGAGTTGGCGACCGGCAGTGGCGAGTTGGCACCGGCCTGATTCACCTTGCGGAAGCAGCCGTTGGCGGTGGTGCAGGCGGGCAGGCCGAACTGGGCGCGGTAGACCGCCAGGTCGGCCTCGGCGGAGGGGTTGTCATAGGCATCGACCACCGCGACGGTCTGGCCACTGCCACCGGTGGTGTCCAGGTGGTAGGCCGAGACCAGGTCGGCCGGGCCGTAACCGGCCGGCACTGCCGCCGGCATGGCCACCTCCGAGGAGCCGCTGAGGCCCGCCGGCTCGCTGACGTCGGTACGGCGCACACCCAGGCACCGCAGCTGCCCGGGCGCCGGCAGCCCGCACAGTTCCTGACTGGCAGCGCTGGTGGACGAGGTCGTGGCCGGCTCGGCGGTGAGGGCACCGGCCGGCCCCGTGGTCAGACCGGGGACGGCCGTCATGGCAGTGACGGTGAGTAGCGAGGCGCAGCCGAGCAGCAGGACGCGATCCAGCACGGTCCAGTGCGCCACGCAGCGGTGCAGCCCGGCGCTCCGCGACGCCATTGACACGCCGCGCCCCTGACGCGCACGCCTGAATAACCGGACCCGCAGGCCCGAACCCCCGCTCATTACGACTCCGTCCGTCGAGCGAGCCGCCAATCCGTTGGCAGCTACTTAACACAAATCTAACGTCCTATCGACTGGTTGGCAACTGTACCTAACCGACTCAGCTGAGCAGCCCGGCCAGTGCCGGATCGGTCCGGAGCAGGTCGTCCACCAAGCGACGCGCGACCGCGGCCGAGTTCACCAGCGGGGACAGGGCGAACGCGCGCAGCGCTGCCTGGTAGGAGCGGCCACGCACCGCCTCGATGGCAGCTCGCTCGGCGGCCCGTACCGAGGCGATCAAGCCGAGCTGGTGCAGGTTGAGCGGGGGCACCGGTAGCGGCCGGGCGCCGGCATGATCGACCTGGCACGGCACTTCGAGCACCAGATCGGGCGGTAGCTCGGGCAGCGTGTCGCCGTTGGCCACGTTCACGATCAGCTGCCGGGGGCGGCCGCCAGCCAGGGCCTGCATCAGGTCCAGGGCCACCTCCTCGTAGCCGCCGCCGGCCAGGTCCTGCTCGTCGCGGGGCTGCTCGGCACGCGCTTCGGCAAGGTAGCTCTCCTCCCGGCGGCGCCTGGTCGCCTCCCACAGGGCCGCGGCCTCGGCCGGCCGGGCTGCCGCCGCGGCGTAGAAGTCCTGCTGTTCGGCCAGCAGGAACTCGCCCCTGGTGGGCCCCGCGGCCAGCGCGGCGAGCACGTCGGCGGTGCTGTAGTAGAAGTGCAGGTACTCATTCGGCACGGCGGCCAGGGCCCGCAGCAGCGGTGCCCCGAACAGCCGGCCCTCCTCGAAGGACTCGAGGGCGGCATCGGAGCCGAACAGGCCCGGCAGCAGGTCCTGCCCGTCCCGGCGGAGCGCTCGCAGCCAGCCGAGGTGGTTGATCCCCACGTAGTCCGGCACCACCCGGCCGCTCGTCAGCTCGGCCTCGGCTACCCCGAGCACCCGGCACACCCGGCGGATCAGGCCCACCGGCGAGTCGCAGATCCCGATCACCCGGTCGCCCAGCACCGCCCGGCTGGCCTCGGTGATCAGGCCGGCGGGATTGGTGAAGTTGATCAGCCAGGCCCGTGGCGCCAGCTCGGCGACGGTGCGGGCCAACTCCAGCGCGACCGGCAGCGTCCGCAAGCCGTAGGCCAGCCCGCCGGCGCCGACCGTCTCCTGACCCAGCACGCCATGCGCCAGTGCCCGGCGCTCGTCGGCGACCCGTCCGGCAGCCCCGCCGACCCGGATCGCGGAGAAGACGAAGTCGGCATCGCGGACCGCCCTCGCGACCGAGATCTCCAACTCGATCCGGATCGCGGGATCGGGTTGCAGGACATGGTGGATCGTCGCCAGCCGGCCGGCATCGACGTCACACAGCACCAGCTCGGTGATCCCCGCCTCGGGACGGCGACGCAGCGCCCGGTAGACCAGGGGAACCCGGAAGCCGCCACCACCCAACAGCACCAATCGCATGTGGAAGACCGTAGTGAGGTGGCACCCTCGTAGGAATGAGCGAGCCTGACTTCGACGTGATCATGCAGGGCACGGTGTTCTTCGACGTCGTGCTGACCGGCCTGCCCGGGCTGCCGATCCAGGGAACCGAGGTCCTTGCCGAGGGAATGGGGTCCTGCCCCGGCGGGATCGCCAACCTGGCGGTGGCAGCCAGCCGGCTGGGGCTGCGGACGGCTCTCGCGGCGGCGTTCGGCGACGATGTCTACGGTGACTTCCTGTGGGGCACGCTGGCCGAGCAGGAGGGCGTGGACCTGTCCCGGTCGCAGCGGCTGGCGAACTGGCATTCCCCGGTCACGGTGTCGATGGCCGTCCAGCGCGACCGGGCGATGGTGACCCACAGCCATCCGTCGCCGATCTCGGCCAGCACCCTGCTGGCTGACCCGCCGTCGGCGGTGGCCGGCGTGGTGCACCTCGGCGAGGAGCCGGAGACGTGGGTGAGCACCGCCCGGCAGCGCGGCATGCTGCTGTTCGGTGATGTCGGCTGGGATCCGAGCCAGCAGTGGTCAGCCGACGTCCTGCAACAGCTCGAGGAGTTGCACGCCTTCCTGCCCAACAGCACCGAGGCGATGGCCTACACCCGGACCGACGACCCTCGGGCCGCCCTGCTCCGGCTGGCCGATTCGGTGCCGGTGGTGGTGGTGACCTGTGGCGGCCAGGGCTCGATCGCGATCGATTCCATCACCGGTGAGGAGGAATGGGTGCCCTCGTTGCCGGTGAACGAGGTCGATGCCACCGGCGCCGGCGACGTCTTCGCGGCGGCCTTCGTGCTGGCGACCCTGCGGCACTGGCCGTTGCGCTACCGGCTGGCGTTCGCCAACCTCTGCGCGGCGCTGTCGGTGCAGCAGGTCGGTGGCTCGCTGGCCGCGCCCGGCTGGGGCGACATCGCCGACTGGCTGGCTGCGGTCCAGAACCAGGCCGCGGCCGGTTCGCGGGCGGCCGGCGTCCTGCTGCACAGTTACGAGTTCCTGGCCGGGTGCATTCCGGCCGGTCCGGCGCCGACTGTCCGCCGGGCCAGCGCCACCATCGCCCGCACCTCGGACGCCTGAAGCGGCTAGACGACGAACGGCACCGGTTCCGCGGCGCTGTCCACCAGCCCCAACCTGACCGCGGTCAGCAGGGCCTGTGCCTTGCTGTTGGCCCCGAGCTTGTCATAGAGGCGTCCGACGTAGGTCTTGGCCGTCGAGGCGCTGATGTGCAACCGGAGCGCCAGGTCCGGAACCGAGAGGCCTGCCAGCAGCAGGCTGAGCACCTGGCGCTCGCGCTCGCTGAGCATGGGGACCGCCGGGGCGTCGCGGCGCCGTCGCAGCGCGGCGGCCAGTCCCCGGGAACTGAACGAGGATGCCGACACCGCGGCATGCCGGATGGCACCGAGGATCTCCGGTGACGAGGCCGTCTTGGAGACGAAGGCCGAGGCGCCGGTCTCCAGCGCCCGGAACAGCACGTCGTCCTCGCCGCGGGCGGTGAAGATCACGATGCCGAGGCCCTCGAAACGGTCGCGCAACTCGGCGGCGAGTTCCAGGCCCGGGCGATCGGGCAAGGACAAACCGATGGTCACCACGTCCGGCTGCAGGTGGCTGATCAGGCTGATCGCCTCGGCGGCGCTGCCGGCCTCGCCGACGGTGAGCAGGTCTGGCTGCCCGTTCACCATCAGTGCCAGGCCGAGCCGGGTCACCGGGTGCGCGTCGATGATGATCAACCGCGCCGGCGGTACCGGTCGTTCTGCGACATTCTGCATGCGTCGAGCATCAGCGGCCGGTCGAACCGCTGCTCCGTTATCCATGGCCCCCCGCTTAGGCCGTACTTCGACTTAACGTCAATGCATTCATCAAAGCACACTCCCGCCTCATACGGGGACACAATTTTCGCCGTACCGAGACGGCTCGCCCCTTATGCCCGTTACTGATTACGCACTGCTGTACCAACGCATACAGCCCGCGTGCGGCTGTCATCCGATCGGTGGACCCGAGGTCTGTCCGATCACCCGCTGCGGCCACCCGGACGACTCCGTCACGCTCACTTCACAAGTTCTTAGCGGTACCAAGCCGGGACGGGGGTCCTGCGTGACGATTGTCTGTGAGCCGGATCCGCAGGCGGCCAGGGTGCTGGTGGCGGCCATCGGCGGCGATGTCCGGACCGTGTCGCGGCTCAGCAAGGTCTCGGTGCTCCTGGTGACCACAACCGGCCATTGCACGGTGGTGATCGGTGCCACGGTCGGCTTCGACGAGGCGCTGAGGTTCACCGCCCAGGTCAGCGTCGAGCGCCCGGCGGTGACGGTGATCCTGGTGCGCGAACAGCCGAGCGCCGCCGAGGTGATGCGGGCGAAGAAGGCCGGCGTCCACGCGGTGTTCGATACCGGCGAGCACAATAAGATCGCGCACGCTTGTTCTGCGGTGAAACGGCCGCGGGCCGATGGCCAGGTCTTCTCGGTGTTCGCGGCCAAGGGAGGCTGCGGCAAGACCACCGTGGCGACGAATCTCGCCATCTCGCTCCGGCGGATGGGCAACGGCCGGGTATGCCTGCTGGATCTGGACCTCGACTTCGGCGACGTCGCGTCGGCGCTGAACCTGGACACCGACCGGACGCTCGCCCTGCTGATCGGCCCGCGTGATGTCGGCAACCTGCTGGACAGCGGAGAGCTGATCACCTCGTCCCCGCGAACCGGCCTGGACTGCATCCTGGCGCCGGTGGCGCCCGGGGACGCTGAACGGATCCGCCCGGCGAAGATCGGCCGGTTGCTGCGGGCTCTGGCCACCAGGTACGACGCCGTCGTCGTCGACCTGCCGGCGCGGTTCTCGCCGATCACGATGGTTGCCCTGGACCACGCCCACCACCACATCGTGGTGTCCACCCCGGAGCGCCCGGCGCTGAAGAACCTTCGGCTGACGCTGGACATCCTTGACCTGCTGGGCTATTCCCGCACGGCCAGATCGGTGTTGTTCAACCGCTCGGACAGCAGCGCTGCCATCACCGCCGGGGAAGTGGCAGCGGCCGTCCGCGGGCCGATCGCCGCCCACCTGCCGTCCAGCCGTGATGTCCCGGCGTCGATCAACCGGGGGGTGCCGTTGCTGACGGCCCAACCCGGGCATCCCGTCAGCGTCGCGATCGATCGGTTCGCCGACCGCTACGCGCCCAGCTCTGCCGGCGTCGCATGACGCACCGGCAGCACCAGACCGCGACAGCTGACCTGGCTGCTCGCCACACCAAGGGGGAAGAAGCAATGCTGGAACAACTGCGCAAGGCCCGTCAGGAGGAGAGCGGGTTCACACTCATCGAGCTCCTCATCGTCATCGTCATCCTCGGCGTGCTCGCCGGGATCGTCGTCTTCGCCGTCGGCGGCATCACCGACCGGGGCAACGTGGCGGCGTGCAAGTCCGACGTCAAGACCTACGAGGTCGCGTCCGAGGCCTACTACGCCAAGAGCAAGCCCTCTGCCTACGCAGCCAGCGCGCAGGCGCTGGTGGACGACAAGCTGCTGAAGGAGCTTCACACCGCGGGCGCCAACGGCTACACCATCAACTACGACCCGGCGGACGGCAGCGTGACGTCGACCGGGCTGACGCCCGACTGCAAGTAGCGGCAGCGGCAGGGCCGTCCGCCGGGACGGCCCTGCCTCACCGGCGTACCTGTCATCAGCATTCGGGGGAAGGCACTTCTCATGCACGGTCAACACATCGGCAGCCGCATCGACGGGCTGCTCGACGGGCTCTGGCGGGCCGGTGGCACCGACCTGTTGTTGACGGCCGGACTCGCGCCGCAATACCGGGTGCACGGGGATCTGTACTCGGTACCGGACGAGGCGAAGCTCAGTGGTGCCGACACCGAGGCGCTGCTTGCCGAGGTGCTCAGCCCCGCCCAATTCGACGCCTTCGCCGGCCGGCACGAGTACGACTTCTCCTTCAGCTGGCGCGACGAGGCCCGGATCCGCGGCAACGCCTTCACCCAACGCGACCAGATCACCCTGGCGCTGCGGATGATCCCGCGCCAGATTCCCACCATGGAGCAGCTGGGGCTGCCGCCGGTGCTCGGCGACTTCACCCGGCAGCACCAGGGCCTGGTGCTCGTCACCGGCCCTACCGGGTCGGGGAAGTCGACCACGCTGGCAGCAATGATCGACCAGATAAACACCCAGCGGGCATGTCACATCCTCACCATCGAGGACCCGATCGAGTACGTGCACGAGCACAAGCGCTCGGCGATCAGCCAGCGCGAGGTCGGCTCGGACACCGCATCGTTCCCCGACGCCCTGCGCGCCGCGCTGCGGGAGGACCCGGACGTGCTGCTGGTCGGCGAGATGCGTGACCTGGACTCCATCCGGTTCGCGCTCACCATCGCCGAGACCGGCCACCTGGTGTTCGCCACCCTGCACACCAACGACACCGCGCAGGCGCTGTCGCGGATCGTCGACGTCTTTCCCGGCGATCAGCAGGCGCAGGTGCGGGTCCAGCTGGCCGCGGCGCTGACCGGCATCGTCTACCAGCGGCTGCTGCCCCGAACCGGCGGCGGCATGATCGCCGCCTATGAGGTGCTGGTCGCCACCTCACCGGTGCGCGCGCTGATCAAGGAAGGCAAGACCCATCAGCTGCGCAACACCCTGCTCACCGGCCAGCGCGACGGCATGGTGACCTTCGAGCAGTCGTTGTCGGCGCTGGTGCGGCAGAACCTGATCAGCTACGACGACGCCGTGGCGCGCAGCCTCTATCCCAAGGACATCACCACGGTGTCGCGGGTGCCCGTGGGGGTGACGGCATGAAGCTACGTGCTCGTCACCAGGCGGAGGAGCCCACGCCGGAGCTGCCGATGTCGCCGTCGAGGGCACAGGCACCGGCCGATGTCGAGGTCCACGCGGGTGGTCGCCGGCTCGGCGAGTTGATCGTCGACGCAGGATTGGCGACCCAGGCGCAGGTGGTCGTGGCGCTGGAGGAGGCCCAGCAGGGCGCCACCAAGCGCCTGGGCCGGCTGCTGCTCGACCGCGGGATCATCACCGAGCGCGACCTCACCAGGATGATCGCCGAGCAGAGCTCGGTGCAGGCGGTCGACCTGCGCAGCGTCACGCCCGATCCTGAGGTCGCCGGCCTGATCACCACCGACAGCGCCCGCGCCCTCACCGCGCTGCCGCTGTCCGTCGAGGAGGACGGCACCGTGCTGGTGGCGGTGGCCGACCCCAACGAGACCACCGTCGCCAGCCTGCGCTCGCTGCTCGGCCGCGACGTCCGGATCGCCGTCGCAGGGCAGTCCGACCTGCTGCGAGCCATCGACAACACCTACCGGGCGATCACCGGCGTGAGTTCGCAGGTCAAGCTGTTCGAGGCCCGCGACGGCCTGCGCCGCGACGCCGTCCGGATGGAGACCCCGGCCGCCAGCGAGGACGCACCCGTGGTCCGGGTGGTGCAGCTGATGATCGCCCAGGGGGTGCGCGACCGGGCCTCCGACATCCACATCGAGCCGCAGAACGACCGGGTCAGGGTGCGCTACCGGATCGACGGCGCGCTGCACGACGTGCTGGACCTGCCGGGCTCGATGGGCCCCGCGATAGTCAGCCGGGTCAAGATCCTCGCCGGGATGAACATCGTCGAGCGCCGGCGGGCCCAGGACGGACAGATCAGCACCGAGATCGAGGGACGGGCGGTCGACATCCGGGTCTCCACGACCGCGGTGGTGGGCGGTGAGAAGGTCGTGCTGCGGCTGCTGGACAAGAGCCGGCCGCTGTTCAAGCTCGAGCAGCTCGGCATGCCGGCGGCAATGGCACAACGCTATGCAGCGACGCTGCGAGCGCCGTACGGCATGGTGATCTGCGCCGGTCCCACCGGCAGCGGCAAGACCACCACGCTGTACGGATCGCTGGCCGAGATCAACAGCCCGGACCGCAACATCATGACCATCGAGGATCCGGTGGAGTACACCTTCGCCTCGATCAACCAGATCCAGATCAACGAGCAGGCCGGTATCACCTTCGCCGGCGGCCTCCGCTCGATCCTGCGCCAGGACCCGGACGTCATCCTGGTCGGCGAGGTGCGTGATGTCGAAACCGCCCGGATCGCCGTCCAGTCCGCGCTCACCGGCCACTTCGTGCTGTCCTCGCTGCACGCCACCGACTCGGTCTCGGCACTGCACCGGCTGATCGACATGGGCATCGAGACCTTCCTGATCGCCTCCTCGGTCACCGCGGTGCTGTCGCAGCGGCTGGTGCGCCGGATCTGCCCGCACTGCCGCGAGCCCTACCTACCCACCGCCGAGGAACTGGCCTTCCTGCGTGCCATCGGCGGCGACGCCCCCGACGACGGGTTCAGCCATGGCGCCGGGTGCAACTTCTGCGCCAAGACCGGCTACCTGGAGCGGATCGGCGTGTATGAGATGTTGATGCTGTCCGACGGCATCCGGGAGCAGGTGCTCGACCGCGCCTCGCACGACGACCTGCGCAAGCTCGCCCGGGCCGAGGGGATGAGCACCCTGCTCGAAGAGGCGGTGGCCCTGGTGCGCGCCGGCACCACCAACCTCGCCGAGGTCATGCGATCCGTGTACGTGATGGGGGTCTGAGCCGTGCCCAGCTTCAGCTATTCAGCAACCCTGCCTACCGGGCAGCCGGCTCGCGGCACCGAGAAGGCGGCCAGCCGGGAGGCCGCCGAGCTGGCACTCTACGAGCGCGATCTCCGAGACATCCGGGTCGAGCCGAAGACGAGCCTGCTGCAGGCCGAGATCACCGCTCCGCGGGTCAAGCGGGATGAGCTGATGCACCTGTCACGCCAGCTCGGCGCGTTCATCCGGGCCGGCCTGCCGCTGATCGACGCGGTGCACACCATCGGCTCGGAGTCGGCCAACAGCTCGGCGCGCCGGATGATGGCCGAGGTGGAAAGGTCGCTGCGCGACGGTGACCGGCTCTCGACCTGCCTGGACCGCCATCCCAAGATCTTCCCGGCGTTCTACCGGGGCATCCTGCGCTCGGCGGAGCTGACCGGGCAGCTGGACACGGTGCTCGACCAGCTGGCCGACTACCTCGAACGCGACATCGAAGCCCGGCGCAAGGTCAAGTCCGCGATGATCTATCCCGCGGTGATCGCAGGCATGTCGGTGTTCACCGTCGCCATCCTGGCCGGGTTCGTGCTGCCCAGGTTCAAGGTGTTCTTCGCCAGCCTGCACGCCGACCTGCCGCTGCCCACCAGGATGCTGCTGGCGGTCACCGACTTCCTCACCAATTACTGGTGGATGATCCTGGCCGGCATCGCCGGCCTGAGCGCGATCATCGCGCTGGCGCTGCGCACCGAGGGCGGTCGCTACGCCCGGGACCGGTTCGTGCTGGCGGTACCGGTGCTCGGCGACACGGTCCAGTACGCGCTGGTCGAGCGGTTCGCTCGGATCCTGTCCTCGATGGTCAGCGCCGGCGTCAACCTGCCCGAAGCGCTTCGGGTGGCCAGCGAATCGCTGCGCAACCTGGTCTACATCCGGGCGCTGTCGCAGGTCGAGGAGTCGATGCTCGAAGGTGACGGGCTGGCCAGGCCGCTGGCCCGGACCGGGCTGTTCCCGAGCACCGCGTCGCT
Organism: Jatrophihabitans sp.; assembly: GCF_036389215.1. Lineage (GTDB taxonomy): Bacteria > Actinomycetota > Actinomycetes > Mycobacteriales > Jatrophihabitantaceae > Jatrophihabitans_A. Next base: position 10,033 of record NZ_DASVQG010000102.1, read on the forward strand.
GATGATGCAGGTGGGCGAGCAGACCGGCACCCTGGACACCCAGCTGGAGGCGACCGCCCACTACTACGAGGGTGAACTCGATTACAAGATCAAGAAGCTGACCAGCCTGTTCGAGCCGGCGATCATCCTCGTGATGGGCGCGCTGGTCGGTTTCGTGGCCATCGCACTGGTGTCGGCGATGTACGGCATCTTCAACCAGGTCAATGTCTGACATGCTGCCCGAGGCCGATCGCGAACGCGGCGAGACGCTGCTGGAGTTGCTGATCGCGCTCACCATCATGTCGATCGCGGTGGTGGCGATCGTCGGTGGCCTGGTGGCCGGCGTCGCCGTCTCAGACATCCACCGCAAGCAGTCCACCGCCGGTGCCGCGGTGCGCGACTACGCCGAGATCGTCGAGAAGTACGTGGCCGGCGCCCCATACACCTCGTGCGCGGCGCCGTCGGCCTACGCGCCCGCTACCGTCGGCTTCACCGTGCCGTCCGGCGGCTACACCGCTACCGCCGTCGCACTTCGGTACTGGTCGGGCACCGCGTGGACCACCAGCCCGTGCACCGACGTCGGGCTGCGGGAACTCACCATCCAGGTCGCCAGCACCGACAGCCGGGCGGCCGAGCAGCTGGTCCTGGTGCTGCGCAAGCCCTGCGGGGACGGCTCGACATGCTGAAGCCGCACCTGCCAATGCGCGATGACGGCGGTTTCACCCTGGTGGAGCTGCTGGTGGCGATCGTGATCATGGCGATCATTGCCGTCCCACTGGGCGACGTGATCATCAGCTACCTGCACAACACCGACGCGACCACCGGCCGGCTGAGCGAATCGCACGACGCCCAGATCAGTGCCACCTACTTCCATGCGGACGTGGCCAGCCTCGGGGTGCGCAGCACCACCTACTCCTCGGACCCGTCCAAGCCGTATCCCTTCACCCAGTCGATCGAGGAGAATGCTCCTGCTACCGGCGGCCTCTTCCCTTGCGGGACCGCCGCAACGCCGAGCGCGGTGATCCGGTTCGGCTGGGACGACTACACCGACGCAGCGGCGTCCGCGCCGACCAGGATGCGGGTGGCCTACGTGGCCGACGCGGACGCCTCCGGTGAGCTGCAACTGCACCGGCTGGTCTGCGCGGGTTCGGCGACCGTCCTCACCGACACGGTGATCGCCCACGACCTGGTGAGCGTGGCGGCGAACTGCGTATCGCCCGCCGCGTGCGAGGGCAGCGCACCGCCCCTGATCGTCGAGCTGAAGCTGACCGTTCACGATCCGCAGAGTGCCGGCGCCGCCCCCTACGAGATCACCTTGACCGGCCAACGGAGGCAGTCATGATTCGCGCCGCACGCCGCCGGCTGGACCTGGCCGACGACACCGGCGCCACGCTGGTGCTGGCGCTGATCCTGATCACGGTGGTGGCGGTGGTGGTCGGGGCAGTGCTCTCCTTCGGCGACTCCAGCGTCCGGGTGACCGTCGCGCTGCGCGGCCAGGCCGCAGGGGTCTACGGCAGCGACGGCGCCGCGCAGGCCGCGATCACCGCGCTGCGCCTCTCACCGTTCAACAACAACACCTCGAGCCCGACCTACCCGAAGTGCTTCGGCGCCGGCGCCACCGGTGACACGCTGCAGTTGAACAACTTCTACCCCGGCACCAACGGTGGAGCGGCGTCCTCGGCAGCGGTGACCTGCACCGCCGACCCGAACTCCGGTGCCAGCGGTGGCCTGGTGGAGATCAACCCTGACAACAAGCCCGGCAACGCCATCCTGACGACGGGCACCAACGCCGCCGAGGACGGACTGAACATCAAGGCGCTGAGCAGCACGATCCCGTTCACGGTGCACGGCTCGGTGGTGTCGGACTCCAACATCCGGGTGACCAACGGCTCGCTGGAATCCAACGTGGGGGTGTTCGCACACACCGGCTGCTCG
>NZ_DASVQG010000103.1:0-11045 GCF_036389215.1 Jatrophihabitans sp.
CAACCCCCGCGGGTCCAGCGAGGCCAGCTCACCGGTCGGCCTCGCCGATGGGGCCAGTCGCACCAGCTGCCCGAGCCGTTCGGAGGCGGGGAGCATCGCCGAATACACCGGATGCTCGGCCCACTCCGGCTCCGGGACGTCAGCCAGCCACGCCGCGAGCTCCGCATCCAGGGTGTCGAACATACTATCGAGTCTAGCATGCCGAGTGGACTGTGATCGCGAAGAATGCCTTATGTGGAAAGGTGATTCTCGATCGAACTAAGGCAAGCCGGCCAGCTGGAACGGTGTTCAGCCGCGTCGCTCGCCGTGCCGCGAGCACACCGCACGCCAGCCCCTCGGACCGACCTGCACCACCATGATTCTCGATCGAACTAATGCAAGCCGGCCAGCTGGAACGGTGTTCAGCCGAGTCGCTCGCCGTGCCGCGAGCACACCGCACGCCAGCCCATCGGATCGACCTGCACCACCATCCGTCGAGCGCAGCGCGGGCAGAAGCGCGGCGGTTCAAGCGCGGCTCGATCGATGCAGGCCAGATGCGTACCGTCAGCAAGCGCACGGTCGATCGGCTTGCCGCACTGGCCGCAATACGGTGCTGTGTCAGCCATCTGCGGCCTACAACGTCGTCGACAATGCCTTGATCGGCATCTTCAACTCGGCGAGCAGCTCGATATCGGACTGCGCCGGCCGCCCCAGCGTGGTCAGGTAATTGCCGACGATGACCGCGTTGATGCCGCCGAGCATTCCCTGCCGGGCACCCAGATCGCCGAGGGTCAGCTCCCGCCCGCCGGCGAACCGCAGGATGGTGCGCGGCATCGCCAGCCGAAAGGCCGCGATGGTCCGCAGCGCGTCCCTGCCGGCCAGCACCGGCAGGCCGGCGAACGGCGTACCCGGTCGCGGATTGAGGAAGTTCATCGGCACCTCGTCCGGCCGGAGGTCAGCCAGCTGCACCGCGAACTCCGCGCGCTGCTCCAGGCTCTCGCCCATACCGATGATGCCGCCGCAGCACACTTCCAGCCCCGCGGCAGCCACCAGCCGAAGTGTCTGAACCCGCTCCTGCCAGGTATGGGTGGTGACCACCCGGTCGAAGTACGAGCGGGCCGTCTCGAGGTTGTGGTTGTAGCGATGCACCCCGATCGCCACCAACTGGTCCACCTGAGCCTGGTCGAGCATGCCCAGCGAGCAGGCGATCTGGATGTCCACCTCGGCGCGGATGGCCTTGACACCCTCGGCCACCTGGCTCATCAGCCGCTGGTCGGGCCCCCGCACCGCCGCCACGATGCAGAATTCGGTCGCACCGGTCTTGGCTGTCTGCTTGGCCGCCTCCACCAGGCTCGGCACGTCCAGCCAGGCCGAGCGGACCGGTGAGGAGAACTGGCCCGACTGCGAGCAGAAGTGACAGTCCTCGGGGCAACCGCCGGTCTTGAGGCTGATGATGCCCTCCACCTCCACCTCCGGCCCGCACCAGCGCATCCGCACCTCGTGTGCCAGCGTCAGCAGCGGCTCCAGCTGGTCGTCGGGCAGCCGGAGCACCTCGACCAGCTCGGCCTCGCCCAGGCCGATCCCGGCGTCCAACACCTGGCTGCGGGCACGGCTCAGCACGGGGGTCTCGATCGCGGTCATCGGCTACTCACTCTCATCGGTTCTGGCGCGGCATGGCGGCGGACGAAGTCCGCGGCATCGAAGCTGCCCCCGAGCACCGGCGGCAGCGATCGGAGGGCGACCTCGGTGAAGGCCGCGCGCTCCAGCCCGCCGGCGCCGTGGCCGATCACCCCGTGCAGCGGCGTGCCCGTGTAGGAGGGCAGGTCCACCAGATTGCAGCGCTCGGCCAGCCCCGGCTGGGCCGGCCAGTCGCCCACCACCAGATGGTGCGGCCCCCAGCCACGCTTCCTGAGGGCGTCGGCCGAGGCCGCCGCATGGTGCAGGCAACCCAACGACGCGGTCGTGACAAGCACCACCTCGAACCGAGGAGCCTCGGCACCGGGAGTCTTGAACCCAGGAGCCTCGAACCCGGGAGTCTCGAAACCGGGAGCCTCAACACCAGGAGCCTGGAAACCAGCAGCGCCGCCGTCCTCCGCGGACGCCAGCTGCCGGACAGCGCCGGCAAGCTCGCAGATGCCCTCGCCGCGGTCGTTGAACCGGACCAGCACCCCGCCCGCGCCCTCGATGATCACCAGGTCCCGATCGGCCAACCCCGCTACCCGGACGGCCAACTCGGCCAGGTCCGGACCGCTCTCGCCCAACCGGCGAGCCGCCGTCGCCGGTGCCAGCGGCTCGGGGTAGCGGGCGTACTCGTGCAGATCGGTGAGGCCGGTGAGCCGGCTTACCTCGGCCAGGTCAGCCGGCTCACCCGGCGACACCCCGGTCTGCACCGGCTTGACCACCGCCACCCGCTGCCCGGCCCCCAGCGCGCAGGCGGCCAGCGCCGCGGTGGTCACGGTCTTGCCCACTCCGGTTCCGGTACCGGTGACCACGACGATGTTCATGACGGCGACACTGCCTGCCAGGTCCGACAGAACCGCCGGCCGGGTGGACCCGTCCAGCGGATGCGATCCGGTGCGGTGAGGAACATGGGCGCCAACGCTACGTCAGCTCGCTGCCGGCCGGCACCGCCGCCGTGCCAGGCACCGCCGCCGTGCCAGGCACCCGCCGCCGTGCCAGGCACCCGCCGCGTGCCAGGCACCCGCCGCCGTGCCAGGCACCCGCCGTCCCGGCTGTCGTCATCCCCGCACCGGGCCAGCCGCGACCACCGCGGCCTGCATCGCCGCGCAGACCGTGGCCAGGTCCTCATCGCCGATCAGGTACGCCGGCATGGTGTAGATCAGGTCCCGGAACGGCCGCAGCCACACCCCCCGGGCGGCGGCCGCGGCGGTGGCTGCCGCCACCTCGACGTCGCCGGCCAGCTGCACCACGCCGATCGCGCCCAGCACCCGGACGTCGCGAACGCCCGGCAGCGCCCTGATCGGGGCGAGGCCGCCGCGCAGTCCCGCCTCGATCCGCGCCACCGAGGCCTGCCAGTCCTGGGAGAGCAGCAGCTCGATCGAGGCCCGTGAGATGGCGGCGGCCAGCGGGTTGGCCATGAACGTCGGTCCGTGCGCGAGCACCGGCACCGGACCGCGGGAGATCTGCTCGGCCACCTCGGTGGTGCACAGCGTGGCCGCCATCGACAGGTACCCGCCGGTCATCGCCTTGCCCAGGCAGCAGATGTCGGGGGCCACCTCGGCATGGTCGGCGGCGAACAGCGCGCCGGTACGGCCGAAACCGGTCGCGATCTCGTCGAAGATCAGCAACACCGAATGCCGGTCGGCCAGTTCCCGCAGCGCCCTCAGGTAGGCCGGGCTGGAGAACCGCATCCCGCCGGCTCCCTGGACGACCGGTTCGACGATGATCGCCGCCAGCGAGTCGGCGTGCTCGGCCAGTGCCTGCTCCCACTGCCGCAGGTAGGCCGGGTCCGGCTCGGCCTCGAAACCGGCCGGCGGCTCGTCCACGAAGACCTGCGCGGGCAGGACCGGCTGCCACGACGAGTGCATGCCGCCCACCGGATCACAGACGCTCATCGGGTGCAGCGTGTCACCGTGGTAGCCACCGCGCCAGGTGATCAACCGGTGCTTGCCCGGCCGGCCGGCCGACGCCCAGAACTGCAGCGCCATCTTCGCCGCGACCTCCACCGCCACCGAACCCGAATCGGAGAAGAACACGTGCCGCAGCGGCTCGGCGGTGACGGCCACCAGCAGGCGGGCCAGCTCGATGGCCGGTTCGTGGGTCAGGCCGCCGAACATCACATGGCTCATCGAGTCCAGTTGCCGGTGCGCGGCCGCGTCCAGCACCGGGTGCCGGTAGCCGTGGATCGCCGCCCACCACGAGGACATGCCGTCGATCAGCTCCCGGCCGTCGGCCAACCGCAGCCGGACTCCGGACGCCGAACGCACCAGCAATGGCTCGGCGCGCCCCGGCATCGGCCCGTACGGGTGCCAGACGTGCGCCCGGTCGGCGGCCAGCAACTCGGCCGAGGTCGCCGACCCAGCCGGGTCAGGCGCCCACCCAGCCTCAGGCGGACGAGCCGGGTCACTCACCCCTGGTCTGGAACGTCTCGGTCGCCGACGGAGTCTTCGGGGTCGCGTCCACGCCCGCTTCCCGGCGCTGCTCCGGGGTGATCGGCGCCGGCGCCTCGGTCAACGGGTCATACCCGCCCCCGGTCTTGGGGAACGCGATCACGTCGCGGATCGAGTCGGTGCCCGACAGCAGCGCGCAGATCCGGTCCCAGCCGAAGGCGATCCCCCCGTGCGGCGGCGCTCCGTAGGCGAAGGCGTCGAGCAGGAACCCGAACTTCTCCCTCGCCTGCTCCTCGTCCAGGCCCATCATCTTGAAGACCCGTTCCTGGATGTCGCGGCGGTGGATACGGATCGAGCCGCCGCCGATCTCGTTGCCGTTGCAGACGATGTCGTAGGCGTAGGCCAACGCGTTGCCCGGGTCGGTGTCGAAGCTGTCGAGGAACTCCCTCTTGGGGCTGGTGAACGCGTGGTGCACCGCGGTCCAGGCACCCGAGCCGACCGCGACGTCACCGCTGGCGGTGGCCTCGGAGCTGGGTTCGAACAGCGGCGCGTCGACCACCCAGAGGAACGACCAGGCACTCTCGTCGATCAAGCCCAACCGCCGGCCGATCTCCAGCCGGGCCGCGCCCAGCAGCGACTGGGTGCTCTTGCGGGTTCCGGCGGCGAAGAACACGCAGTCCCCGGGCTGGGCGCCGACGAACTTGGCCAGACCCGCCCGCTCGGACTCCGACAGGTTCTTCGCCACCGGGCCGCTCAGCTCACCGTCGGCTCCGACCAGCACGTAGGCCAGGCCGCGGGCACCTCGCTGCTTGGCCCACTCCTGCCAGGCATCGAGCTGGCGGCGCGGCTGGGAGGCGCCACCGGCCATCACCACCGCCCCGACATAGGGCGCCTGGAACACCCGGAACGGCGTGTCGGCGAAGTAGCCGGTGCAGTCGGTCAGCTCCAGCCCGAAACGCAGGTCGGGCTTGTCGGAACCGTAGCGGTCCATCACCTCGGTGTAGGTGTGGCGGGGGATCTCGGCCGGCACGTCGTAGCCGATCAAGGCCCACAGCGCGCGCAGGACCTCCTCGGAAAGGGCGAGCACGTCATCCTGCTCGACGAAGCTCATCTCGATGTCGAGCTGGGTGAACTCCGGCTGCCGGTCGGCCCGGAAGTCCTCGTCGCGGTAGCAGCGCGCGATCTGGAAGTAGCGTTCCATGCCGCCCACCATCAGCAGCTGCTTGAACAGCTGCGGCGACTGCGGCAGCGCGTACCAGCTACCGGGCTGCAACCGGGCCGGCACCAGGAAGTCCCGGGCGCCTTCTGGGGTGGACCGGGTCAGCGTCGGGGTCTCGATCTCGACGAAGTCGTGGCGGTACAGCACCTCGCGAGCCGCCCGGTTGACCTTGCTGCGCAGCCGGATCGCCGCTGCCGGAGCGGGGCGTCTCAAGTCCAGGTAGCGGTACTTCAGCCGCGCCTCCTCGCCGACCTCGGTGTGCTCGTCGATCTGGAACGGCAGCACGGCTGACTCGCTGAGCACCACGAGCTGCTCGGCGATGACCTCGACCTCGCCGGTGGCCAGGTTGGGGTTGACCCGCCCTTCCAGCCGCTCCCGCACGGGGCCGGTGACCTGGACGCACCACTCGTTGCGCAGGTTGTGGGCGATCTCGTCGTCCCGCAGGACCACCTGGACGACCCCCGAGGCGTCGCGCAGGTCGATGAACGCGACGCCGCCATGATCGCGGCGACTGGCGACCCAGCCCGCCAGGGTGACGGTCTCCCCTGCCTGGTTCGCTCTCAGCGTCCCGGCCTGATGCGTGCGCAGCACAGCAAGTTCCTCTCGATTCGTAGAAGCCAAGTCTTTCACGCGGGTACGGCCGGGCCGTCCGGCCTCAGGCTTCGGGCCGCACCACCTGGGGGCGCAGGTCCTCGGCCGGCGGCAGCCAGGTCGCCGGATCGGCCAGCTGCTGCTCGCCGGTCCGGATGTCCTTGACCTCGTGCGGATTGTCGGGCCCGGCCGGGAACCAGACGAACGGGATGCCGCGGCGTTCGGCGTACCGGATCTGCTTGCCGTAGCGCTGGGCAGCCGGTGCCACCTCGGTGGCGATGCCGTTGGCCCGCAGCTGGGCGGCGATGGCATCGCAGCCGGCGCGCGAGCCCTCGTCCGGCAGGGCGACCAGAACCGCCGAGGGCACCGACCGGCTGGCGGTGAGCTTCTTGCGGTTGAACAGCGGCAGCAGCATCCGGGTGACGCCGAGGGAGATGCCGACACCGGGATAGCTGGTCCGCCCGTCGTTGGCGAGGGAGTCGTACCGCCCGCCCGAACAGATCGAGCCCAGGCTCTCGAAGCCCGCCATCCGGGTCTCGAAGACGGTTCCGGTGTAGTAGTCCAGGCCCCGGGCGATCCGCAGGTCGGCCTCCACCTGGAACCGGTCGGTGCCCAGGGGCGCGCACCCGTCGATCACCGCGGCGAGCTCGGCCAGGCCCTCCTCGAGCAGGTCGTGCCTGATCCCGAGCGCCCGGACCCGCTCGACGAAGGAGCTGTCCGAGGCCCGGATGTCGGCCAGCGCGAGGCACAGCCCGGCCTGGCGCGGGTTCAGGCCGGCCTCGGACTCCAGCATGGTGGCGATGATCTCGGCCGGCACCTTGTCGATCTTGTCGATCACCCGCATCACGGCGGGTACGTCCGGCGCGCCGACTCCGAGGAAGAAACCCTCGATCAGCTTGCGGTTGTTCACCTGCAGCTTCAGCGCCGGAACCGGCAGCCTCGACAGCGCCTCGGCCATCACCCGGGCCACCTCGACGTCGTGGTGGAAGGGCAGCACGTCGCGGGCCACCACGTCGATGTCGGCCTGGGTGAACTCCCGGTACCGGCCCTCCTGCGGCCGCTCGCCGCGCCACACCTTCTGGATCTGGTACCGCCGGAACGGGAACTCCAGCCTCCCGGCGTTCTCCAGGACGTAGCGGGCGAACGGCACGGTGAGATCGAAGTGCAGGCCCAGCATGGAGGCGTCCGAGGAGTTCTGGCCGCGCTCGGCATCAGCAGGTGTGGCATCGCCACGCTCGGCATCGGCAGGCTTGGCGTCGCCACGCCCGGCATCGGCAGGGGTGTCGTGCTGCCCCGCTTGCAGGCGCCGCAGCAGGTAGACCTCCTTGTCGATCTCGCCCTTGCGCAGCAGCTGCTCCAGCGGCTCCGCGGCGCGGGTCTCGACCGGTGCGAAGCCGTGCAGCTCGAAGCTGGCCCGCAAGCTGTCGAGCACCCGAAGCTCGACGAAGCGCTCGGTGGGCAGCAGCTCGGGAAACCCGCTCAGCGGGGTCGGCTTGGCAACAGTCACATCAGGTTCCTCAGGAAGGGGTTGGTCATCCGTTCGCGACCTATGGTGGTCTGCGGGCCGTGGCCCGGACAAACTATTACTTCATCGGCCATCGACAGGATCACCGTCTGCAGCGACCGTGACATCTCCGCCATCGACCCACCGGGCAGGTCGACCCGGCCGATGGAGCCGGCGAACAGCACGTCACCGGAGAACAGCACGTCGCTGTGCTCCCCGGCCGATTCACCGGCGGCGCTCAGGTCGAGGCTGAACACCACGGAGCCGCGGGTGTGCCCGGGCGCATGCCGGACGGTCAGTTCCAGGCCGGCCAGCTCCAGCGTGCCGTTGTCGCGCAGCTCACGGACGTCCTCCGGCTCGGCGAAGGTCAGCCCGGACGCGCCGAAGATCGGTTCGCCGGGCCGCAGCCCGTGGAAGGTCCAGGGATCGGCCAGTGCCGAGCGATCCTGCTGGTGGATGTAGGCGGGCACGTCGCGGGCCTGGCAGACCGGCAGCACCGAGAAGGTGTGGTCGAGGTGCCCGTGCGTGAGCAGCACCGCCACCGGGTGCAGCCGGTGCTCGGCGACGATCTCGTTCAACTGGCCGCTGATCCCCACGCCCGGGTCGATGATCACGCACTGTTCCCCAGGGCCGGGAGCGACCACGAAGCAGTTGGTCCCGGCCACCTGGGCGGGGAAGCCCTCAATCAGCACAGCTGGCTCTCCGGCATCTTCTCGAACGGTCTTTGGGGAATGCGGTCCGGCGAGGCGATCTAGCTGTCGATGCCCCACTTTGGCCCCGATCCGAGCCTACCCAGGCCGGTTCCGGCCACGGCTCCCGACGGCAGGGCGACACCGCTCAGCGGGTTCACAGCCGGATACTCAACCTCGTTCTCTACAATTCGCCCTCGAGTTGCCGTTCAGCACCGGACGCAGAACACCCTGCGCCGCATCGGGAGGACCGCCAGTGCCCAACAGCAAGCAGCGCCGTGACCAGGCCCGCCGTCACCTGGAGCGGCAGCTGGTCCGCCGGCAGCAGCGGGAAGTGCGCCGCCGCAAGCTCAACCTGATCGGCACGGTGGTGGGCGTCCTGGTGCTGTTCGCGGTGGTGATCGTCACCGTGGTGATGGTCTCCGACGACAACAAGAGCAGCACCGCCGACCCGGCGGCCAGTTCCACCGCACCGTCCAGCAGCGCCTCGCCCTCGGCGTCGGGTTCGCCGCTGCCGAGCCGGAAGCCCAGCCCGATCGCGGCCCGGGCGCCGAAGAAGACCAGCGGCCCCTGTGCCTATGCCGAGGACGCCACCAAGCTGAGCTCCGGCAACCTCTTCGACGTCGGGCTGCCGCCGGACCCCAAGCCCACCCCGACCTCGAACTCGACCGCGGTGTTCGCCACCAACCAGGGCACCATCACGGTGACCCTGGACGGCGCCTCGGCGCCCTGCAACGTGCAGAGCATCAAGTACCTGATCAGCAAGAACTTCTACGACAACACCGCCTGCCCGCGCTCGGTGAACTCCGGCATCTTCGTCGTGCAGTGCGGTGACCCGTCCGGCACCACGGCGGGCGGCCCCACCTACACCACGAAGGACGAGGGCCTCACCAAGGTCAGCTACACCGAGGGCACCCTGGCGATGGCCAACGCCGGGCCCAACACCAACGGCAGCCAGTTCTTCTTCATCACCAAGGACAGCAACGGCTCGCTGGGCAAGAACTACAGCGTGATCGGCCATGTCACCGGTGGCCTGGACATCCTGAAGAAGGTGGCGACCGGCGGCGACGACGGCTCCAACAAGGCTGGCGGCGGCAAGCCGAACGTGCCGCTGTGGTTCAAGACGGTGCGGATCAAGGCCTAGCCTGCCGGCTGACCCGCTCAGCGCGTTCCGGCGTTCGCCGAGCAGGTCAGTTTCGAACCGGGTCGCCTCAGTTGGCGGCGTGCACCCGGTAGACGTCGTAGACGCCCTCGACGCCGCGCACGGTGCGCAGCAGGTTGTCCAGGTGCTTGGCCTCGGCCAGCTCGAAGGTGAACCGCGACACCGCCACCCGGTCCCGGTTGGTCGCCACCGAGGCGGACAGGATGTTCACCCGCTCGTCGGAGAGGACCCGGGAGACGTCGGAGAGCAGCCGGTGCCGGTCCAGCGCCTCGACCTGGATCGAGACGACGAAGACCGAGTCCGCCGAGGGTGCCCATTCGACGTCGACCAGCCGGTCCTTCTGCTCCTCCAGGGAGCCGGCGTTCGTGCAGCTTCGCCGGTGCACCGACACCCCGCCGCCGCGGGTGATGAATCCGAGGATCTCATCGCCGGGCACCGGGGTGCAGCAGCGGGCCAGCTTGACCCAGACATCGCTCATGCCCGAGACCATCACGCCCGCGTCCCCGCCGGACCGCCGCGGCGTCGTGGTGGTCTTGGTGCTCTGCATCGGGATGGCAGTCTCGGCCAGGTCCTCCGTGGCACCCTCGACCCCGCCGAGCGAGGCGACCAGCTTCTGCACGATCGACTGGGCCGAGACGTGGTTCTCCCCGATGGCCACGTAGAGCGCCGTCACGTCGGTCAGGTGCATGTCGCGGGCGATGGTCACCAGCTGGTCACCGCCGAGCAGCCGCTGCATCGGCAGCGAGGACTTGCGCATCGCCCGGGTGAGCGCGGTCTTGCCGGCCTCCACCGCGTCCTCGCGGCGTTCCTTGGCGAACCACTGCCGGATCTTGGTCTTGGCCCGGGGCGAGGCGACGAAGGTCAGCCAGTCCCGGGACGGCCCGGCGGTCTCGGACTTGGCGGTGAACACCTCGACGGTGTCGCCGTGGTCCAGCTTGGTCTCCAGGGCCACCAGCTTGCCGTTGACCCGGGCGCCGATGCAGCGGTGCCCGACATCGGTGTGCACGGCGTAGGCGAGGTCGACCGGCGTGGACCCGGCCGGCAGCGGGATCACGTCGCCCTTCGGCGTGAACACGTACACCTCGCGGGCACCCAGGTCGAAGCGCAGGGTGTCCAGGAACTCACCGGGCTCCTGCGCCTCGCGCTGCCAGTCCATCAGCTGGCGCAGCCACACCATCTCATCGCTGACCGCGGCCGGCGTCGCGGTGACGGTGCCGACCTCCTTGTACTTCCAGTGCGCCGCGATCCCGAACTCCGCGGTGCGGTGCATGGCGTGGGTGCGGATCTGCAGCTCGACCGGCTTGCCACCCGGACCGATCACGGTGGTGTGCAGCGACTGGTACATGTTGAACTTCGGCGTCGCGATGAAGTCCTTGAACCGGCCCGGCACCGGCTGCCAGTTCGCGTGGATCACCCCGAGGGCGCCATAGCAGTCACGCTCGGTGTCGACCAGCACCCGGATGCCCACCAGGTCATAGATGTCGGTGAACTCCCGGCCCCGCACGATCATCTTCTGGTAGATCGAGTAGTAGTGCTTGGGACGTCCGTAGACGTGCGCCCGGATGCCGCCGGCCTTGAGGTCGCGGTTGACCCGTTCGATGACGTCGTTGAGGTAGACGTCGCGCTGCGGCGCCCGGTCAGCGACCAGCCGGACGATCTCGTCGTACCGCTTGGGGTAGAGGGTGGCGAACGCCAGGTCCTCCAGCTCCCACTTGACGGTGTTCATGCCCAGCCGGTGGGCCAGCGGGGCGAGCACCTCCAGCGTCTCGCGGGCCTTGCGCTCCTGCTTGACCGGCGGCAGGAACCGCAGCGTGCGCATGTTGTGCAGCCG
>NZ_DASVQG010000104.1:0-9291 GCF_036389215.1 Jatrophihabitans sp.
ATCCAGCGGTGCGCGCCGTTGACGGTGACGCCGATGCCGGGCACCAGAACACCGGCCAGGGCGCACAGCGCCAGGCCCAGCGCGGGATAGGCCACCCGGCGGTAGGCGGCCGGTGACATCCGCACCGCCAGCCAGAACACCGGCACGCTCAGCACGATGAACTGCACCTCGCGGATCAGCTGCGCCCAGGGCGCGTCCCCGGTGGTGTGCACCGAGGCCGAGATGGTGGTCGATGCCGACATCAGCAGGCCGAAGAACAGCAACCCACCTCCGGCGGCCAGCATCAGCTGTGCCGAGGCGTACGGGCTTTCCAGGTAACGGCCGGAGGCCCGCACCACCCGGGTGCCGCTGACCCGGTCCCGCAGCCGGCTGATCATGACACCGCCCGCACGCCACCGGCCGTGCCGATGCCGACGCCGAATGCTGTTGAGCGGTAAGCCCGAACGGCACCGAGTCCGGAACTGTCCCGGCTGGTCGTGACCTGGCCGGTCGAGGGTGCGGGCAGTGTCACGGCACCGGCACCGGCCAGTGACGTCGCGGCAGCCACGACCTCGTGCATGGCCCTATCGTGGGTCCTGGACAAGGTGATCTTCGGGAGGCGTGTCGCGTGTCGCGCCACCGTGGTGTCGATCTCACCCGGCCCGTCCCGCCGTGGCCTGTCGTTCCCCCCGGCCCCGTCGCCGGCCGGTGCCGGGCTATCCGTGGGAGATGAATTCCGCATAGAACAAGCCCATTCCGAAGGCCACCGCCAGCCCGCTGACGATCCAGAACCGGACGATGGTGGTGGTTTCCTCCCAGCCCCCGAGTTCGAAATGATGATGGAACGGCGCCATCCGGAAGACCCGTTTGCCGGTGCCGGTCCTGAGCCGGGTGTACTTGAACCACCCTGTCTGGATGACGCTGGAGAGCGTCACCACCGCGAACAGGCCACCGAGCACCACCAGCAGCAGTTCGGTGCGCGACAGGATCGCAAGCCCGGCCATCAGGCCGCCGAGCGCCATCGAACCGGTGTCGCCCATGAAGATCTGGGCCGGCTTGGCGTTCCACCACAGGAAGCCGAAGCAGGCGCCCATCGCCGCCGCCGCGATCAGGGCCAGGTCCTGGGGATCGCGGATGGCGTAGCAGCCGGGCAGCGCCGGCGCGGGGTAGCAGCTGTTGCGGAACTGGATGAAGGTCAGCAGCGTGTAGGCGCCCATCACCATGGCGGAGCTGCCGGCCACCAGCCCGTCGAGGCCGTCGGTCAGGTTCACCGCGTTCGTGGTGGCGGTGATGATCAGGTAGGCCAGCAGCAGGAAGCCGATCAGCCCGATCGAGATGGCGCCGATGTCGCGCACGTAGGAGATGTGCTTGGAGGCCGGAGTCAGCCCGCGACGGTTGCCGAACATCATCGCCCCGGCGCCGAACAGCAGCGCCACCAGCAACTGGCCGGCGAATTTGGCCCGGGCTCGCAAGCCCAAACTCCGCCGGTGCCGCAGCTTGATGAAGTCGTCGATGAAGCCCACGGCGCCCGAGCCGAGCATCAGGAACAGCAGCAGCATGCCCGAGGCGGTCGGGCCGGAGTCGTGCCGGAACGAGCCGATCAGGTGCGCCATCAGGTAACCGATGATCGTCGACCCCATGATCGCCACCCCGCCCATCGTCGGGGTGCCCCGCTTGATCAGGTGGCTCTTGGGCCCGTCGTCGCGGATCTCCTGCCCGAATCCCTTGATCCGGAAGTACTTCACCACCAGCGGGGTGAACAGGATGGAGGTCATCAGCCCGAACAGGGCCGAGATCAGGATGGTCTTCATGCAGGGGCACCGGGAGTGCCGTCGGTGCCGCCGAGCCGTTCCACGAGCGCCTGAGCCACAACCTCCATCGCCGCCGACCGGGATCCCTTCACCAGCACCACGTCACCTGGCCGCAGCTCCTCCTCGAGCCTGGCGACAGCCGCCGTCGCGTCCGGCACCCACTGTGACTCACCGTGGTAGGAGCCCTCGAGTGCCGCGCCGGTGGCAATGGCGCGCGCCTGCTCCCCGACGGCGATCAGCACCCCGATGCCCAGGCCCCGGGCGTGCCCGCCGAGGGCCTCGTGCTGGGCGTTCGCGTCCGGGCCCAGCTCGGCCATGTGGCCCAGCACCGCCACCGACCGGCGGCCCTCGGACATCGTCGCCAGCGCCTTGAGCGCGGCCCGCATGGACTCGGGGTTGGCGTTGTAGGCGTCGTTGATCACCGTGATGCCGGCCGCGGTCTCGCTGACCTCCATCCGCCACCGCGACCGGGCCGAGGCCTGCGACAGCGCCTTGGCCACGGCCGGCAGCTCCAGCCCGCAGGCCAGCGCCAGCGCCGCCACGATCACCGCGTTGGAGACATGGTGCTCGCCGCGCAGTTGCAGCTGGACCGGCGCCCGGCCGGTGGTGGTCACCAGCTCGAAGCGCGCCCGGCCGGCGGAGTCCACCGTGACCTGCTCCACCCGCACGTCCGCGTCCGGGTGCGCGCCGGCCAGCACCACCCGGGCGCTGGTGCGCGCGGCCATCGCCGCGACCAGCGGATCGTCGGCGTTGAGCACCGCGACCCCGCCGTCCGCGGCGCTGGGCAGCGCCTCGACCAGCTCGCCCTTGGCCAGGGCGATCGTCTCCACGCTGCCGAACTCGGACAGGTGCGCGCTGCCGACGTTGAGCACCGCGGCCAGCCGCGGCGCGGCGATGCCGGTCAGGTGCCGGATGTGGCCGACCCCCCGGGACGACGTCTCCAGGACCAGGTACTGGGTGTGCTCATCAGCCAGCAGCACCGTGTACGGGTAGCCCAGCTCGTTGTTGAACGATGCCGGAGTCGCGACCGTTGCCCCGGCGCCGGCCAGCACCTGCGCCAGCAGGTCCTTCGTCGAGGTCTTGCCCGAGGATCCGGTGATGCCGATGATGCGCGCGTTCAGCCGCTGCGCCACCACCCGGGCCAGCTCCGTGATCGCAGCGATCGGGTCCGGCACCAGGATGGCCGCAACGGGCGCCGCACGGGTGGCCAGCACCGCCACCGCGCCGGCCCGCACCGCCGCCTCGGCATAGTCGTGACCATCCACCCGGCTGCCTGCGATCGCCAGGAACAGGTCGCCCGGCACCACCTTGCGGCTGTCGAACTCGACCTTGCCCGACACGGTGAGCTCGGGGTCCGCGGCCACCAGCCGGCCGCCGACGATCGCGGCGATCTCGGCCAACCTCAAGGCGATCACGGCCGGCCCACGGTCTGGTCATCCTGCCGGTGACCCGGCCGCACGGGCCGGTGGGAATATCCCTGCTCCGCGAGGGCGTCCCGGGCCACGGCGGCATCGTCGAACGGCAGCAGTGCGCCGGCGACCTCCTGCCCGGTCTCGTGCCCCTTGCCCGCGATCAGGACGGTGTCGCCCGGGCCGGCCAGCGCGATCGCCCGCGTGATGGCAGCCCGCCGGTCGCCCTCCTCGATGATCACGGCTCGCTGCCCGGCCGGTACCGAGCAGGCTCCCTCGATCATCGCCGCCCGGATCTCGGCCGGGACCTCCGAGCGCGGGTTGTCGTCGGTCACGATCAGCACATCGGCCTCGGACGCGGCTACCTCACCCATCATCGGGCGCTTGCCGCGGTCACGGTCACCGCCGCAGCCCAGCACGATGAGCAGCCGTCCGGTGGTCAGCGCCCGCAGCGCCTGCAGCGCTCCGGCAACCCCGGCGGGCTTGTGGCTGTAGTCCACCACCACCAGGAACGGCTGGTCGCCGTCCACCCGCTCCATCCGTCCCCGCACCTGCGCGGCGGCCACCGCCGGGGCCACCTCGACCACGTCGACGCCGGCTTCGGCCAGGATCGCGAAGGCCAGCAGCGCGTTGGCGACGTTGTAGCCGCCGGGGATCCGGCACCCGGCCGGAAAGCGCAGGCCGGGGCCTTGCACCGTGAACCGGGTGCTGCCGTCCGCCAGCACCCGCGGGTCCACGGCATGCCAGTGCGCGCCGGGGTCTGCGGTGCTGACGGTGACCGTTGCCGGGCGTACCAGCCGCCGGCCCCAGCCGTCGTCGATCACCACGATCTCGCGGCGGGCCCGGCCGTCGAACAGCAGCGACTTCGCCTGGAAGTAGTCCTCCATGTCGGAGTGGAAGTCGAGATGGTCCTGGGAAAGGTTGGTGAAAGCCGCCACCGCGAACTCGGTGCCGTCCACCCGGCCCAGCCGCAGCGCGTGCGAGGACACCTCCATCGAGACGCTGTCCAGGCCGCGCTCGAGCATCACCGCCAGCAGCGCCTGCAGCTCCGGCGCCTCCGGCGTGGTGAAGGGCGTCTTGACGGTCTGCTCGCCGAGGAACACCCCGACGGTTCCGATCAGGCCGGGCCGCTGCCCGGCCGCTGCCAGGCCGGCCCGGACCAGGGACGTCGTGGTGGTCTTGCCGCTGGTTCCGGTGACGCCGAAGACCGGCAGCGTGCGGGACGGGTTCCCGTACACCTCGGCAGACAGCGGGCCCAGTGCCGACCGGGGATCGGGCACCACCAGCACCGGCAGCGCCGGGTGCGAGCCGGCCAGCTCGGCGGCACCGGCCGGGTCGGTGAACACCGCCACCGCTCCGGCAGCCAGCGCCTGGGCCGAGTAGGCCACCCCGTGCCGGCCGGTGCCGGGCAGTGCCGCGAACAGGTCAGCCGGGCGCACCTGCGCCGAGCTGGCGGTCACCCCGGAGACCGTGACGCCGGACACCGGACCGGTTGCGGTCGCGCCGAGCAGCGATGCCAGCTCGCCCAGCCGGCGGGGCAGCAGCTGGCTCGGACGGGGTCCCGCTCCGTCGGGCTGCTGACCTCGCTGCGGTGACGCCACGCCTGCCCACGTTACCGATGCCCCCGTCGGGGCACTGCGGCGCTCGCTGTTGCCCATCGTCGGCCGTCGGCTGGCTGCGGCTAGTTGAGCGTCAGCGGCACGAGCACCGAGCGCGATCCGCTGGGCGCGATCTTGGCCGCGGACAGCTCGTAGGCGGCGATGTGGTGGAACAGCGGGGCTGCGACGTCACCGCCTTCCAGGCCGTGCGCGGGGTTGTCGATCATGATGGCGATCGCGAACCGCGGATTGTCGGCCGGCGCCATGCCCGCGAAGGTGTCCCAGTAGACGGAGTCGGAGTACCGGCCAGTGACCGGGTCGGGCTGCTGGGCGGTTCCGGTCTTGCCGGCCACCCGGTAGCCGGGAACGGCTGCCTTGACGCCGGTGCCGCCCTTGAGCGTCACCGACTCGAGCATCGTGCGCAGGGTCCGCGCCGTCGGGGTGGACAGCACCCGGATGCCGGCCGGCTGCGCGGTCGGCGTCACCGAGCCGTCCGGATGGGTCACCGAGGAGACGATCCGCGGCGGGATCCGCACCCCGTCGTTGGCCACCGTCTGGTACATCGAGGCGAGCTGCAGGGAGGTCATCGCCACGCCCTGCCCGATCGGCAGGTTGGCGAAGGTGGAATCGGACCAGCTGTCGATGTCAGGCAGCAGCCCGGCGCTCTCCCCGGGCAGCTCCACGCCGGTCTTCTGGCCCAGGCCGTACCGGTGCAGGTACTCGTTGAAGGTCTGCTTGCCGACCTTGCCGGCGATCAGCAGGGTGCCGACGTTCGAGGACTCGGCCAGCACGCCGGTCGCGGTGAATCTCTGGGTGGGGTGCCACCAGGCGTCGTGCACGGTGATGCCACCGGTGGAGATGCTGTCCGGAACCTTGAGCACGGTGCGGGGGTGGATCAGGCCCTTCTCCAGCGCCGCGGAGATGGTGACGATCTTGTTCGCCGAGCCGGGCTCGAAGACCTGCTGGACATTGGGGTTGAGCGACTGGCCGGGCTTGATGCTGCGGGGATCCTGCGGGTCGAACGAGCCATTGGACGCCAGCGCCAGTACCTGGCCGGTCCGGGCGTCCAGGATCGCCACCTGGCCGCCGCGGGCCTTGGACTGCTTGATCGAGTCGTCGAGGTACTTCTGGGTCAGGTACTGCAGATCCTGCTCGATGGTGAGCCGCACGGTGCCGCCGTCGGTGGCGGCCTTGCGCTTGATCGGGCCGGCCGGATTGACGTTGCCGAGCGAGTCCTTCTGGTAGCTCACCGAGCCGTCAGCGCCCCGGAGCAGCGAGTCATAGCTGTACTCGATGCCGGCCGCGCCCATCCCGTCGGACTTGACCAGGCCGATCACGTTGGCGGCGGTGGTCTTGCCCGGGTAGAGCCGCTGCGAGGTGGCCTGGGCGAAGATGCCGGGCAGCGGCTCGCCGTCCAGTCGCAGGTCCTCGATCTGCTTGGCGGCCGCCGGTGAGAGCGCAGTGGCCAGCAGCGCGTAGTGCGAGCTGGAGGTGAGCTGGTCGGCCACTGCGATCACCGACTTGCCGATCAGTGGGGCCAGCATGGTCGCGTAGTCCAGCCGGCTGGTCGCCGGCACCATCGTGGGATCGGCCACGATGTCCTTGGCATCGGCGGTGTAGGCCAGCGGCACGCCGTTGCGGTCCAGGATCGAGCCGCGAGCCGCGTGCAGGGTGACGAACTCGCGCTTCTCATCCGATGCGGCCAGCGCGTAACCGCTGGCATCCATGCCCTGCAACCACACCAGCCGGACCAGCACCACGGCCAGCAGCAGGCTGACCACCGCGACGGTGGCCCACAGCCGGCGCATCGACCTGCCCAGGCGCATCGTACGGGGCCGGACCTGCCGCCGGCGCGGGGTGCCGGCCGGACGCCGGACAGCCGGACTGTGGCGTTGGGCTGTGCCGTGCGGTCGGGCTGTGCTGTGCCGTTGGGCTGTGCTGTGTCCTTGGGATGTGCCGGTTCGTTGGGCTGTGCCGGGCCGTTGGGATGTGCCGTGCCGGAGGGCTGGGGCCGGGCGCTCGGTACGAGCCGGCCGCTGGGCCCGGTCCGGTGGCGCGGCCGGGTTGTGCCGTGGCCGGTCGTGCTGGCTGGCAGCCGTTCGCTGGGTGGCAGCCGTTCGCTGAGCGGGCGCCGTTCGCTGAGCGGGCGCCGTTCGCTGACCCGAAGCCTGCCGCTGGCCCGGAGCCTGCCGCTGGCCCGGAGCCTGCCGCTGAGTGGAAGCCTGCCGCTGGCCCGGAGCCGCTCCGTTGCCGGCCGGCTGCGGCTCGCGGGGGCCCGCAGCGGGCTGCCGGCCCGGTGCCCGCGTCCGGTCGGGAACGGGCTGAACCGGCTGCCGGCCGGCCGGTCGCTGCGCCCCGGGCCGTGGTGGGACGACCGGCGGCTGGTGAGGTGGTCGGGTCATCAGTGCCCTCCGGACGTGGTGGACTTCGTCGGGCTGGGACGCGTAGTCGAAGGGGTCGCTGCCGGAGCGGGCCGGGTCACCGTCACGGTGACCACCGGCGCGGACGGGCGGGCGCTGCTGCTGCCGGCCGGCGTGCTCGTCCCGGGCCGGGTGGGCGTACTCGCCGTCGAACGTGCCGCCGCCGAACTCGCCGTCGAACGTGCCGCCGAACTCGCCGCCGAACTCGCCGTCGGCGTAGAGGGCGTGGCTCCGGGGCGCGCCGTGGCGGTCGGTTTCCGGGTCGCCGGCGGCGGTGCGAGGCTCGCCGGGGCCGGTGAGCCGAGCACGGTCACCGAGCCGTCGGCGTTGAGCCGGAGGAAGGCCGGGTTCGGGTTGGGCACCAGTCCCTGGGCCGCGGCCGCCGCGGCCAGCGAGTCCGGCGCCTGCTTGGCGGCCAGGTCCCGCATCAGTTGCTGCGCCTGGTCCGACAGCCCGGCATTGCTCTCGGTGAGTGAGCGTTGTTTGAGCTCCTGGGCGGCCGACGCGGTGTTGAGCGCCAGCAGCGCACACAGCCCGCCGACCAGCATCAGCCCGAGCAGCACCGGCAGCGGCAGCCGCCGCAGCCGGATGCCATGTGGAGCTCCGGGCACCGGCCGCTCGGTCCCTGCCCTTGCCGGTGGCTTCTGCGAGCCGTCCGGTCGAGCCTGCCCGCGGGCTGTCATGCCGCCTCCCGGATTCGTTCGGCGGCCCGCAGCCGCACCGAGGCAGCGCGCGGGTTGGCCGCGATCTCCTCCTCGGTGGCAGGCTCGGATCCCCGGCTGAGCAATCTGATCTGCGGGCCGGCCTCGGCCAGCCGGATCGGCAGGTCCGGCGGCGTCCGGTCCAGCGCCAACTCGGCGAAGCTGCGCTTGACGATCCGGTCCTCCAGCGAGTGGTAGGCCAGCACCACGATGCGCCCTCCTACGGCCAGTGCCCGCAGTGCGGCAGGAATCGCGGCCTCGA
This sequence comes from Jatrophihabitans sp., assembly GCF_036389215.1. Taxonomy (GTDB): domain Bacteria; phylum Actinomycetota; class Actinomycetes; order Mycobacteriales; family Jatrophihabitantaceae; genus Jatrophihabitans_A. The sequence continues at coordinate 8,181 of NZ_DASVQG010000104.1, forward strand.
CGGCGGCCAGTTCGGAGTTGACCTCGATCCGCAGGGCCTGGAAGGTCCGCTTGGCCGGATGCCCGCCGGTACGCCGGGTCGCCGCCGGGATCGCCTGGCGCACCAGTTCGGCCAGTTCCGCGGTCGAGGTCAGCCGGTGCTCGGCGCGTCGCCGCCCGATCGCCTGGGCGATCCGCAGCGCGAACCGCTCCTCGCCGTAGTCGCGCAGGACCCGGGCCAGCTGCGGCACCGGATAGCTGTTGACGATCTCCTCGGCGGTCAGCGGGTCCTCCTCGTCCATCCGCATGTCCAGCGGCGCGTCCTGGGCGTAGGAGAAACCGCGCTCGGTGAGGTCCAGTTGCATCGAGGACACCCCCAGGTCGAACAGCGCCGCGTCGATCCTGGGGAGTTCGAGCTCGTCGAGGACCCGCGGGAGCTGGTCGTAGACCGCGTGCACCAGATGGGTGTGCCCGGCGTAGGCCGCCAGCCGCTGGGCGCTGAGCCGCAGCGCCTGCCGGTCCCGGTCCAGGCCCACCAGGGTGATGCCTGGATGTGCCCGCAGCAGCGCCTCGCTGTGGCCGCCCAGACCGAGGGTGGCATCGACCAGCACCGCACCAGCCCGGTCCAGCGCCGGGGCGAGGAGTTCCAGCACCCGGTCCAGCAGCACCGGGACGTGCCCAGCCGGGGCCGTCGGCTCCGGTTCGCCCATGCGGTGACTCCTGAACATCTCGGGTGGTGCGCTAGTTCTTTGTCGAGGCGGTTCTTGTCGAGGCGGTTCTTGTCGAGCCGGCCCCGCATGCCGATTGGTCCCCGCCCGCCTGCCGGTCCGCTCCGCCTGGCGCTGGGGAAGTGCGCCAGGTGACTCGGACGGTGGCGGGAGGAGGCCGATCCGCATGCGCCGGGCTCGGCGCACCGTTGTTGATGCACTACCGGCCTAGAGCAGGCCGGGCAGCACCTCCTCGGCGTCGGCGAAGGACTGCTCGGTGCTGTCGAGGTAGTTCTGCCAGGCCGCCGCGTCCCAGACCTCGACCCGGCTGTTGGCCCCGATCACGACGCAGTCCTTGGACAGCCCCGCGTAGTCGCGCAACTGCGCGGGAACGGTGATCCGGCCCTGGCCGTCCGGTACCTCGTG
>NZ_DASVQG010000105.1:0-2518 GCF_036389215.1 Jatrophihabitans sp.
CCAGCTCACTAACTTGTGCAAGGTTGCTCAGCGGCACGCCGGCGACTAGACAGTCACGTAGGCGGTCGGGCCCGGGCAGCCACCCAGCTGGACCGGGACCGGCGGCCGGCGGGGAAGCGGCCGGGGACTGGACGGCACGCAGCGGAGCGGGGAGGTCATGGCCCAGTCGAACGTGCTGGTGACCGGGGCTTCCGGCTTCATCGGCTCGCATCTGTGCCCGGCGCTCGAACGAGCCGGCCACCGGGTACGGGCGATGACCCGGCATCCGGAGAGCTACACCGGCGCCGGTGAACCGTGCCCTGGCGACGTCGGCGATCCGGCCAGCCTGCGGATGCCGCTGGCCGGCGTAGACGCTGCTTACTATCTTGTGCATTCTCTCGACTCGGCAGAGTTCGAGGAGGTCGATGCCCGGGCCGCTCGAGCGTTCGGCGCCGCGGCGGCCGAAGCCGGGGTGCGGCGCATCGTGTACCTCGGCGGCCTGGGGGCCGAGGACCAGCACCTGTCGCCGCATCTGTGTTCGCGCCGGGCGGTGGAGTCCTTGCTCGGCGCGGCGGGGGTGCCGGTCACCGTACTGCGGGCCGCGGTGGTGATCGGCCACGGCGGGATCTCCTGGGAGATCACCCGGCAACTGGTCGACCACCTGCCGGCGATGGTCGCCCCGCGCTGGGTGAGCACCCGCAGCCAGCCGATCGCCCTGGCCGACGTGGTGCGCTATCTGGTGGCGGTGTTGAGCGCTCCGGAGTCGGCCGGGCAGGTCTATGAGATCGGCGGGCCGGAGGTGCTCCGCTACATCGACATGCTGCAACGTGCCGCGTGGATCCAGCACCGGCGGCGGCTGCCGGTGCTGCCGGTGCCGCTGCTCACGCCGCGGCTGTCCTCGGCGTGGCTGGCGCTGGTGACCGATGTCAACCTGGTGACCGCCCGCACCCTCGTCGATTCGATGACCACCGAGGTGATCGTGCGCCAGAACCCGATCCAGCGGCTGGTACCGGGGCCCACCATCGGCTATGACGATGCGGTGCGGCAGGCGCTGGCAGCACGCCGTGCCGCGCTGGGCGGTGATTCGGGCACCGGCGGTGATTCGGGAGCCGGTTACGGCGCGGCACCGGTTCAGGATGGGCCGGCCGGTGAGGACGCCGGCGGCCGGCTGCCGCGGTCCGGATGAGGTCCGCTGCTTCCCGGCTGATGCCCCGTGTGCTCCACCCCGCCCTGGTCGACAAGGTGCCCCGCGATCACCGTGAGCCCGACGGGGCGTTCCGGCGGCGCCGGTGGATCGTCGCGCTGGTGCTGATAGCCGGCGCGCTGATGCTCGGGCTGTCGTTGTCGGTTCGCCCTGCCGATCCCGCGTTCTACCCGCTGACCGCGGGGCTGGCAGGGATCTGGCTGGTCGGTGGCCTGGCTTCCGGCCCGTTGCACCTTGGCCGGATCAGCTTCCGTGGCGAGTTCCGGCGCCCGATCCTGACGCCGATCGCCATCGGGCTGGCGGCCGCCGCGGTCTTCGTGCTCGGCGCCCTGGTGGTGCGCGAGATCGAGCCGTTGCGAATCTTCACCGAGAACGTCCTGGCCCATGCCCGGCGTGGCTCGCTGCCGCTGGTCGCCCTGGTCACCGTGCTCAACGGGGTCGCCGAGGAGACCTTCTTCCGGGGCGCGCTGTTCGCCGCGCTGGGAGACCGGCGTCCGGTGCTCGCCTCGACCGCGATCTACGCGGTGGTGACGCTGGCCACCGGCAACCCGATGCTGGTGTTCGCCGCCGCCACCCTGGGACTGGTGCTCGGCCTGCAGCGGCGGGCCTCCGGCGGGATCCTGGCGCCGATGCTCACCCACGTCACCTGGTCGGTGGCCATGTTGCTGGCGTTGCCACCGCTGTTCACCCGCTGAGGCTGGACCCTCCAGCGCCGGGCTGGCTCAGCTGCGCGTCCGCTCAGCTGCGGGCGGCCGGCTGGCCGTAGCCGGCCAGGGCGGCCCGGGCCGCCGCCAGCTGGTCGGCGTCGAGCACCTGCGGAACGCCCAGCTGCCGAGCCCGCCAGGCCAGCTCGGCGGTGTACTCCACGGCCTCGGCAACGGCCATCGCCGCACCGAGGCCGGCGCCGACGGCCACCACGCCGTGGTTGGCGAGCAGCACCGCGAAGCCGCTGCCCAGCGCCCGCACGCAGGAGTCGGCCAGCTGGGCAGTGCCGTAGCGGGCGTAGGGCGCCACCGGCACGCTCTGGCCGGCCCGGACGATCAGGTAGTGCACCGCCGGGATCTGCTCACCCAGCACCGCGAACGTGGTGGCGAACATGGAGTGGGTGTGCACGACCGCGCCGACGTCCGGGCGGGCCCGGTAGATCCCGAGGTGCAAGGCGACTTCGGAGGTCGGCCGGAGGTCACCGTCCAGCTGGGCACCGTCGAGGGACAGCACCGCCACATCGCTGTCCCGCATGCCGGCATAGCCAAGTCCGGTAGGGGTGATCGCGATCGCGCCGGAGTCCGGGTCGCGGGCCGAGACGTTGCCCGAGGTGCCGCGTACCAGCCCGGT
>NZ_DASVQG010000106.1:0-14979 GCF_036389215.1 Jatrophihabitans sp.
GCGGGAGTAGAACAGCAGTCGCGGCTCGGCACCACTCGGTAGGTAGCGCAGCCCGCCGTCCCGGCGTTCGAACCGGCCGCCGCGGCCGACGGTGAGGCAGGACATGGCATCCAGCGCGGACAGCCCGAAGCCGCCGATCGCCACCACCTGGCCCGGACGCACCCGGCCGAACCGCTCCGGCATCGGATACGGCCGAGCGATCAACCGGCCGCTCGGGTGCTCGGCGGCCACATTGTCGGTGTAGCCGGTGGTGAGGAAGACCGCATCGGCAGCCACCCAGCCGCCGGAGGCCAGTTCGATCCGGAACGGCGCGCCGGCCTGCACGCGCAGCCGGACCGCCTCCGCGCGGTGCAAGGCAACCTCCACGCCGGCAGGCAGCGAGCCGAGCAGTGTTTCGGCGAACCAGCCGAGGTACTCGCCGAGCAACCGGCGCGGCAGGAAGTCCCACGGCTGTATCCGCCGGCCGGCCGGGCCCACGCTGTACCCGTCATCGGCGATCCGCAGATCGCGAGCCAGTGCCCACTCGTGCAGGCTGGGCCCGGTCAGCCGGACGGTGTCGCCGACCGTGTGGTGGTCGGGGAACATCGAGACCTGTGAGCAGATCGTGTTCAGCAGCAGGTAGTCCGGCTGGTTCGTCGAGTGCACTCCGGCACCGTCGCCCACCGGGTCGATCAGTTCGATCCGTAACCGGTCGCCGGACTGGTCGGCCAGGGCGAGCAGCCGTTCCAGCACGCCCAGCCCACGCGAGCCGAGGCCGATGATGGCCACCGAGCGAGTTGTGGACATGGGCTGCTCGCCGGATCAGGACTCGGCCAGCAGCGCCGGTCGCTGCACGGGCTCGATCCGCAGGTGCACGCAGGCCAGGGCCCGGTCCGCTGCCGCCGCGGCATCGTGGCTGTCCCGGCCCACCGCGATCAGGTAACCGACCCGGTCACGGAACGAGTGCTCCAGAGTCAGCACGCCCGGTCGGCGGGTCAGTACCGCCTCGCTCAGCTGCGGACAGGCCGCCGCCCGGTCCAGGCCGTCGGCCGCGACGAAGTAACCGGACCGCTGCGCAACCAGGAACCGGATGGCCGATCCGGCTGCCCGGCTCGGCGCCAGCCGCACCGGCAGCCCAGCCGCGTTCGCGACGGCGGCCGCGATGAGATCGACCCCGGTGGCCGAGCGCACCAGGTTCGGGATCATGCCGCCGGCCAGCCGGGGATTCACCTCGATCACCGCCGGCCCGGTCGAGCCGAGCCGCAGTTCCACGTGCGCCGGACCCCATCCCAGACCCAGCGCGACCAGGGCCCGCAATGCGGTCTGGGCGAGCGCGGCACGCGCGGCGGGCGGCAACGGGGCCGGAAAGTCATGCCCGGTCTCGACGAAGTACGGCGAGGCGCCAAGGTGCTTGGCGGTGATGCCGACCACCTGGGTGCCGAAGGTTTCCACCGAGAACTCCGGGCCATCCAGACAGCTCTCCACCAGCACCGCGCGCTGGGCCGGAATACCTGCCAGCTCGCCGGCCAGGGCGGCACCCGCGCCCTCGGCCACCTCGCCCAGGTGATGGCACAGCCGTACCCCGACCGAACCGGAGCCCGAAACCGGCTTCAGCACCACGGGCAGGCCCAGTGAGCTGGCGAGCTCGACGGCCTGGTGAGGGCTGGTCGCAGTCGCGAAGGCGGGACCGGCCACCCCCTGCGCCCGCAGCAGCCGCCGCTGGGTGGCCTTGTCGCGGCAGGCGGCGATCGCGGCCGGGTCCGGATGCGGCAGTCCCAACCCGCCGGCCAATTCGGCAGCGGCGGCGGCGAAGTACTCCGAGCTGCTGGTGACCCCGACGACGCCGGCAAGCTCGTCCGCCGCCTTCCGGACGGCAAGCCGATCACCGGTGTCCAACTGGCAGGTGTCGATGCGGTTCTCGGCCAGGTAGGGATACCGGCCCGGATCGCGGGCGAACACCACCGGCCGCAGGCCGAGCCGGCGGGCGGCAGCGCAGAAGAGCTCTCCGGATCCGGTGGTATTGCTTTCCAGCAGGATCAGCCAGCCCGCGTTCATGCCGCCGGGCCGCCTGTCGGCAAGCCTGGTTCGGCCGCGCCGCGCTCGGCCGGACCCGCCGCCTGTCCGGCTCCGGTTGTCAGCGCTGCCACGTCGGCCGCCAGCTGTCGCGCGGCCTCGGCGAGTTCGGCGCGCCAGCCGCGCTGCCAGCGCTGATGGGCCTGCCAACGCTGCTCGGCTGCCTGATGGATGCCGGCGAACGAGCCGGGGCCGCCGCCCGCTACCTGCCGAGCAGCGGCGGCCGCGGCCGTCATGGTCGAGGGGTTCAGGTCATTCAGCCAGCCGGGTGGCCCGAAACCGGCGAGGTCGGTAGAACCGGCCGCCACCGCCTCCCGTACCGCGCTGCCCACCTGCTCGTGCGCGGTACGGAAGGCCACCCCATGCCCGACCAACTGGTTGGCCACCGCGGTGGCGTTGGTGAAACCGGCCTCGGCTCGTTCGGCCATCCGCTCGGTGTCCGGCGCCGCGGCGCTGACCAGTGGCTGACACAGCAGCACCGACTGCTCGCAGGCCACCAGCCCCGGCCAGATCATGGCGATCGCCTCGGTACCCACCTCGATCGAGTTGGTGAACGGGGTTGCCGACATGGCCGCCGCCGCCCCGGCCCAGGCGCCGATCGCCACGGCCGGCTTGGCTCGGATGTGCTCCAGCAGAAACACATTCCGCTTCTGCGGCATCGCGGAGCTGCCACCCACCAGCCGGTCAGGAAACCGCAGGAAGCCGAACTCCGCGGTGCTCCACAACTGCAGGTCCGCCGCCAACCGGCTGAGGGTGACGGCCACGCCCGCCACCGCGGCCAGCAGCCGCAGTGCGACATCACGGCTGGCCACCGCATCGGTGGCATGCCGGTAGCTGTCGGTGAAGCCCAGCAGTTCGGCCGCCCGCGCCGGGCAGATGGGCAGGTCGGTGCCGGCCACCGCCCCCGCTCCCAGCGGGCAGAGCCGCAAACCCGCCGCCGCCTGCTGCACGGCGGTGATATCACGGCCGAGCGCCTCGGCCACCCCCAGCAGGTAGTAGCCGTAGCTGATCGGCATCGCCGCCTGATAGTGGGTGTAGATCGGCATCAGCACCTCGGCATGCCGGCGGGCCCGGCTGAGCAGGACCGCCTCCAGCCGGGTCGCCTGCTCGAGAAAGTCCAGGGCCCACTCACGCAGCCGCAGTGCGGTCGCGGTCGCCTTCAGGTCGTTGCGGGAGCGGGCGGTGTGCAGCACCCCGCCGGTTTCCGGGCCCAGCCGTGAGATCAGATAACCCTCATACATCAGGTAGATTCCGCGCGGCGCCGGCCGGCCGAGCAGTGGCTGGAAGTCGCCGTTCCGCAGCGCGGCGATACAGCCCAGCAGCTGCCGCGCGGCCGAGCGCGGGATCACACCGCAGTCGGCGAGCATCAGCAGGTGCGCCTGGTCGATGGTGGACAGCTGACGCAGCTCCGCTGCCAGCTCGGTCGCCGACGGCTCACCGTACAGAATTCGCCGGGTCCGGACGCCGACCTCGGCGGTCAACCGCCCCACGTCGCGCTACCCGACGCCCGACAGCAACTGGTGGCCGCCGAGCACCTCGGCATAGGAGCGCCGCTGCCAGTCATAGCTGGTCCAGGCGCCCTGCGGGAAACGCGGGTCGGTGACGGCCACCGGCTCGGCCGGCAGCGGGCTGTCCAGGTACCCGGCCGCCCGCAGCCAGGCGTCGTCGTAGACGGTGTCCTGGTAGCGGTACCCCTCGTCCGGCAGCATCACCACGGTCAGCGCGTTCGGGTTGGCTGCGGCCCACCAGCGGGCCGCCAGGTACGCGGCCCCGCCGGACGGACCTGCGAACAGCGCGTGCCGCCGGTGCAGCTGCCGGGTGGCCTGGTAGGCGGCGACCGGCGCGCACCAGTGCACGCTGTCGAAGATCCGGTGGTCCAGGTTGGCCGGTAACACGCTCATCCCCATGCCGCGAAGCTCGCGATGCGCGTCGGCGTGCCCGAACAGCACGCTGCCGTGGGTGTCCACCCCGATCGCCTGGCAGTCCGGCAACACCGATCGCAGATTGCCGACGGTGCCGCACATCGAGCCGCCGGAACCGACCGGGCCGACCACGCAATCCACCTGGCCGAGGCACTCCAGCAGCAGCTCGGCAACCACCGCGTAGGACCGCGGGTTGTCCGGATTCGAATACTGCTCGGGACAGAACGTTGACGGGTAGGCGGCGCGGAGCTCGTTCAACCGGTTCAGTCGGGCCACCTGGAAGCCGCCGACGATAGTGCCGGCCTCCGCCGGCACCCGCTCGACCTGCGCGCCGAGATCGGTCAGCCGGCGGTAGAGCCGCTCGTCGATCACCGGGTCGCTGACCAGCACCACCCGGCGGTCCAGGTGCACCCCCTGCATGGCCAGCGCCAGCCCGAACGTGCCGGAGGTGGTCTCGAGGATGACGGTTGCCGGCTCCAGCAAGCCATTCGCCATTGCCTGGCGCAAGATGTAACGCGCCGGAATCATCTTCATCAGCATGAACGATGCGGCGTACAGGTTGGGCGTCAACCTGATCAGCCGGGGCAGCTGGAAGGCGTGGGTGGCCTCGTCGGAACCGGTTCGCAAGGTCATCGGAGACCGCCCTTCTATGCGCCGGCCGGAGCCGGCTGCCGGTCACCGCGCCCGGCTGGGTCGATGAGCCCGGTGACCGCCAGCCCCGCATCGGACAGGGCATCGGCGCACCGGTCGATGTTGGCGGCCACCTGCTCGGCCCGGGCGTCGAAGATCAGGCCTGCCACCGTGCCGCTGTGTGCGACCTGCACCCCACAGCCGCCGTGCTCGGCGCACAGCCGCAACAGCATCTCCAGCTGCGGTTTGGGCAGGTAGCGCTGGTTGATCCGGGCGCTGGCGGTGGCCACCCGGCCCAGCAGCGCCAGATCCGACTTGGCCACCGCCCGGCGCAGCGCCGCCCGCAGGACGCCGAACTGGGCGATCTCCGAACGGTCATACGGCGCCGGTGGCAGCCGAAGGGTGTCCACCTTCTCCTCCGGCGCGGTGTCACAGCCCAGCACCAGCATCGGCGGCAACTGCTGGCCGAACACCTCCAGCACGGTGCCCTCCCGCTGGGCGAACAGCACCACCTGGTCGCAGATCATCACCGAATCGGAGGCGCACTCGGCCAGCACCGCCAGTCGGGCCACTTCCTCCTTCTCCAGCGGGTGGCCGTGGCTGTCGGCGACGGCCCGGATGGTGGCGGTGACATCACTGGTGGACGATCCCATCCCGATGCCGTGGGGCACCGTGCTGGTGATCTCGATCTGGCCACCCTTGGCCGGCGAACGATAGCTCGGCAGCCGGCCCAGGGTGAGGATCGCCGCCCGGCGGACCTTGATCAGTTCCGATGGCCCCAGCACTCCGCCGTGGGTGTAACTCGGCCGGAACACCGCCCGGGTACCCAATGCCGGCTGCGGCAGGGTGACCAGCGCACGGTGCGGCACGCCGGCGTCGTCGAGGAACATCCCCTGCAGCAACTCGCCGTGGTGGGCCGGCGCGAACCCGATGCCGATCACCTCGAGGTTGGCGTGGCCGGCCGGGCCGGGTGTCCCGGCCGGCGGAGCGAGCAGCGTCTGTGCCGGCATCGCTATCCGGTCTTCCGGACGCGGAAGATCAGGCTCTCGTGCTGGTGGACGTAGTCCCGGTAACCGGGGTGCGGCGGCTCCCACCAGCTGGCCGTCTCCACCGACTCCGCCTGCTGGCCCACCGAGGCGAGCAACTCGCTCAGATCCTGCTCGTCGTAGAACTTGCAGTAGAAATCGGCATGATCTATGTAGGTCTTGGGCGCGATCTCGGTCATCGTGGCCCGGTCGTCGGCCACCTGGCAGTCGTTCATCGTCCACATGTTGGCGACGAGGCAGCCGCCCGGGCGCAGGATCCGGTGGAACTCGGTGAGCGCCCCCGCGGGCTCGGTCAGGTGCCCCAGCAGATCCCAGCAGAAGATGCCGTCGATGGCGGAGTCCAGCAGGCCGGTGTGGTAGGCATCGGTCCGGCTGAACACCACCCGGTCCCGCACACCTGCCTTCTCCGTCACCATCCGAGCGATGGCCATTGCCTTGGTGGACGTGTCGCCAGCCAGCAGGATGGGCGCGCCGGCAGCCAGCGGCGGCAGGTTTCGGCCGTCTCCGCAAGGAAGATCCAGAATCACCGCGGCACCTGCCGCTGCGAACAGCTCGGCCGCGGTCTGCGCGTACGGCACCGGCGGATCGCCCCATAGGTTCGCCTGGCCACCCAGCGCGGACGCGTCGTAGGCCCCGTCCCACCTGCCGATGGCGGCATCGTCCCGCGACGGCGATTCGGTACTCACCACTTACCTCCAGACAACCTGTCACTCCGAGCTGCTGTTCGCTCTGAACTGCTGTTCACTCCGAACTGCTGTCACTGCGAACTGCTGTCACTGCGAACTCCGCGGCGACTACCCGACCGGCCGGCCGGTGAGCGCCGCCAGCACCGCCGAATCCCGGCCCTGCCCCGCCGTCAGCCCCCCGAGCAAGCAGCGCACTGCGAGGGAGGAGTCGAACCCGTTCAGCCGCAGCGCATGCTCGGCGCGTTCGAGCTCGCCGGCGGCGAGCTGGACCGGCAAACCCGCACCGCCGATCCGGACGCCGCTGTCGTCGGCGTGCAACAACGGCCCCGCGTACTGGCAGAAGGCCTCGAAGGAAGCCTGGGTGAAGTCGCTCTCGTACCGATCCGGCCGGCACCAGGACAGGTACAGCCGCACCAGTTCCGGATCGTGTCCGGACAGGAACTCATCGGCCCACAGCGCGTGATTGCGGCTGGTGGAGAACTTCTGCCCCTCCAGCAGGTACAGCTCGTTCACCGTGGCGCCGCGCATCTTCGGCCCGGTGACGCCGGCGGCGGCGAAGACAGCCGGATACAGGATGCCGAAATAGAAGGCGTTGTCGATGCCGTTGAAGTGCCACAGCCCGGACAGTTGATGCCACGCGGCGACACAGGCGTCGACGGTGTCCGCGCCGGCATCCACCGCCCTGGCCGGGCCGTACAGGTAGCTCAGGCCGAGTTCGGCCGCGAAGTCAACCCGCATGCCGGCCAGCTGGCCGCCACCTTCGATGCCCCAGTCGGTCGGATAGGCCACCGGATAATCCGGCAGCGGGGCGCTCAGGTAGTGCGAGAGCACCCGGCGAACACGGGGCGGCAGTTCGGCCTGGGTCCATTCGGCAATCAACTGCGCGCGGAAGTCCTCCAGCCGCAGCACCGGCACCGTGCAGTCCATCGGCTCCGGCTCGCCGCCGCACCGGGCACAGACCGGCTGGACCAGGGTGGCCGCGGAGGTGAAGCTGCCACACGGTTCGCAGGACAACCCGTTGGCACCGCTGCCGCAGTGCGGGCACTTGCCCACCACGTAGGCATGGTGCATCGTCCGACCGCAGTCCGAGCAGCGGTGCAGTGTCATCGGCCGCATCCGGATCGCTCCGCGCTGCAGCAGTTCTTCGAGCATGCTGGTGACCGCCTGGCAGAAGCTGTCGAGCTCCGGGTCGATGAACAGGTCGTGGGAGATCCTGGCCGAGGCGAACGCCGAAGAGATCTGGGCCCGGTAGCCCGACACCATCTCGTACACGTCCACCCCGAGCGTTTCGGCCTTGGTCAGCACGAAGTTGGGGTGCACGTCGACGCCGGCCAGCGTGATGATCCGCTCGCCCCGGGCACGAGCGGCCCGCGCCGCGATGTCGGCAGCCAGGAACGGCCCGGACAGATGGCCCACATGCAGCGGGCCGTTCACCGTGGGCTGCGGAATCACGATCACCGTCGCGCCCGAGCAGTCAGCTGTAACGCTCACTTCTCTCACCTCTCCAGTTCCAGCTCACCGGCTTGCCGGCCGGGGTCGCGCTCAGGCGGCAGCAGCCGCGGCCGCTGTCTCGGGCACCAGCTCGAGCGTGCAGCACTTCACCGCGCCACCGGACTTGTGCAGCTCGGACATGTCAACCCCGACCGGGTGGTAGCCGTGCTCGCGCAGTACCTCGATCAGGTGGGTGGCGACCTGTGGCAGCACCACGTTCACCCCGTCGGACACCGCGTTCAGGCCGAAGGCTTCGGCATCGCGGCGGTTCGCCAGGATGGCGTCGGGATAGAGCCGGCGCAACACCTGCTGGCTGCCGACCGAGAACGCCTCCGGGTAGTACATGATGTGGCCCTTGCCGAGAATGGCCAGTGCGGTGTCCAGGTGGTAGAAACTCGGATTCACCAGCGTCAGGCTGACCACCGGCAAGCCGTACAGTTCCTGCGCCTCGTCGTGGGAGAGCCGGTCGGTCCGGAAGCCGGTGCCGGCCAGCAGCCGCTCGCCCTCGAGAAGGTAGTCACCTTGGCCCTCGTTGATGAACCGGGGCTCGTCGCTCACCTGGAAGCCGTTGGCCAGGAACCAGTCCCGGTACGCCGGCGCCTCGGCCGCCCGCTGCGGGTAGCGGTAGCGGGCGATCAGTGCCCGGTTGCCGATGACCGTTGCGCCATTGGCGGCGAACACCATGTCCGGCAGGCCGGGCACCGGGTCGATCAGCTCGATCTGGTGCCCGAGCGCCAGGTAGGTCTCCCGCAGCCGTTCCCACTGCGCCATTGCCAGGCCGGTGTCCACCGGCTTGCTCGGGTCCATCCACGGGTTGATCGAGTACCGGACGTCGAAGTACTCCGGTGGGCACATCAGGTACTGGCACCGGGCTCCCGGCGAGCTGTCGTAGGGCATGGGCTGGCTCCTGTCCCGTGTGGCTGGTCAGCTTGCCGGTGCTACCGGGCGCAGCCTCGCCCATGGAGTCTTGCTCCGGCCCGCCGGCCGGCCGGCCAGCTTCACCTCGATCAGGTCGACGTAGTCCTCCAGACGCTGCTTTGTCTGCTCGTGCGAGTCGCCGGTCACCACCAGGAAACCGAGGATGTTGTTGCCGTCCGGCGGACGCAGGATGGTGGCGCCGGGCTGCTGCAGGATGCGGGCCCGCAGGGTGTGCTCGGACTCGCTCACCTCGGACGGCACCACCACGTACTCCAACTGCCCACCGTCGCAGATCAGGCAGGTGCCCATCATGTGCACCCCGGTCGGCCGGTAGTGCCGGACGCTCGGCCGCACGCCGCGTGCCACATCCATGCTGGCCTGGATGGGGCAGTAGCCGGCGGTGACCCGCGCGACCAGGTGGAGCTCACCGCCGCCGGGCCGGGCAGCCAGCTCGAGCAGGTGCGGCCGGCCGTGGTGCATCCGGATCTCGGCGTGCATGGTGCTGCGGCGCAGGCCCTGGGCCTCGGCCGCCGCGGCGATGATGTCGCGGATCTCGGCCAGCTGATCCTCGCTCAGCGTGGACGGCGCGGCGTGCACGTCGTCATCGAAGGTCTCGCCCTCCATGGTGACCCGGTCGACCGCCGAACCGATGAACAGCTCACCGTCCCAGGCCAGTGCCTCGAAGAGGTACTCGTTGCCGTCCAGGAAGGACTCCACCAGAAGTCCTTGCGGGCCGATGTCTACGCCCAGAGCCTCCAGCTGGAACGGCAGCATCCGCTGGATCCCCTCGCTGGCATCGGCAAAACGCCGCTCGAGTTGAGCGGGGTTGTCGACCCGGAAGACGAAGCTGCTGCTCGCTCCCAGCGTCGGCTTGAGGATCGCCGGGTAGCCGAACTCGGCCGCCGCGGCCAGCGCCGACGGCAGGTCGGGCACGAACCGGAACTTCGGGATCGGCACCCCGCCGCGCTGGTGCGCCCGGCGCATCCGGAACTTGTTGCGGCTGTTGCGCGCGGCATCCAGGCCGATGCCGGGCAGGCCGAGCGCGTCGGCGACCACCGCGGTGGCGATCACGGACATCTCGGAGAAGGTGAGCACGCCGTCGAACTGCTCCACCGCGTGCCAGGCCTTGGCGATGGCGATCAGCTCGTCGATCGAAGCGGAGCCCGCCACCCGGCAGCGGCCCGGCCAGTAGTCTGGGTCGCCGACCCCCAGCAGCAGGTGCAGATCGCCGCCGAGCTCGTCCACCAGCTGGTACCTGGGAAACAGGTACTGAGCCCACTGTTGGGCCTCAACGGCGAGCAGCTTCATCGAGCACCCGCAGATTCGCTGTCGGCGCTGAACCGCACCGCCATCTGCGGATCCCACCAGACGCTGTACATCCGGAACTCGGTGTCGCCCACGTTGACGATCTGGTGCACCTCCCCCGGTGGCAGGTAGGCGGTGTCGCCGGCGTTGAACGGGCGAACCTGCTCGCCCGCGGAGATGGTCGCGGTGCCCTGCGTCGCGATGAACAGCTCATGCTCGTGATGCGCGTGGGGGACGGTCGCCGCGCCCGGTTCCAGGAGCGCCCACGCGCCCTCGAACGGCGCTCGCAGCGCCGGCCAGGGCAGTAGCCGCTGAGTCAGAACACCGTATTCCGCCTGCAGACTCTCCGCATCCAAGGTTCGGACGTCCATTGCCAACTCCGTCGTCGAGAAATTGAGGTGTACCGCCGTCAAGCGGGTACCGGGATGCTGGTGAGCAGCTCGGTGGAGGGCTGGGCGGCGAGCAGGTCGTCCACGATCTCGCCGGCGCGTACCGCGAGCACGCTGATCAGCGAGTCGGCGATGCCGTGGCTCTCCTCGTTGGTGCCCTGCAGGTAACAGCCAGCGCTCACCGTCGCAGGCATCATCGCCCGGTAGGCCCGGCTGACCATGAACCGCTCCACCCCGATCAGGTCGGCGATGGCTCGGGTGAGGGCCGGCAGCGTGCGTTCGAAGCCGGTGCCGAGCATCACCACGTCACAGCGCAGCTCGGTGTGCTGGCCGGTCATGTGCTGGGTCAGCGTGAGCACCACCTCCTCGCCCTCCATCCGGGCTTCGGTGATGTCCACCGAGGGGATCATCCGCAACCGTTGCTGACCGGTCAGCCGTTCCAGGTACATCTGCCGGTAGATCGTGTTCAACAGCTCCGGCGTCACGCCGGCGTAGTTGGTGCGCCGCATCTCCTGCAGCACCCGCTGTCGCGCTTCGGCCGGGGCTCCGTAGAAAGTGTCGGTGAACGAAGGGAAATACAGTTCGTTGGTGAACTGGCTGGTCTGGTAGTACCCCAGCCCGACCGTTCGCATGATCATGGCGCACTGGGCGGCCGGCATCCGCTGATAAGTCTCCCAGAGCATCTCTGCCGCACTCTGCGCCGCGCCGACGACCGCCACCCGCAGCGGCGCGGCATGGTCGAGCATGCCGACCCGGTAGGCGTACTCGGTACTGTGGATGACCGCTGTCTTGTCCAGGCCCTGAAAGATCTCCGGGATGTGCGGGTCCCGGCCGACCCCTACCACCAGGTTGCGTGCGGTGGCCACCGAACCGTCAGACAGTTCGACCATCCATCCGGTGATCTCACCGGCCGCCGAACGGACCACGTCCACCCGCATGCAGCGGCGCCCGTACCGGACCTGGACCAGCGACAGCGAACGAGCGACCCACTGCAGGTAGTTGGAGATCTCGAGCCGGAACGGCAGCAAGCTCGACATGTTGATGAAGTCGTGCAGTCGATCGGTCTCGTAGAGGTAGTTGATGAAGGAGAACCGGCTGCGCGGGTTGCGCATCGTCACCAGGTCCTTGAGGAACGAAACCTGGCTCTGCGCCCAGGGCAGCAGCATTCCGCGCTGCCAGACGATATCCTCGTGCTGCTCTATCACCAGGCACTTTCGGGCGAAGTCCGACGGTGCCATTTCCTCGATAGCCACGGCGAGGGCCAGGTTCGATGGGCCGGCGCCGATAGCCAGTAACTCGACCTCCGGATATTCCAAAGCAGACACCTCACGCTCAGCCGGATAGACATCGTGAAAAAGCCGATAAACATGGCGAAATAAAGTGATGGCGAAGAATGAAGCCGCTCAGGCGGCATTTCCCGGGTGCCCTCGTTTGGCACTTACCGATGGGAGCGACATTACTCCGGCACGGGCCGCCGTCAATAGCTTCTTGCACCATGTCTACTTGTCAATGATCAAATTCTCGGCAGCCTCGCGGGCCCCTGGCAAAGTGCTGCGCAGCGCGCCGTTACATTGGTCCCCGGTCGTTTCTTGGCTGTGCTCGCCAGCTGCTTATGGCAGCATTGCCGCTACCCCTGAGGCTGCTGACTCGGTCATTTGTGGGCGGATCGACCGGCTGAGAATCTGTACGCCCCCACGCCTGCGGTACTAGAGGAGATGAGCGGCATGAACGGTCATAACGAACCGTCCCGACGTCGGCTGCTGGTGGTGGGCACCGGCGGCCGGCCGTACCGGGAGTACCTGCTGGCCTCGATTGCCGCCCACTATCGGGTGCACCTGCTTATCGGGCACGAGGCGGACTGGGAGCGCCAGTACGTCGAGGGCTGGTCGGTGGTGGACTTCGGGGACACCATCGGCGGTGAGCAGATGATTCTGGCCGCAAAGCAGGCCGGCGCGCAGGACCCGTTCGACGGGGTACTCACCTGGGACGAGGCGCGGGTGCTGCAGGCGGCCAAGGTCGCCCAGGCGCTCCAGCTGCCCGGCGGCGATCCGGAGATGGTGCTGCGCTGCCGGGACAAGTACCTGACCCGGACCGCGCTGGCCGCGGCCGGTGTGCCCCAGCCACGCTCGGTGATGGTGTCCTCGGCCGCCGAGGCGCTGTCGGTCGCGGCTGAGATCGGCTACCCGGTGGTGCTCAAGCCCCGCGCGATGGCCGCCAGCCTCGGTGTGGTCCGGGTGGACGACCCCGAGCAGCTGGCGACCTATTACGGCTTCGCCCGGGACACCACGGTGCCCGGCGCCTGGCGCTACGACCTGGTGCTGGTCGAGGAGTACCTCACCGGTCCGGAGATCAGCGTGGACTCGGCCGTGCAGGCCGGCCTGGTGCTGCCGCTGTTCCTGGCCCACAAGCAGGTGGCGTACCCGCCCTACTTCGAGGAGGTCGGGCATCTAGTGACGGCCGGTGACCCGCTGCTGCGCGATCGGCAACTGCTGCGCATCCTGCAGGACACCCACGACGCGCTGGCCTTCTCCGACGGCATGACGCACACCGAGATCAAGCTCACCCCGGCCGGTCCCAAGGTGGTGGAGGTCAATGCCCGATTGGGCGGTGACCTCATTCCCTACCTCGGCCAGTGCGCCACCGGCATCGAGCCCGGCACGGTGGCCGCCGCGGTAGCCTGCGGAATCAGCCCGGCGGTCACCCCGATCCGGAGCCGGACCGGTGCGGTGCGGTTCTTCTACGTCGACAAGCCGGACACCATGATCGAGGAGATCCGCTTCGCGGCCCTGGACTGCCCGGCGCTGGACCTCGCCGCCGCGCTGGCGGAGCCCGGCGAGGTACTGTCCCCGCCGCCGGCCGGTACCACGTTCGGCCGGGCTGCCTACGCCACCGCGGTGGCCGAGAGCCAGACCGAGTGCGTCGCCGCGCTGGACGCGGCCGAGCGGGCACTGATCATTCGCGGCCGGTGAGACGCGAGCTGACCGCCCGGAGGGCTGGTGCCGCTCCGGACGGTCAGCTCCGAGCTGCCACTTCGGCCCGCTCCTCGCTCGTTCCTCGCTGCGATGCTCCCTCTCCGAGGTCAGTGCAGGGTCACCACTTGGTGCATGCCCATGTGCGCGTGGGCCAGACCGGTCTCATCACTGGGCACGTAGCAGGCCAGCGCGTACTGGCCGGGTGGCAGGTTCATGTGGAAGATCGCGAACTGGCCCGGTGACATCGCGTTGAAGCCGTGCTGGATATCGGTCCACGGCGACGGCCCAGGAAGCGGCTTGCCGGCGTCCAGTGCCGTGTAGAAGTCGCTGATGTACTGATCGGTGACGCCGGCGTGAATGGGCCGGAAGACTGCTTCGTGCAGCTCGTCACCCTGGCCGTAGACGAGGAAACTGCCCGTGGCCGAGAAGTCGGTGGGTGCGGCGAAGACCGGCATGCCGTCGGGGCTCATGTACATGCCGATCACCGAGTCGAAGCGCGGCATGGGGAACCAGCGCATGTGCCCGACCACCTTGAGGGTGTGCACCTTCACCGGGGTCGGGAGGTTGAACTCGGCGAAGTCGACCAGGTAGTAGGTACCCCGCGTCAAGGGAAGGGAGGCCTCCTGCGGCGCGTAGGGGCTGGTCACCACGCCGCCCATCAGCGTGCCGTCATGGATCAGCTGGCGGGCACCCAACGCGGTGGCGGCGAGGTCGTTGGACAGGCCCAGTTGGAGGTCGTGCAGCACCTCAGCCAGGGTGTGCCCGGGATTGACCCGGAACACCTCCAAGGCGTGGTAGTCGCTGTCGGCCGACCCCACCCGGAATGTGATCCAACCGGCATGCAGCTTGGTCGGAGCGGTGAACTGCCGAGTCGTGCTCATGGTGATGTCGACGGTCTGGATGGACTTGTGACCCCGGGCTGCACTCGGCAGCACCTGTCCGGGATGGGCACCGGCTGCCGCGGCAGGGCTGGCGGCGGACACCAGCGCTACCGCGAGTGCTGACGCGGCAATCCCAAACGTCCGTTTCCGTAGTGACATGCGAATTCTCCCTTTGCTTGACGACGACTGTTGCGGACGGTGTTTCGTTAACATCACGAATAATTCGAATTCCATAGAAGCGCTTTCAGCCGCCTCGGAGACTTCTTTTCCGCAGGCGCCGTTGTTTGCGCATGCAATTGCATATCCGCAGACAGGCGTAAGTGTCAGCAAGCGGAATGGCGGGAAGGGGAATACCCCATTTCAAAAACCCCTTATCGCGGATGCTAGGAGCCGCTTCTCACCGCTGTCAATACCCTTTGACTGCTGAACCGGAGGGGGCTGGTGGTCCTCGCCTCAGTCACCTACGGCTGCATTGATCATGTGCGAGGGGCTATTGACGGCGCTGCGTGCGTGTTGGCACGATGAGGAAATCAAGGAGGCATGTGCCATGTCGCGTGCACTTCGTAATTACCTTTTGACGGCGGGTAACTTCGGGTGCCGTCCGGTCGTTTCCGACGGTACTGCGATGAACCGCTGATGGCTGCCCTGACCCAAGCCCGGCCGGTGGACGAGGCCGGCATCTGGATC
>NZ_DASVQG010000107.1:0-8451 GCF_036389215.1 Jatrophihabitans sp.
CGTCGGCGTGGTGGGCGATGTCCGTGGCGGTGCCGACCGCGAGTGGTTCGGCGGCTGATCTGGTGTGCATGGCTTACTCCTCAGCGAGGTGCGGGCGGGTTCGGTGTACCTGGTCGCACCGCGGGCGCCTGCGGTGGTGACTACTACCGTCGTCGCAACCCCGATGGCTCGCGCCGGTCAAATGGCCGGGGTAGGAGCGGGCTCGGACCGGGATGCCGGCCTGCGGGTGGGCAGGTCACCTGCGGGTGGGCAGGTCAGTGGGAGGGCGTCAACTGAAGTCGAGCTGGGCGAGCTCGGTGCGGGAGCTGACCCCGACCTTGGTGAACACGTTGCGCAGGTGGAACGCCACCGTCCGCGGCGATACCCAGCACTGGGCGGCGACGTCCTTGTTCGACAGGCCCGTGCTGACCAGTTGGGCCACCTTGCGCTCCATCGGCGTCAGGTCCAGCAGCGTTGACGGGTCCCGTTTGCGGGCGGTCTCACCCGAGGCGCGCAGTTCCTGTTCGGCGCGCGCCACCAGGGGTGCCGCTGCCAGGTCGGTGAACGTCTCCAAGGCCGAGCGCAGGTAGCCGCGGGCGTCGACGCGGCGGTTGGTGCGGCGCAGGAACTCGCCGTAGGCGAGCTGGGCTCGAGCCAGGTCATAGGGGCGGGACGCCTGCCGGTAGTGCCCGAGTGCGCTCTGGAACGCCGGTGCCGCCTGGTCGGCGTCCACGGCTGTCAGGGCGTGTCCCAGGTCGAGGTCGGCCAGCGCCCACGGGCGGGATGTCGTGGTCGCGAACGCCGCCAGCTCGGCCGTCCAGGCCAGCGCCTGGTCGCGAGCTCCAGCCCGGACTGCTGCCTCGACGCGGTCCAGGGTGGCCATCCGCTGGAGGGCCGGTACCCGCATGGCGCGCAGGTGATGCAGGGCGGCGGGCGCGTCCCCGTCGGCTGCGGCCCGCGCGCCCTTGGCCCACCGGGTCAGGTCGTGGACCGGGTCGCTCAGTATGCCCAGCGGGTGTCTTGCCACCGCTGCTTCGAGCTCGGCCAGGTGGTTGTCGTAATCCTCTTCGCCGGTCAGGGCGGCGAGCAGGGTCAGCCAAGCGAGGGGTGTGGCGGTGAGGGTGGGCTGGCCGACGCTGCGCGCCAGGGTGAGGGCCTCGTCGGCGCAGCTGCGAACGCCTGCCCACTGGGCGGCGGGGAGCAGGGCGAAGGCGAGCCGTTCGAGCCCGTAGAGAACCACCATGCCGGCCCCGAGCTCGCGGGCGCCGGAGACCATGGCGGAGTAGAAGAACCGGGCGCCCTCGTCGTGACCGAGGTGGAGGGCGGCGTTGCCGAGGTTGCCGAGCACGTCGAGGTCCTCCACCTGGCGTCCCGCGTCCAGGGCCAGCTCGAGGGTGGCTGCCGCGCGGGCCCAGTCGCCTTCGGCGGAGGCGGTCAGGGTTCCCAGCAGCAGCCGCAGGCACCGGGTGCGGGCCGTGTCGGCGTCGGTCGGGGTCAGCAGCTGCGCCAACATCTCGGGGGGAAGGTCGGCTCCGCTGTCACCGCCGTAGGTGCGTGTCAAGGCGGCGGCCGATGCCATCTCCAGGGCTCGGCCGGGGTCCACGTCGGCGACTGTGCGGGCCGCCATGGTGAAGATGCGGTGTGCGTCGGCCGCCGAGCCCACGTTGACCTCGATGCGGGCCCGGAGCCGGTCGACGTCGGCCCGGAGCAACGGGTCGGAGGCGACCTCGCGGGCTGACGCGGCCAGCGCCCGGGCGCGTACCGGCTGCCCGGCCGACCAGGCGGTGCGGGCAGCTCCGAACAATCGGGTCGCGCGCGCCGGCTCGTTCACGGTCAGGGCCGCTGAGCGCTCGAACGCCTCCGCTGCCGCGACGTGCCCGCCGCGCTGCTCGGCCCGGATGGCTACCTGGTGCAGGGCCTCAGCCACGTCGCTGTCGGGCCCGTCAACGGCTGCGGCCCGGTGCCAGGTAGCCCGGTCCGGGTCCTTCGGACCGACCGCGTCCGCCAAGGCACGGTGCGCCTGCCGCCGTTCGAAGCTGGTGGCCGCCTGGTACACGGCCGAACGGACCAGTGGGTGCCTGACGCCGACCCTGTCACCGTGAACGGTCAGCAGGCCGGCGCGTTCGGCGTCCTGCCATGCGGTCGGCTCAACGCCCAGGACGCTCGCCGCCTGCCGCACGCTGTCAACGCCCCCGGTGGCGTCGGCCGCCGCGACCAGCAGCAACGTCTGCACCTGTTCGCTGAGCCGGCGACACCGGTCCAGGAAGGCGCGTTCGACGCCCGCGGTCAACGTCAGCCGTGGCGGTAACGGCGCCGCCCCGTGCAGCTGAGCGGGGCTGAGCCCCGTAGGGAGCTCCAGCAGCGCCAGCGGGTTGCCACCGGTGTCGCGGACCAGCCGGTCGGCGACCTCAGCGGGCAGCGACGCGCCGCTGCGCTCGTCGAGAAGCTGACGGGCCGCGGCATCACCGAGGCCGTCGAGCTGGAGGACGGGCAGCCCCTGGGGAGCGAATGCCGCGACACCGGCTTCACCGGTGCGGGCAGCAAAGACCATGGCGACCGGGTCCGCGGACAGCTGCCGGGCCGCGAACAGCAGGGCGTCCGCCGATGCGGAGTCCAACCACTGCGCGTCGTCGATCAAGCAGAGGACGGGACCGTCCTGTTCGGCTGCGTCGGTCAGCGCCGACAGGGTCGCGACCCCGATCAGGAACGGCTCGACCGTCGGGCCGTCCTCAAGCCCGAACGCGACCCGCAACGCCCGCGCTTGAGGGGGCGGCAGCCGGTCGAAGTTCGCCACCGGACGCAGGAGACGATGCAGCGCGGCGAACGGCAGAGGTGACTCGGACTCCACACCGGCCGTGCTCAGCACCCGCGCGCCTCGCCCCGGTCCAGCCTCCTGCTGGGTAGCCACCAGGTCGCTGAGCAGGACGGTCTTGCCGACGCCTGGTTCTCCCAGGACGACCAGCACGGCAGCGGTTCCGGCGCGCGCTTGCTCGACCAGGTCGGCAAGGTGGGCGCGTTCCCGCTCGCGGCCGTGTAGCACCCGCCGACCGTACAGCTCGAAGGCAGCCGCCCCGGGGCATCCCGGCACTCCGGCAGGGCGATACGTGCCGTCCGGGTAGTCGGCTGCCGCCCCAGCTCGACCTGGCGTGACCGGGACCGGTGAGCTCACTCGTCGAACGGGGCGAGGCGGATGGCGAGCGCGAACGCGCCGTAGCGGCGCAGCAGCCTTGCCCGGCCATCCGGGACGCGAGCCGCCTCGTCCGCCCACGCATGGGCGAAGTACTCCTTGAACCCCTCGCGCGGGTGGGCTTGCACGACCTGCGCCAGGGTCGAACGCGGCAGGTCCCAGCAGCGCAGGCCGACCACGTCGACGCCTGCCCCGGCCGCCAGCAGGTAGGCGACCGGTCCGGCGGCGAGTGGAACCCGCGGGCTGTGGTGCATGGTGATGGCGGTCTGCAGGGTCTTTCTCGCCGCCGTGGACAGGCCCGCCTGTTCGGCCACGTCCCGGGCCACCCGTGCCGAGGTGAGGGTGAAGTCGTCCCGCCCGCCGGCCAGGACCAGGCCGGTGTCGTGCAGCAGCGAAGCCGCGAACAGCAGCTCGGCGTCGACGTCGACCTCGTCGAGCTCGCCCAGGGCCCGGCCGAACTGGTACGTGCGGTAGCTGTGGTTGAGCAGGGTTGCCGGGAGGGCGCGCGTCGCGGCGTCGCGCGCTGCGCGGGTCAGCGGCGAGTCCGGGGGCAGCAACCGCGCCGGCGGCACGTACGCGTTCCGGCCCGGGTTGAGGTGGGCCAGGACACTGAGGCGGCCGACAAGGTTGCCGACGTGCAGGCGGGCAAGGTCAGCGACCAGGCGCCCGCGCTCGCCGGGTTCCAGGCGCCCGCCGGTGCGCACCGTCCAGTCGGCGGTGCCCACGGTGGTGGCGTTCATGTCTCTCCTTCGTCCCTCTCCTTCGTCGCGTCAGGTCGTCTGCGACCTTGTCACCGCGATGCCGGGCTCGCCCCGGTCAAGTGACCGGGGTTGTCCCTGCCTGACCGATCCCGGCTATGTGACCGGGGCGAGCAGATCTCGCCAGGACGACGGTTGCTTCGTGGCCGACCACCCCGGGCGGCCCAGAAGGGCAACCGCCATGACCACCTCAACCCGCACCCGGCCGAACGTGCCGACAGGCTCGCCGGCACCTCGCCCCGGCCCGCTCGGCTCTGTGATCACCGCCTCCATGGCCACCGGGGCCGCGGGCGCGGCAGCGCTGACGTTCGCTGTCCTGCCCGACGCCTCCGAGGCCACCATCGTGGGCGCCGGGCTCGTCGCGTTCGCCCTCGGCTGGGCGATGCTCGGCTGGCTCACCATCCGCTTGACCTCGCGTCCGCAGCGGTGGGCCTACGTCCCAGCGGCCGTCATGGCCGCAGCCGGGACCGTCATGCTGGCCGTGAACCCCGGCGAACCGACCATGACCCGCCTCGCCTGGGGGTGGGCTCCGGCTCTGGTGGTCCTGGCCGTGTGGGTGGCGCGGAGAACCCGCCGGAACGTCCCCGGTCGGCGCCGCCTGCTGCTCTACCCGGTCACCCTGGTGATGCTGCTCGCCGGCTCGGCGGCCTGTACCAGGTCACGACGGAGTCGCCGGGTGTGGCAGCCGGGCCGATGCCGGGCAAGCTCGTCGATGTCGGCGGGTACCGCCTGCACCTGAGCTGCGCCGGCACCGGCACCCCGACCGTCGTCCTTCTCAACGGCCTGGCCGAGACGTCCCCGCTGTGGGCGCGCGTCAGCCCGGCCGTCGCCCGGTCCACCCGTGTCTGCGCGTACGACCGCGCCGGACAGGGCTGGAGCGAGGACTCGCCCCATGCCGCTGACGCCACCAATGCGGCCACCGACCTGCACCGCCTGCTGAGCGCCGCCGGGGAGCCCGGCCCGTATGTGCTGGCCGGGCACTCCAGTGGCGGCGTGCACGCCCTGACCTACGCCCATCTGTACCCCCGGGAGGTGGCCGGAGTCGTCCTTCTGGACAGCGCCAGCCCGCATCAGGTCGAACTGGTGAAGCCGTTCAACGGTGAGTACCAGGTCATGCGGCGCGTTCTGGCGGTGGCGCCCACCCTCTTCCGGTTCGGCGCCGGCCACATCACCCAGGCGATGAGCGCTCCGGCCCTTCCCGGCGTGGCCGGTCAGCAGGTGGCAGTGTTCGCGAACAGCCCTCGAGGCATGGCGAACATGCGAGCCGAGCAGGCCGCACTGCCTGAGACGTTGCGTCAGGCGCAAGCTCTCACCACTTTGGGCACCACCCCGCTGGTCGTGCTCACCGCCAAGGACAACGTCGACCACAAGCAGGGTTGGGGCACCGCCCAGGACCAGCTCGCGGCCCTGTCGAGGAACACCCGCCACACCGTGGCCGACCTGGATCACCTGGCGTTCCTTCAGGATCCGGCAGGTTCGGTCCTGTCCATCTCCGCGATCACCGACGTCGTCACAGCCGTCCGCACCCACGCCCCGCTGCGGACGCCGTAGCGCGGCTCTGCGGTGCCCGCCGCTCGACGAATCCCGGCCATTGCACCGGCGCGAGCACCGCGGCACCGGCCGCACTGTGAACGTGCACGACACCCGATCACACTGAAGGAGCCCATCGTGATTGCCACCCTCGATACCCGCACCGCCACCGGCGACATCCCTACAACCCGGGCGGGCGAGGAAGGTGGTGCGACGACTGCCATGGCGGCCGGCGCGGTAGGCGTCGCCCCGCGAAGCGGAGGCACCGGTTCCACGGAGCCCTTCGCGCGCCGCCGTCAGTGGGTCGCCCTCGGGCTCCTGGTGTCGGCCCAGTTCGTCGTCATGCTCGACACCTCGATCGTCAACGTGGCGCTGCCCTCCATCCAGGCCGATCTGCGGCTCAGCCCCACCGGCACCACCTGGGTGGTCAACGCCTACGTCCTCGCATTCGGCGGCCTCCTGCTCCTGTCCGGTCGTGCTGCAGACCTCTTCGGCCGACGCCGCATGTTCGTCGCAGGCTCAGTGCTCTTCACCGCAGGCACCCTGCTGGCAGCCTTCTCAGCCAACCAGGGACCCTTGGTCGCGGGCCGCATCGTTCAGGGGATAGGTGCCGCGGCACTAAGCCCAGCCGCGATGTCGCTGCTCCTGGTGACCTTCCCCGGCCAACAGCGCGCCAAGGCCATGAGCATCTGGGGCGTCGCCTCAGCCCTCGGAGGAGCGACCGGTGTCATGGTCGGGGGGCTGCTCGTCGGCTCCTTCGGCTGGTCGTCCGTGTTCTTCGTGACGGTGCCGATCTCGGTCGCCGCCGTCGTCCTGGCCAGGACCGTACTCGCGGAAGGTGCTCACGGTGCACGTCGCCGCTTCGACTGGCACGGCTCAGCGACAATCACCGGCGCAGTCACCGCCCTGGTTCATGGCGCCATGGGCATCCCAGACCACGGATGGACCTCCCCGGCCGTCCTCGCGAGCCTCGCCGCCTCCGTCGCCCTCCTGGTGGTCTTCGTCATCGTCGAGCGCCGTACCGCCGAGCCGCTCGTGCCCCTCGACCTCTTCAGGTCCCGGATCCTGAGCACTGGGGTCGCCGTCGCCGTCCTCGGCGGAGCCGCCCGGGCGTCCGCGTTCGTGCTCGTGGCCCTCTACCTCCAGCAGGCCTTTGCCATGGCTCCGCGGCAGGCCGGGCTGGCGATGGTCCCCACGTCCCTCACCGGAATCGCCGTCTCCCTCACACTTCTGCCGCGAATCGTGCGCACTCTCGGCCCGCAGCACACCCTCGTCATCGGCCTCGTTGTCCTGGCCGGCGGCCACCTGTGGCTGGCGAACGCATCGCTTGAAGGCGGATACCTCATCTCGGTCCTGCCCGGGCTGCTACTCATCGCCACCGGCGTCGCGCTCAGCTTCACACCCACCACCATGGTCATCGCCTCCTCGGTGCCGGAGACTCACGCTGGCCTGGCGTCGGGTCTCGCAGGCTCGGCGACCCAGGTCGGTGCAGCGCTTGGCACTGCCGCTTTCACGGCAATCGGCCTCTCCGCCGGAGGACCGCACGGTGGCACGCTGGCCTCAGCCGGGTTCTCGGCGGCATTCACGGCAGCGGCGGTGGTTGCGCTGACGACCGCAGTTCTCGGCTCCACCATCGCGCGGGCGCGGCATTGAGCTGCTCCGTCACCCCTGCTTTGCGGATTACCGCCCAACCGCAACCGCATGCTCCTATGAACCGCCACCGATGTCGGCCCGCCTGGGTCTGCGACTCACGTCGGCACGCCGCTGAACACCTCATCGGCCACGCCGAGGATCACCGGGAGCACGCCGAGGCAGACGAAGGCCGGCAGGAAGCACAGGCCCAGTGGCAGCAACGACCACACCCCGACCCGTTCGGCGCGGGCCAGCGCCTCAGCCTGGTGCCGCGCTCGCAGGTCAGCGGCCACGGCTGCGAGCGCGCCGGCCAGTCGGGCACCGCTGGCGGCGCACCGCCGGCCGCTGTCAGCCACCGGGCCATAACCGGGTACCGGATGCAGCGAGCCCCAGGCGGCTGCCGGCTCGCTGCCCAGTTGCAGCAACCGGCCGACCCGGGCCAGCGGTTCGACGGCGTGCCGCACGCTGTTGCTGCCGTGCTCGGTGACTGCCGCCGCGACGCGTTCGATCGCCAGCTCCGGCGGCGAGCCGGCCGCCAGCACGCCGGCCAGCAAATCCACCACGAATGCCACCGAGCGGGCCTCAGGCGACCGGGCGGCGGCCGTCGCCGACGGCCGCTTTGCCACCAGCCACCCGACGCCCACTGCCAACGGGGGCGCCAGCACCGCGGCTCGCCAGCCGCCGAGCAGTACCGCCAGCACGGCTGTGGCGATCGCGGCCAGCAGGGGCAGGGTTAGCTTGCTCCCGGTGCCGTTCACCGGGCGGGCGGCCGGTGGCACCACGCCGGGTGGCGGGTTGCGATGCCGGGCCGGTGTCCTACCCCTTCTGGCGGGGATCAGCGCCAGCGCCCCGGCCAGGGCCGCCCAGCCCAGGGCGCTCATGTCCCGGGCCGCATGCTCAGCGCCCGTCGGGTGAGCGCCAGCGTCCACGCCAGGCCGGCCAGGTCCAGCACCACCCCGGCGCTGAGCGCAGCCAGGCCGGCGGTGGTACGCAGCAGCACCCGTTCCGGATGGGCACCCATCGCACTGCCCATCGCCACCCCGATGAGCGGAAGCCCGGCCAGCAACAGCGCCGAACTTCGCGGTCCGGCCAGTGCCGTGCGGACCGCCCGGCGCGTCCGCCGGTCGGCGTCCAGGTCAGCCTGGACACCGGCCAGCAACCGGCCCAGCGGTGCGCCGCTGCGACTCACCAGCTCACAGGCCACCGCCAAGCAGGCCAGCTGTTGCTCGGTTGCCAGCGCCGCCGTCACGTCGTTGCCGTCCCGCGCCAGCGCGGCGGCCCGGGTGACGGCGGGTCCGAACCTGCCCGCGCTCGCCGCCGCCGCGGTGAAGGCGGCAGCCACGGTCGCGCCGGCGGCGTACTCGT
>NZ_DASVQG010000108.1:0-4256 GCF_036389215.1 Jatrophihabitans sp.
GCTCGGGTACAGCACGGTCGGCCAGCTGATCCGGCACTACCCCCGCCGGTTCAACGAGCGCGGGGAGCTGACCGACCTCTCCAAGCTGGTCGAGGGCGAGGAGGTGACGGTGCTGGCCGAGGTCGAGTCGACCAGCACCCGCCGCATCCCCGGCCGCAAGCTGAACATCCTCGAGGTCTCGATCCGCTCCGGCCGGCATCGGGCGACGTTGAGCTTCTTCAACCAGCCCTGGCGCGAACGCGACCTGCGGCCGGGCCGGCAGGGCATGTTCGCCGGCAAGGTGACCCGGTTCCGGGACAAGCTGCAACTGAACTCACCGGACTACATCCTGCTGGGCGAGGCGGACTCCGACGATCCGGAGCGGGGCGGCGCCGAGCGGATCGATGAGCAGCTGCAGGACTTCGCCGGCGCGCTGCTGCCGGTCTACCCGGCCGCCGCGGGACTGCCGTCCTGGACCATCGCGCGCTGCATGCGGATCGCCCTGGACCACCTGGACCCGGTGCCCGACCCGCTCCAGCCGCCGGTCCGGGCGCGCGCCGCGGTGATGGAACTGGACGCGGCGCTGCGCCGGATCCACCGGCCCGAGACGATGGCCGAGTACCACCAGGCCCGCCGGCGGCTGGCCTTCGACGAGGCACTGGGCGTCCAGCTGGTGCTGGCCCAGCGCCGGCATGCCAGCGCCGCCAATCCCGCGCTGGCGCGGCCCCGGGTGGCCGGTGGCCTGGTCGAGGCGTTCGAGCGCCGGCTGCCGTTCGAGTTCACCGGTGAGCAGCGCCGGATCGCGGCGGTCATCGAGGACGAGCTGGCCGCCTCCCATCCGATGCACCGGCTGTTGCAGGGCGAGGTCGGTTCGGGCAAGACGGTGCTCGCGCTGCGGGCGATGCTGCAGGTCGTCGACGCCGGCGCCCAGGCGGCGCTGCTGGCCCCGACCGAGGTGCTGGCCGCCCAGCACGAGCGCAGCGTCAACGACCTGCTCGGCGAGCTGGCCCAGGCCGGCCGGCTGGGCGGCTCGGAGCAGGGCACCCAGGTCGTGCTGCTGACCGGGTCGATGTCGACGCCGGCCCGCCGGGCCGCGCTGCTGGAGATCGCCTCCGGAGCGGCCGGCATCGTGATCGGCACCCACGCCCTGATCCAGGACCAGGTGCAGTTCGCCGAACTGGGGCTGGTGGTCATCGACGAGCAGCACCGGTTCGGGGTGGAGCAGCGGGACGCCCTGCGCAGCAAGGCCGCCACCCCGCCGCACCTGCTGGTGATGACCGCCACGCCGATCCCGCGGACGGTCGCGATGACCGTGTTCGGGGACCTGGAGACCTCCGAGCTGCACGAGCTGCCCGGCGGCCGGGCGACGGTGAGCTCCACGGTGGTGCCGGTGACCGAGCGCCCGGACTGGCTGGAACGGGTCTGGCAGCGGATCCGGGAAGAGGTCGTCAAGGGCCGCCAGGTGTTCGTCGTCTGCCCCCGGATCGGCGATGACGGTGACGCCGAAGACATCGGTGCCGCCGCCGATGACCAGCAGCAGACCGCATCCGTCCTGGGCACCTACGCCGAGCTCGGGAGCGACCAGCTCCGGGGACTGCGGCTGGCCCAGCTGCACGGCCGGCTGCCCGCCGAGGACAAGAACGCGGTGATGTCGGCATTCGCGGCCGGTGACCTCGACGTGCTGGTGGCGACCACGGTCATCGAGGTGGGCATCAACGTGCCCAACGCCTCCTTGATGGTGATCCTGGACGCCGACCGGTTCGGGGTGTCGCAGTTGCACCAGTTACGCGGCCGGATCGGGCGGGGCGCCCACCCCGGCCTGTGCCTGATGCTCAGCCAGCTTCCGTTCGGCCATCCGGCGCTGCAGCGGCTGGAGGAGGTCGCCAAGACCACCGACGGCTTCGCCCTGGCCGAACTGGACCTCACCCAGCGGCGCGAGGGCGATGTGCTCGGCGCCGCCCAGTCGGGCCGCAAGTCACAGCTGAAGCTGCTCTCGCTGCTGCAGGACGAGCAGCTGATCAGAGCCGCTCGGGTCGAGGCCCAGCAGGTGATCGAGGCCGATCCGGAGCTCGTCGACCACCCGGGATTGCGGGAGTTCCTCTGGGACTCCTTCGACGAGGACCGGACGGAGTTCCTGCACAAGTCTTGAGGCGGCGAGCACCCAGCCGCCGGCGCCGGTCAGCGGAGCACGGCCAGCACCGGCGGCGCCTGCAACATCAGGTCACCGATCCGGATGCCCGGGCGCAGCGGCCGGGGCAACCCGGGGCGCCAGAGAACCAGTTCCGCGCTGCGTCCCTCGTTGAGCGCGATGACGAGCCAGTCTCCCCGCGCCGAGAAGGTCAGCCCCGGCAGTTCGGTCGGGGGCAGCGTGAGCCCGGGGACCCGGTCCAGGACTCCGGTGTCCAGGTGCAGCACGGCCACGTCGAACGGCGGGCCGAAGCCCTGGGCATCGATGCGCGGGCCCTCATAGATCTGGGCCAGCGGCAAGGCCAGCTGGCTACGGTCCGGGCTGAGAACACCGCCGGTCAGCAAGGTCTCGACCGGCAGGACGTACTCGCGTACCGACTGCGCGCCGGTGGCCAGGTCATAGCGGTGCAGCGCGCAGGCAGCCGTCAGGGTGCACGGTTCCTGCGTCCACACGAGCAGGCCGGCGCCGACCGTGAACGAGCTGGCCCGGCCGATGCTGCCGCCGATCCGGCGTTTGGCCAGGTCGTAGCTGACCAGGGTGCCCGAGGACGGGCTGCGCCGTTCGGCGGTCGCGGCGGTGAGCCCGATCAGCTGGTGGCCGGAGACCGCGACCGGGGTGAGCCCGGCCGGCAGCCGGACCACCCCGGGGCCGGGCAGCTGCACCATGGTGATCGGCCCGTCGGTGGCGATGTCTGCCACCTCGGCCGCCCACACCCCGCCGCGGCCGTCGCTGAACAGCGAGTCGATGTGCCGGTCACTGGCCAGCACCAGGTGGCTGGAATCCCGGCCGACCTGCAGCACCTGGCTGGTGTCGGTGGACTCGCACGGCTGCACCAGGGCGTAGCTGCCGCCGGCGCTGCCGGGCACCAGCTGGGTGATGAACCGCAGCGAGGACAGGGTCAGGCCGGGCGTCGACGTCACGGACCTGGCATCCACGTCGACCGTGTACACCGACTGGCCGCCGACCTGGAGCCGGACGCCGGTGCTGAGCCGGCGCGGGTCGGCGGTCAGGATCGGCTGGTACCGCATCCCGCCGCAGGCTCCGGGCGCGGTGGGCCACGGCCGTCCGGACGCCATCAGGGTGGGCAATGCCACCGGTGCCGGCGGCTGGCCTGCCGTGCCGGTGCGCACCGCCGCGTGCTCGCCGGTCACCGCCATCGCGACGAGCCCGCCGGCCACCAGACCGGCCACCGTCGCGGCTGCCCAGCGGACCCGCCGGTCGTGCGCCAGCCCGCTCAGCCGGGGCAGCACCGGACCAGGTAGCCCCGGGGTCCGGCCGGTCTCGCCGGGTCCGGCGTCGGAGTCCTCGTACTCCTCGGGCAGGACGACGAAGCTCGGCGGATCCGGTTCGTGGGCCACCCGTCCAGCATCAGTCACCGCGGGGCGGACGACAACATCGCCCGGTCCGCCGGTCGGTTAGTTCTCGAACAGGCAGAACGGGTGCCCCGCCGGGTCGAGGTACACCCGGACGTCCTGCTGCGGCTGGAAGTCGGCGAGCACCGCGCCGGCGGCGGCCGCGTGCTCGCAGGCGCGCTCCAGGTCCTCGACCCTGATGTCGAGGTGCGCCATCATCTGCTGGTCCGGCGGTCGGGTCGGCCAGCGTGGTCGTTGGTAGGCCGGCTCGTGCGCGAACGACAGGCCGGGACCACCGTCGGGTGACCTGAGCTTCACCCAGCCCGGTTCGTCCTGCTCCCGCGGCCAGCCGAGCAGCCGCTCGTAGAAGGCGGCCAGCTCCTGGGCGTCGGGCGCGTCCAGCACGAGGCCTGACAACGTCATCCGCGGTGGTGGCATCCGTTCCTCTTCTCATCGGGCCTGAGGAGGCATACCAGCTCCAGCCGGCGTGCGGTCGGCAGGCTCGGCGTGGGCTGGGATCGGGCTGGGATCGGGGCTGGGTCACCACTCATATCGCGGCACAGGAGGCGTGGCAAGCACCGGATCGTTCCAGCACGACGCCGAGGCCACCCAGCACTAGGCTGGCGATCGTGACGCGGATCGTCGGTGGTCAGGCGCGCGGCAGGCGGCTGGCAGTGCCGCCCCGGGTGACTCGCCCCACGTCCGAGCGGGCCCGGGAAGCACTGTTCAACACGCTG
>NZ_DASVQG010000109.1:0-18035 GCF_036389215.1 Jatrophihabitans sp.
ATCACCGGGTCCAGCTCCAGGGCTCGCAGCTCGGGGACGCGCAGGTCCAGCCGGCGGGCGAGTTCGCCGACCACCACCTCGGCCACCAGCGCCTTCAAGCCCTGACCCGCGCCCCGGAACTTCACCACGTAGGTGCCCAGGTCATCAGCCTCGACGATGCCCGGCAACGAACCACCCTCGCGCAGCGGCGTCACGTAACGGCTTGCCTGGACAGTGCCAATCACGCCTGCAGCCTAGGGCAGCGACCCAGCAGTCCGGTTCGGTCACGGTTACCTCGGCGACCAACGATCAGCTGTCACGTCCCGGATGAGTGTCCCCGGGGCAGGGCGACACGCCGGAGGGCACCCTGCTACGAGGCCAACGATCCCCGACCCGGGGGACGTCCTGTTCCGATCAGCGCGTTGGACAGGCACCCAGCTAGCCGGTTGCGTGCCGGGACTGTCCTCAGCTGACTTCGTCGGGGGACCGGGGCGGGTCGTCCCTGGCCAGCCGATCGATGTCCTCCTGCTCCTGCCGTTCCTCGACCCGCTTCTTGATCCGGCCCAGTCCCGGCAGCGACCCGAGGATCTCGTTCAACTCCTTGCTGGTGTCGAGCAGATCGCGCAGGTCCGGAGCCACCGTGCCCAGGGTCTTCATGATCGGCAGAACGTCGGTCTCGAGGGCCTGCACCAGCTCCGGCAGCGTGTCGACGAGCTTGATGGCCGCGTCAACCTCCGCGGGGCTGGTGGACTCGGCCAGCCGGTTCAGCACCGGCTCCAGTCCGCGCAGCACCGGCTCGAACCGGGCCAGCAGGCCGTCGACGCGGCTCACCAGCTCACCGGCCTGCAGAAGCAGCGGGTCGGCGCTCTCGGCCATCGGTTCGGCGCGGCCCAGCAAGGTCCCGGCCCGGTCCACCAGGTCACCGGCTTGTTTCACCAGCGGTTGGGCCTGGTCAAGGACGTCGGCGGCACGTTCCACCAGCGGCTCGGTCTGAGCCAGCACCCCTCCGGTCCGCTCGATCAGCGGCTCGGTCTGGGCCAGCACCGCTCCGGTCCGCTCGATCAGCGGCTCGGTGCGATCCACCACGCCCGCACTGCGATCGACCAACTCCTCAGTTCGGGCAAGTACGCCCTCGGTGCGGTCCATCACCGCATCGCTTCGATCGATCACCCCGCCGGTTCTGTCGATCAGACCCTCGGTCCGGTCCATCACCTGCTCGGTGCGCGCCAGCAGCCGGTCTGTCCGCTGGATGATCTGGCTGGCCTGCCGTTGGGTCTTGTCGACCTCGGTCATCACGACGTTGACCTTGGCAACCACGCCCTCGATCTGGCCGAGCAGCGTGACCATCCGAGGAACCAGCGCGATGGCCTGCTCGATCGCCTCGTAACCGCCCTCGGCCAGCCGCAGCAGATCGCGGGGTCCCGGTACTCCAAGCCGCATGCGCGCACCTCGTCACTAGGTCGGCCGCGCCGCCCGCAGGCCGAACGTCGCGGCGGAAGCCGCCGTACCCGATCCGCCGAGGCGAACCGCCAGTTCTGCCACCCTACTTCCGGCTCCGGCGGGTCGCCCGGCTGTCGCACTGCCGAACTTGTGCCGCGGCCGTTTACAGTGGTGCCCGTGCAGGATTCGCCGGTGTTGCTGGCGGTCGACGGCAACTCCCTCGTCCACCGCAGCTTCCACTCCCAGGCCGGCACCGGCCTGCGCTCGGCCGACGGCCGGCCGCTGTGGGCCATCCGGGGGCTGCTGACCCAGCTGGTCGCCGCTGCCGAGCGGATCTGCCCCGCCGCCATCGTGGTCGGCTTCGACGACCCGGTTGCCAGCCACCGTCGAACCCGCTGGCCGCAGTACAAGGCCGGCCGGACCGAGAAGCTGCACACCCTGGTGTCGCAGCTGGACGGGGCGGCGCAGGTGCTGCGAAGCATGGGCATCGTGGTGGTGGTCCCGGACGGCTTGGAAGCCGATGACGTGCTTGCCTCGGCGGCCCGGTTCGCCCCGCGGGTCGGCGCTCGAACCGTCATCATGACCTCCGACCGGGACGCCTTCGCCCTGATCGACGAGCACACCCGGGTGCTGCGGATCATCAACGGTGGGGTCGACGCCTCACCCTTGCTGACCCCTGACCTGCTGGCGATCATGCTCGGCATCCGGCCGGAGCAGTACTGCGATTACGCGGCGCTGCGGGGAGATCCCTCGGACAACCTGCCGGGAGTCCGCGGCGTCGGGGCCAAGACGGCCGCCAGGTTGCTGGCGCGGATGGGCAGCGCCGCCGCCGTGTTCGACGACCTTGCAGCCGGTGGCGCTCAGGTCACGGCAGCCGTGGGCAGCGCCGCGGCGAACCGGCTGGCCCAGCCGGAGGCGAAGATGGCCTGGGAGCTGAACTGCCAGGTGATGCGCATGCGCCACGACCTCGAACTGGGGCTGGATCT
Source organism: Jatrophihabitans sp. (assembly GCF_036389215.1). Classification (GTDB taxonomy): domain Bacteria; phylum Actinomycetota; class Actinomycetes; order Mycobacteriales; family Jatrophihabitantaceae; genus Jatrophihabitans_A. The sequence goes on from NZ_DASVQG010000109.1 coordinate 2,406, forward strand.
CCACGGTGGCCCCGGCGTGCTGCCGTTGGATCCGGCCGCCGTGAGCGCCGCCTTCCACGCGCACCAGCTGACCTGGACGGCGCCGACCGCCTTGCAGTTCCTGGCCTACCAGGAGCCTCCGGAGCGCCCGGTGGAGCACGCCTGGTCATCGTCGCGGTCCGGCTTCGATCAGGCTGCCGGATCACCCAGGCTTGCGGCTCCTTCCGGCGGCCGCACGGCGGGAGCGGCCCGGACGCCGAACGAGCACGGCCGTCCGGCCAGCCGCCGGTTCGGCAGGCTGGCCAAGCATGCCAGCCAGCCACAGGACGCGGCGGTCCAGCTGTCGCTGTTTGACTGAGTCCCGCTGTGTGGCCGAGCCCCGCTGTTTGACTGAGTCCCGCTGTGTGGCCGAGCCCCGCTGTGTGACCGAGCCCCGCTGCGTGACCGGGCCCCGCCGTTGGAGCGCAAGCTGCCGTTCGGCTGCGGCCCAACGTTGGACGGCGGCCCAGTGGTCGGCCGCGGCCTGTCGTTGGGCTGCCCGGGAAGCCAAGCGCCGGCGGCGCCGCAGCAACAGGAACAGCAGCCCCAGCAGGACGCCCCCTGCCACCGGAGCCAGCCGCTTGGCAATGGCCGGACCGGCCGAGCCCAGCAGGTCGATCGGCTCGACATCGGCGACCGCCGGCCGGTGCGCGGGTGCTTGAGCCGGCGTGGGGCCAGGCGCCGGCTGAGCCGGCCTGCCGGCCGATGCCCCCCCGGCATCGCTCAGCCGCCGCCCCGGTGGGGCAGCCTCGGCGGCAGCGGCCGGTTCGACGGCCTGCTCGTCCGAGGCCGGGCCGGGCAGCGCCACCACTGCCTCACCGGCAACCGGGGTGGCCAGGCCCGGGCCGGCTACCGCTGACTCGGGTGACACCGTCGGCGCGGCCCCCAGTTCGGCCAGGCCGGCCTCCACCTCGCCGCCGCCGAGGGCGGATCGATCCGCATCCGGCGCGGACACACCTAGTTCGGCGGTGTCAGGATCTGCGATGCCCAACTGCTCCGCGCCCTGGAGATCCGCAGTGGCGAGCCGCTCCACGGTAGCGGGATCGGGGTGGCCCACATCCCCGATGCCCACATCCCCAATGCCCGGATCCGCGCTGCCGGGATCCGCGCTGCCGGGATCCGCGCTGGCCGGCACCCCACCGCCCGCCGGGCTGGACAGCTGACCGGCCAGGCAGTCGGCGAACTGCCCGATCAGCTTGTTGCCGACATCAACCATGACACCGCGGCCGAACTGGGCCGGCTTGCCGGTGATGTTCAGGTCGGTCACGACGTCCACCGCGGTGGCGTTGCTGCCCTGTGCCGTGAGCGTCGCGGTGATCATCGCCTTGGCGGTGCCGTTGCCGCGGGCGTCCTTGCCCTGCGCGTCGATCACCGCCCGGTGGCTGGCCGCGTCCTTCTCGATAAAGCTGGCCTTGCCCTTGTAGGTGAGGCCGATCGGTCCGAGCCGGACCTTGACGGTGCCGGTGAAGTCGTCGCCGTCCACGGTCTCGATCGCGGCGCCCGGCATGCAGGGTGCGATCCGCTCGATGTCGAGCAGCACGTTCCAGGCCTGCTCCAGATCGGTCGGCACGGTGAAACTGTGCTTGAGGTGCATGCCGCGCTCAGATCCCGGCCGCGTGCTGGACGGCCCGCCTGGTCAGCACCGTGACCAGGTGCTCGCGGTAGTCCGCCTTGCCGGACTGATCACTCGGTGCCGACGTGCCCTCAGCCGCCGAGGCGCTGGCACTGGCGACCGCCTCGGCGGTGGCCGGCGCCCCGGCCAGGGCCTGCTCGGAAGCCGCTGCCCGCAGCGGGGTCGGGCCCATGTTGGTCAAACCGATCCGGGCCTCGGTGATGGTGCCGTCGGACCGGTGCACGGCCGCCGCCACCGCCACGATCGACCAGGCCTGGGCGACCCGGTTCAGCTTCTCGTAATGGGTCGACCAGCCCTCGCCCAGCTTCGGGACCCGGATCGAGGTGAGGATCTCACCGGGTGCCAGCGCCGTGGTCAGGTAGTCCAGGAAGAAGTCCCGGGCCGCGATCGAGCGTTCACCGTCGGGCCCGTGCACCCGCAGCTCGGCATCCAGCGCCAGCGCGACGGCGGGCAGGTCACCGGCCGGGTCGGCATGCGCGAGCGAGCCGCCGAAGGTGCCGCGGTGGCGCACCTGCCGGTCGGCCACGGTCTCGGTGGCCTGGGCGATCAGCGGCGCGTGCTGCTTGACCAGCTCGTTGGCGATGATGTCGGCGTGGGTGGTCATCGCCCCGATCACGATGCCGTCACCGTCGTCGGTGACGCCGGTCAGCTCGCCGATGCCACCCAGGTCGATGACGAGCTCGGGGTAGGCCAGCCGCAGCCGCAGGATCGGCAGCAGGGACTGGCCGCCGGCCAGGATCTTGGCGTCCTCGCCGGCCTGCTGGTAGGCCTGCACCGCCTCCGCGAGGGAGGCCGGCTTGAGGTAGTCGAACGGGGCCGGGATCACAGCTGGTCTCCTTCGCTCGCGCTGGGACCGTCCGAGGTCCCCGAGGTGGAACCGTCCGAGGTCCCCGAGGTGGAACCGTCCGCAGTCTCCGAGGTGGAACCGTCCAAGGGCCCCACGGTGGAACCGTCCGATGTCGTCGTGCTGGCCCCGCCCCAGGACACCGTGCCGCCCGGATCGCGACCGGACTTCTCCGCTCCCTGGTGGATGGCCCGCCAGACCCGCTCCGGCGTGCACGGCATCTGCACGTCGTTGACGCCCCAGGGCCGCAGCGCATCGACGATCGCGTTGACGATGGACGGGGTCGAGGCGATGGTGCCGGCCTCGCCGACCCCCTTGACGCCCAGCGGGTTCGACGTCGCGCGGCTGACCGTCCGGTCGGTGGTGAAGCTGGGCAGGTCGGCCGCCGAGGGCAGCAGGTAGTCGACGAAGGTGCCGGTGGTCAGGTTTCCCTCCTCGTCGTAGATCGCCTCCTCGTAGAGCGCCTGCGCGATGCCCTGGGCCAGGCCGCCGTGCACCTGGCCGTCCACGATCAGCGGGTTGATCACCGTGCCGATGTCATCGACGCAGACGTACTTGCGGATGGTGGCGACCCCGGTCTCGGTGTCCACCTCCACCGCGCACAGGTGGGTTCCGTGCGGGAAGGAGAAGTTATCCGGGTCGAAGGTGGCGTCGGCGTCCAGGCTCGGCTCCATGCCGTCGGGCAGGTCATGTGCCGCGAAGGCCGCGAACGCGATCTCCTGGATGCTCTTGCTGTTGCCGGGCGCCCCTCGTACCGAGAAGGCACCGCCGGCGAACTCGAGGTCGTCCTCGCTGGCTTCGAGCATGTGCGCGGCGATCCGGCGGGCCTTGGCGACAACCTTGTCGGCGGCGTGCACCACCGCGATCCCGCCCACCGCGAGCGAGCGCGAGCCGTAGGTGTCCAGACCCTTGGGGGAGGACTGGGTGTCACCGTGGATCACCTCGACGTCCTCGAAGGGCACCCCGAGCTGGTCGGCCACGATCTGGCTCCAGGCGGTCTCGTGCCCCTGGCCGTGCGGGCTGACGCCGGTGACGACCTCGACCTTGCCGGTGGCCAGCACCCGGATCGAGGCGTTCTCCCAGCCGCCGGCAGCGTAGGACAGCGCGCCGAGCACCCGCGACGGTGCCAGCCCGCACATCTCGGTGAACGTCGAGATGCCCAGCCCCAGCCGGACCGGATCCTGGCGGGCCTGGCGCTCGGCCTGCTCGGCCACCAGGTCCTCCCAGCCGATCAGCTCCAGCGCCCGGTCGGTGGCGGCCTCGTAGTTGCCGCTGTCATAGGTCAGTCCCGCCACCGTGGTGAACGGGAACTCCTCGTGCCGGATCCAGTTCTTGCGGCGCAGCTCCATCCGGTCCATGCCGAGCTCGGTGGCCAGCTCGTCCATGATCCGCTCGATCGCGTAGGTGGCCTCCGGCCGGCCGGCGCCGCGGTAGGCATCGGTGGGCGTCTTGTTGGTGAACACCCCTTCGCAGACGAAGCGGTAGGCGTCGAACTTGTAGATGCTGTTGAACATGAAGGCGCCGAGCACCGGAACACCGGGGGAGACCAGACGCAGGTAGGCACCCATGTCGGCGTACAGGTGCACGTCCAGGCCGGTGACGGTGCCGTCGCGGCGGGCGGTGATGGTGATGTCCTGGATCTGGTCGCGGCCGTGGTGGGCGCTCATCAGCGACTCGGACCGGGATTCGGTGTACTTGGCCGGCTTACCCAGCTTGCGGGCCACCAGCGCGGTGATCACCTCCTCGGGGGTGACCTGGAGTTTGCCGCCGAAGCCACCGCCGACATCCGGAGCGATCACCCGGACCTTGTGCTCGGGCACGTTGAGGGTCAGCGACAGCATGGTGCGCAGGATGTGCGGGACCTGGGTCGCCGACCACATCGTGAAGCCCTCGCCGTTGGGCTGCACCACGGTGGACCGGGGCTCCATGAAGGCCGGGATCAGCCGCTGCTGCAGGAACCGCCGGCTCACCGTCACCTCGGCCTGGCCGAGCACCTCGTCGATCGGGGCGCCGGTGCCCGCGGCCCCGGAGTCGAAGATCCAGGTGTAGGAGCGGTTGGACTCGGTGTGGGCATGTACCAGCGCCGAGTCCGGCGCCAGCGCGGCTTCCATGTCCAGCACCACCGGCAGCTGCTCGTAGTCGATGTCGATGGCCTCCAGGGCATCCTGGGCCGAGGCCTTGTCCCGCCCCACCACGACGGCCACCGCCTCACCGACGTGGTTGACCTCCTCGACGGCCAGGCTGGGATGGCCCGGGTTGACCATGTCCGGGGTGACCGGCCAGGCGCACGGGATGTTGCCCTGGATCTCGGCGAAGTCCCGGCCGCTGTAGGCAGCCAGCACGCCCGGGCGCTCCAGGGCTCCGGAGACGTCGATGGAGGTGATCCGGGCGTGCGCCATCGGGCTGCGCAGGATCGCCAGGTGCACCATTCCGGGCAGCGTCAGGTTGTCGGTCCAGGTGGTCCGCCCGGTCAGCAGGTGGGCGTCCTCCTTGCGCTTGCGCGGCTGGCCGATCTCGGGCGCGGGCCCTTCGGCGACGTCCGGACGATCTTCGATGGTGGTCATGCCGAGGCCTCCACTGCCGAAACGGACGCGATCGAATCGGAGACGGCGGATTCGGCTGCCGTGCCGTTGCCGGCCGCCGACATCGCCGCGCCCGCGGCCTGCACGGCCGCCACGATGTTCTGGTATCCGGTACACCGGCAGAGGTTGCCCTCGATGCCTTCGCGCACCTCGTCCTCGGACGGGTTCGGATTCTCCCGCAGCAGGTCACAGGCGGCCAGCATCATCCCCGGGGTGCAGAAACCGCACTGCAGGGCGTGGTTGTCGTGGAAGGCCTGCTGCACGGGGTGCAAGGTGCCGTCCGGCCCGCTCAGGCCCTCGACGGTCGTCACGCTGGAACCATCGGCCTGGACGGCGAGCACCGAGCAGCTCTTGACGCTGAGCCCGTCCAGCAGCACGGTGCAGGCGCCGCAGTTACTGGTGTCGCAGCCGACGACGGTGCCTATCTTGCCCAGCCGTTCGCGCAAGTAGTGCACCAGCAGCAACCGCGGCTCCACATCGTCGGAATAGGCCGTCCCGTCAACTTTCACGTTGACCCGTGTCATGGAACCTCCAGCTAGCGTTTCGGGTGAGAACGATCAGAAATCTCTCTCAACCTCAATACCGCAACCCACCAGAGTTCGGCCAGTGCTCACCGCGCCAGCTCCTTGGGGACTTCCTCGGCGGCTTCCTTGGTGGCGTCCGTGGCGGCTTCCTTGGCAGCAGCCGCGTGGATCGGACCGTCGGAGCTGCGCAGCGGCTGGCCCGAACCGCCCCAGCGAGCCGCGATGATCTCCGCGGCCACCGAGACGGCGGTCTCCTCCGGGGTGCGGGCGCCGATGTCCAGGCCGATCGGTGCCCGCAGCCGGGCCAGCTCGGTCTCGGTCAGGCCGAGTTCGCGCAGCCGCTGCAGCCGGTCCTCGTTGGTGCGCCGGGAGCCCATCGCGCCGACGTAGGCCAGCGGCATCCGCAGCGCCAGCTCCAGCAGCGGCACGTCGAACTTCGGGTCATGGGTGAGCAGGCAGATCACCGTCCGCTCGTCCACCTCGGTCGAGGCCAGGTAGCGGTGCGGCCACTCGACGATCACCTCATCGGCATCGGGAAAGCGCCGCTGGGTGGCAAAGATCGGCCGGGCGTCACAGACGGTGACCCGGTAACCCAGGAACGAGCCGATCCTGGCCACCGCCGAGGCGAAGTCGATGGCGCCGAAGACGATCATCCGCGGCCGTGGCGCGTAGCTGGCCACGAAGACGGCGATGTCGTCGACCCGGCGCTCGCCGTCGTGGCCGTAGTGCAGGACGCCGGTCCGGCCCTGGACCAGCATGCCGCGCGCGTCGTCACGGACGGCGTCGACCAGCCGCTGCGAGCCCGCCGCCACCAGGTCACCGGACACCGGGTCGCCGGACACCGGGTCGCCCGGTCGCGAGTCACCGGCCACCGAGTCACCGGCCACCGAGTCGCCGGCCACCGGGCCACCGGACACCGGGCCACCGGACACCGGCGCGGGCCGGATCACCAGCCGCCTGCCGAGCAGGTCCGCCGGCGCCTCGACCACGGTGGCCACCGCGACCGGCCGGCCGGCCCGGATGTCCTCGGCGACCCCGCCGAACTCAGGAAAGCTCTCCGGCCCCACCCGCTCGACGAAGATGTCGATGATGCCGCCGCAGGTGAGCCCGACCGCGAACGCGTCGGAGTCGCTGACCCCGTAGCGCTGCAGCACCGGGCCGGCGCCGTCGCGGACCTCGGTGGCCAGCTCGTACACCGCCCCCTCGACGCAGCCGCCCGACACGCTGCCGGTCGCGGTGCCGTCCGGCCCCACCAGCATCGAGGCGCCGGGCTGCCGGGGCGCCGAACTCCACGTGGAGACCACGGTGCCGATGCCCACCTCGGCCCCCTGGTTCCACCAGTCCTGCAGTTGGTCCAGCACGTCACGCATCGGCGATCACCTCGACTAGTTCCTCCAGCGCCGCGAAACTGTGCCCGGCCACCAGCGAGTCGATGTGCGGCAGTGCCGCCACCATGCCGCCGGTGACCGGGGCGAAGCCATTCCTGCCCTTATGCGGATTGACCCAGATCACCGCGTGCGCGAGCCGGGCGAGCCTGGCCAGTTGGGTACCCAGTTCGGCCGGGTCACCGCGCTCCCAGCCGTCCGAGCACAGCACCACCACGGCGCCGCGGGCCACCCCGCGCTGCCCCCAGCGGTCCAGGAACGCCTTGATCGCATCGCCGAGCCGGGTGCCGCCCCGCCAGTCCGGGACCGCCCGGCCGGCGGCGGCCAGCGCCCGGTCGGGATCGCGCAGCCGCAGCTCGCGGGTGACCCTGGTGAGCCGGGTGCCGACCGTGAACACCTCGGTGCCCAGCGGTGCGCGCCTGGTGGCGGCGTGCGCGAACCGCAGCAGCCAGTCGGCATAGGGCGCCATCGAGCCGCTGACGTCGATCAGCAGCACCAGCCGCCGCGGCTTGTGCCGCCGGCGCTGGCGGATCAGCTCGGCCGGCTCACCCCCTTGGCTGAGCATCTGGCGCACCGTCCGGTCCAGGTCGACCCGGCCCCGGTGAGCCTCGGCGTAGCGCAGCGACCGCCGGCCCGATGCCCGCGGCGCCAGCAGCGCGAACAGCCGCTGCAACTGCTGGCGTTCGGCGGCGCTCAGCGCGGTGACGTCCTTGTGGCGCAGCACCTCGTGCCGGCTGGCCTGCACGGCGAAGTTCGGGCTGTCGTCCTCGTCCTGCTGGTCGGCATCGGCCGCTGCGGGGTCGAAGGGCGCCGGCCGCAACACCTGGGGCGGGTCGCTGGCCCGCCGGCCGCTCTGCTGCCGCCGGCCGCCGAAGTACAGCGCGAACGCGGCGTCGTAGCGGTCGAGATCCTCCGGATCGGCGCACAGGGTCAGCCGGCCGGCCCAGTACACCTGGCCGGGATCCAGCACGTCCAGGTGCCCGAGCGCGGCCAGCATGGCCTGCACCCGGTCCGGGCCGGCCGGCACGCCGGCGTGCCGCAAGGTCCTGGCAAAGCCCAGCACCACGTCGACGACATCGCGCCGCGGCTCGGTGAGTACCACCGTCGGCGGGTCGGCTGGGCTCATCCGGCCAGCTCTGCCAGCACGGTGTCGCGGATGCGCGCCGCGTCCTCCTGGTACTTCAGCACCGCCCCGAGGGTCGCCGAGGCCCGGTCGTAGTCCAGCGCGTCGGCGCCGAGCAGGTGCAGGGCCTGCGCCCAGTCGATCGACTCGGCGACACCGGGCGGCTTCAGCAGGTCGGCCTCGCGCATCCGGCGTACCGCCGCGGCCACCTCGCGGGCCAGCCGCTCGCTCACCTCGGGCAGCCGGCGCCGCAGGATCGCCACCTCACGCTCGTAGGACGGGTGCGCCACCCAGTGGTAGAGGCAGCGCCGTTTCAGCGCGTCGTGCACCTCGCGGGTCCGGTTGGACGTCAGCACCACCAGCGGCGGGACCTCGGCGCGGATGGTGCCCAGCTCCGGAATGCTGACCGCGTTGTCGGCCAGCACCTCGAGCAGGAACGCCTCGAACTCGTCGTCGGCCCGGTCGATCTCGTCGATCAGCAGTACCGACGGGCTGTGCTCCAGCGCCCGCAGGATCGGCCGGGCGATCAGGAACCGCCGGTCGTACAGCGAGTGCTCCAGCTCTTCGGCGTCACGGTAGCCAGCCCCGGCACCGAGACCGCTGGCCGTCTCGGTCGCCCGCAGGTGCAGCACCTGGCGCGGGAAGTCCCAGTCGTAGAGCGCCTGGGAGGCATCGATGCCCTCGTAGCACTGCAACCGGACCAGCTCGGCGCCGGTCACCTCGGCGAGGGCGTGCGCCAGGCTGGTCTTGCCGACGCCGGCATCGCCTTCCAGGAACAGTGGCCGGTGCATGCGCAGCGCCAGGAACGCCGCGGTGCTGAGCCCGTCGTCGGGCAGGTAGCCCACCTGCTCCAAGGCATGGCCGAGGCTCGCCGGGTCGAGGGTGTGCGGATCCACGGAGGCCATCGAACCAGCATGGCCTCATCTGCGTGGACTCGCCACGTCGCACCGGCGCGCAGGCACGCTCCGGGGCGATCGCGCAGGCACGCTCCGGTGCGATGCCGCTACGGTATGCAGGATGGAGCCGGTGTACGCCTCAGTCATCACCTTCGCCCGGGCGGTGTTCGCGCTGCAGGGGCTGCGCATCACGGTCAGCGGTGCCGAGAACGTGCCGGCCACCGGCGGCGCCGTGATGGCTGTCAACCACACCGGCTACCTGGACTTCGCCCTGGCCGGCGAGGTGGCCCGGCGGTCCGGCCGGCTGGTCCGGTTCATGGCCAAGGAGCAGGTGTTCCGGCACCCGGTCAGCGGGCCGCTGATGCGCGGCATGCACCACATCCCGGTCGATCGCGACGCCGGCGCCGCCTCCTACCGGGCGGCGGTCCAGGCGCTGAGGGCCGGCGAGATCGTCGGGGTCTTTCCCGAGGCGACGATCTCACGCTCCTTCGAGCTGAAGGAGTTCAAGAGCGGGGCGGTCCGGATGGCGGCCGCGGCGGGGGTGCCGCTGCTGCCGACGGTGATCTGGGGGTCGCAGCGGATCTGGACCAAGGACCATCCCAAGCGGCTCGGCCGCACCCGGACGCCCGTCATCCTCAGCGTGGGCGCCCCGATCCCGGTCAGCCGCAAGGACGATCAGGAGGTGATGCTGCGCTCGCTGCGCAAGGCGATGACCGAGTTGCTGCACGCCGCCCAGGACGCCTACCCGCCGCTGACCGGCGACGACCTGAAGTACCTGCCGGCCAGGCTCGGCGGCACCGCGCCGACTCCGGAGCGGGCCGCGGAGATGGACCTCGCCGAGTCCGCCGCGCGGGCCGCCAAGCGAGCCGGCACCGGCCCGAACTAGGCCTGCGCCGCGACCGCGTCAGCCGTTTGGGAGGTGGGCCGCGGCGTACGAGCACTAAACTGACCCGGCGATGACGAGTCAGCAGAACCTCGAGCGGGCGATATCGCGCGAGCTGACCCCGGTCGTGAGCCGGTCCCGGCCGGCGCTCCGCCCGTCTCCGCGACGCCCATTTCCTACCGGGCCGGTGCTGCGGGTGCTCACCCTGCTGGCGCTGGTGCTGGCCCCGGTCGCGGCGGGTCTGACGGCGGTGTCCTGGGCGCCGCCGGCCCAGGTGCACGACGTCGGCCTGGACGGGTTGAGCGCCCAGGTGGACCTGCGGATCGGCAGCAACACCGTGCAGATCGACTCCGGCCTGCTCGGTGGCCTGCGCCGGCCCGGCCCGGTGGTGCTGGGCAAGCACGTGGGCCTCGACATTCGGCCCAACGATCTCGATCTCACACTCTTCAGCTCCACCGGCACGCTGGACCGCTCCACCATCGACCTGGCCGGCCACCTGCTCTCCGACTCCCAGGCCCGCCAGGACGAGCTGGAGAAGGTCACCGCCGCGGTGCTGCGCTACTACGGCACGATCGGCTTCGGCGCCGCCTACCTGGTGGCGATGCTGGAGATCCTCGGCTACGCCTACCTCAAGTACCGTCGCCGTGCGCTGGCAAGGCTCACACCGCGGCGGCGGGCGGCGGTGCTGGCCGACCGCCGCCCGGAACGCAGCGCCGCCCGGTCGGTGATCATCGCCGCGACGCTGGCAGTGTTGATCCCGGCCGGTTACCTCTGCTCACCGCTGTCGGACCGGTACCAGCCGATCACCCCGGACAGCCGGCTGCAGGAGACGTTCCTGGCCGGCTGGCAGATCACCGGGCCGTTCACCTACCTGATCGGGCAGGCCGTCACCACCATCGACTCGCTCGGCAAGAGCGAGCAGGCCTTCTACGACCAGGTGTCGGCCAACCGCGACGCCGCGTTCGAGGCCCGGTTCGGCATCCCGACGCTGCCGCACGACCCGGCCCTGATCCGGATCGCGGTGCTCGACGACCTGCAGGGCACCAGCGGCATGGCCCGGGTGGTCGGCGAGAGCGCGCAGCACGTCGCCGCGGACGCGATCCTGAACCTGGGTGACCTGACGGCGACCGGCACCGCCCAGGAGTCCTACCTGTCCTACCTCAAGAGCTACACCGTGGACGTGCTGGCGCACTACGCCCACGACATACCCGTCTACACCTCGCTGGGCCGGCATGACACCCCGGCGGTCACCGCGTACGCCAAGAAGGTGCACTTCTCGGTCGCCGGCGGCACGGCACAGAAGATCGCCGGCGCCAAGTTCCTCGGAGCCAACAGTCCCTACGTCGTCAACTTCGGCTCGGCGGCGCAGCTGATCGACCCGAACGTCACCACCGAGACGGTGGCCACGGGCCTGCGCCAGCTCGCCTGTGCCGACCAGCCGCTGGCCGTCTACGCCCATGACAAGGAGCTGCTGGCCGAGGTCACCGGCAGCGGCTGCGCGCCGATCGTGATCGGTGGCCACGACTACACCGGCAAGCCGAGCGCCGAGCTGCACACGCCGGACGGTGTGGTGCGCACGATCATTGTCGGCAGTACCGGCGGCCACGGCGAGGGCGACGGCCTCGGTGGCCTGTCCACCCCGCGCAACAACGCTCCGTTCGTCCTGCTGACCGTCGACCGGCGGACCGGCGCGGTGACCGCCGACACCGTGACGGTGCATCCGGATGCCTCCGTCACCATGGTGACCAGCAACCTGACGCCGCTGAGCTCCGTGCAGCTGTCCCGGCTGGATTGATCAGCGCGGCAGCCGCCGGTTACCCAAGGCGAGAGACGGTGTGACTTCCCGGTCACCGAGGGCGACGGCCCATATCGCTTGTGTGCCGGGTGTAATTGCCAATTAAGAGCCTTGACCTGGTGCGCCTTTAGGTGGAAACATCTTGTCCACGCTTCAGCGCCTAAGTCAAGTGCGCACACTCTCAGAATCGTGCGGCATCGTGCGGACAGTTGCCGAACGGGGGCGTCTCATCGAATTCACATACACCTTAGGTAAAGGACCTCATCCCACATGCCCGTTGATGACGGGCGTGTCAATTAGTCGCTAATACGGGGAGATTAAGATGGGCGTGGGCTGGATCGACAACATTTACAACAACACTAGTTCGACGTGGTTCCTGCAGTCTGTCGACAGCAGTCACAACGGTGCCATTCAACCAGACGGTGGCTCGCAGTTCACATTGGACGACGGGGCGTTCCATGCGCTTATCGGGCCAAAGCACTATCACGCCGACTGGTGCGGCATTCCATGGTATTACCAGGGAAGGCATTTCAAAGCGTTCTCGCTCGACAAGAGCGCGAATGTGCAGTTCTACACTTCGCAGGTCGACTCAAAGAACTGGATCTACTTCCTGGACGGCTTGACCGGCAACATTCTTGCCAGGAAGGAAGCACCCAAGGTTGACTTTCATTGCAATCTGAGATTCGAGAGCGGCGGTCCTCAGATCGACATCGTCAATGACGACGGCAGCACCCAAGAGGTGCTCAATCAGATCTATACCGAAGCCAAGTCCTGGGCAACGATTGCAATATCCGCCTTGGGCACCTTGCTCAAATCCAAGGCTGGCGGCTGACCCCTGGCTGCGCCAGGTCAATTGGTACCGAGGGTGACCGCTGCCGGGGCGATCGGTGCCAGCCGCTTGCCGTGCGAACTGCGGCACTGGCGGCGGGCACCGATCGTTGGCCGCCGGGCAGGGCACCCATCGGCGAGTCGTGCTGCTACCGGGCCACCGATCGGCGGGGAGTCTGCCGAGAGCCGCGGCATGACCGCGCCCGGGCGGATAAGGAACACTGGTGCCCGACGGCGGCACCGATTGCAGGAGGAAAGCCATGACGGCAGGACGGGCAGGTCAGCCCGTGCCTGCCATCCGACTGCGCACCACCCGCCAGGCCGAGGCGCTCGAGTCGATCATGCGGGAGGCGGACGGTTTCCGGACGGCCCAGGACCTGTTCGCCGAGCTGCGCCGGCGCGGTGACCGGATCGGCCTGACGACGGTGTACCGGCACCTGGCCACGCTGGCCGAGCAGGGCAGCGTCGATGTCGTGCACACCGCCGACGGCGAGTCCCAGTACCGGCTCTGCGGAGTGCCGGCGGGCGCCGGTCCGGCGCCCCAGGACCACCATCATCATCTGGTCTGCCGGGTGTGCGGCCGCAGTGTCGAGGTGAGCGGACCGGAGGTGGAGGCCTGGGCCGACCGGGTCGCGGCGGCCGCCGGGTACACCGAGGTCAGCCACACCCTCGAAGTGTTCGGCCTCTGCCCGCAGCACTCGGCGAAGACCCGCTAGCTCCCGCCCGACTTGGCGCCGCCCGACCTGGCACCGCCCGGCTTCGCGCCGGCCGGCTTGGCCCCGCCCGACGTGGCCCCGCCCGGCTTGGCCCCGTTCGGCTTCGCGCCGCCCGACTTGACGGACAGCACCTCGCGCGCCGCGGTGAGGTCCACCGGTGATCGGGGTTCGTCCCCCATCCGGAACAGCCGGATCGGCCGTCCACTGACCCGCGAAATGACGGCGGCGATCGAACCGGCGGGCGCGCCGCTGTCGAGGTAGCTGCCGGTGACATGGATGCCCAGCTGCTGATCCGAGTCTCGTGCCAGTCCCTTCGTCGTAGTGGCCTGGCGCGCTTCGCGGGCGGAATCCATGGCCAGTGCGTGGGGAAAGCCGTACTTGCCACCCCCGGCCACCGAGGACACCAGCGCGATCGGCGCGGAGACCCGTTCCAGCAGTTCGAGATTGATCCCGTGCTTGGAGGCGTGATGGGAGAGCTTGAACAGGTCGGCCGTCAGGTAGTCCTTTCCCCGCGCGGCACGTAACTCCCGGGCGAGTTCGCGGTTGTTCGACTGCTGCAGAGCGGGAAAGTCCACGGTGGTCTGGGCCCAGGACGTGAATTGCGCATCGGCGCCGAGCAGCAGCCGCCGGCCGGGCTGGGGCGCCGCCCGGCGATTCTTGCGCGACCCCTCCGACGGCTGGGCGTACAGGTGGCTCGCCGGGTAGTCGACCATGATCGTGATGGACGAGTCGTTGATCCCGACGCCGTAGGTGTCGAACCTGTTGCGCAGGCCGATGCCCGGCCCGAGCACGGTGAACCGTACCCAGTCCAAGGTCAGCCGGGTGCCGGCGGTGGGCTGCAACCGGCGGATCCACGGACTGCTCTCCAGCGCGACCATCAGGTTGTGGAACGACGGTGTGGTGAAGATGTACCCCGGCTCCCAGAACTGGTCGATGCAGCCCGAGGGCCCGTTGTAGCGCTTGAGCAGGTCGCTCAGGCCACCGATGTGGTCGAAGTGCGGATGGGTGGCGACCAGCAGCCGGATCTGGCCGGCGGTGCCGGGCGTCTGGATCAGGCCTGCAGCGTGCAGCGCGTCCAGGAGTGCCGGGAGCTTGCCCGGGGTGGCCACGTCGACGATGACCAGCCGGCGCACGTGGTCGTTGCTGTCCGGCGGCAGCAGCAGCAACTGGGTGTCGCCGTCGCCGACGTTGAGCAGGAAGTACACCAGCGCATCCGGGTCCTCCGCTATCGCCGAGAGCAGCGAACCAGGCGCCGCGGCGACCGTGCCGAGGCTTGCCTCCGGCACCGGGCCGACGACCTCGGGCGCGGTCATCGAAGCCCTCGGGGCGGGGCCGTGACCTTGAGCGCGCGCAACGGCCGGCTGGCCCGGGAGAGGAGGGTCTCGGCCTGCTGTGCCTTGAGCTGCTCGTCCACCTTCTCCGCCGGGGGCACCGCGCCGAGCCCGGCATGGTAGGCCAGTTTCGCCGCCTCCCGGGCGTCGGCTGAGATGTCGTACACCGCGCCGCTGAACAGCGTGCGCAGGTCACCCACCGCCTGATCGTCCTGCCAGCCGGCGTCGGTCGAGGTGCGCGCGGCGAAGGTGTCGCCGCAGCGTGGCCGCCGCTTCAGGTTGTTCGGCGTGTAGAGCTGCGCGCGCAGCAGTTCCAGCGCGACCGCGGCGGAATCGCTGTCGTGCTCGCTGTCCTCCAGCCAGATCAGCCTTCCCAACTGGTCGACGTCCGGCCACGACCACCGCCGCAGCAGGACCAGCGAGCCGACGAGCTCCTCCAGCACGACGTAGCTGAGCGCGGCCAGCTCCCCGGCCGGCACCGGCAGGTCTTCCGGACTCCACGGGACCGTGCTGTCGGCTGGCACTGCCGTCATCGCTGTCTCCGGGCGGTGCTTCTCACTCCATCAACGATTCGAAGCGTTGCTTGGACGGCAGGTCCGACAGCGGGGCGCCGAAGAAGATGTGCAGGTTGGCCATCGTGAGGACGTAGCCGAGCCAGAGCAGGGCAGCTCCGTTCTCCCGGCCCACCTTCGCCAGCGTGGTCGGCACCTTGCCCGAGCGCTGGTAGGCCTCGTCGATCCAGGACTGGTCGATGAACGAGGCGAGCTTGGCGGCGACCTCGTCGCAGGCCGCCTGCTCGGCCGGTGAGGCCATCCTGGCAGTGCTGGGCCACCGGGGGTTGGTGGCGATGTGGGTCAGCGCCCCGTTCAGGCCGGCGCTGCGCAGCAGGGTGTCGCGTTGCGGCCCGGCCGGCAGCGCGTGTACCAGCCGGACCGTGTCGAACTGGTTGATCAGCCCGGCGCGCCGGTTGGTGGTGCCTACCTGGTAGAGAATGCCCTTCTCCCGCAGCATGGTGAGCAGTTCGCCCAGCAATGGCACCCGCATCAGCCCCGGAGCGGTCGCCCAGCCCTCG
>NZ_DASVQG010000110.1:0-11024 GCF_036389215.1 Jatrophihabitans sp.
CAGCCGCTCCTGCAGCTGGGCCGCCGACTGCACGTCCACCTCGCCGCTGACTTCGAGCACGCTCTGGGTGCCGGTGCTGGACAGGGTCATGCTCAGGTTCATCAGCGGACCGCGCTTCCTGGCATCAGAGCCCTTCCTGGCATCAGAGCCCTTCCTGGCTTCGGAGACTGTCAGCGGTTCGTGCTTGGCTGAGCATACGGTTCGGCCTTTCCGGATGGCCTGGCAGCGTTTACGCCGATCTGCCTGCCGGAACGCCTGGCCGCGCGCGAACAGACGCGAACAGAATAGAGCGGACAGGAGACAACGATCGACACCGAGCACCCGCTGCTGGCCGGCCTGCTCACCGGCTGCCCACCCGGCGAGACGCCGCTGCGCCATGTGGAGCAGGTTCCGGCACGCCCACCGGCCGCGGCCGGCTGGCCGGACTGGGTGGCGGCCGACCTGGTCGCGGCGCTGGCAGCCGCCGGTATCGACGCGCCCTGGCCACATCAGGTCGAGGCGGCCGAGCATGCCTGGGCCGGCAGCTCGGTGGTCATCGCCACCGGCACCGCGTCCGGGAAGTCGCTGGCCTACCAGCTGCCGATGCTGTCCGCGGTGCTCGCGGAGGCACGGTCGAAGGTGCTCTACCTGTCCCCCACCAAGGCGCTGGCCGCCGACCAGCACCGCGCGCTGGCGGCCCTGGGCCTGCCGGGGCTGCGGGCCGCCACCCTGGACGGGGACACCCCGTTCGAGGAGCGGGACTGGATCCGCCAGCACGCCAACGTGGTGCTGTCCAACCCCGACCTGCTGCACCGCACGCTGTTGCCCCAGCACCAGCGGTGGGCCGGCTTCCTGCGCCGGTTGCGGTTCGTGGTGATCGACGAGTGCCACCACTACCGGGGGCTGTTCGGCTCGCACGTGTCCCTGGTACTGCGCAGGTTGCGCCGGATCTGCGCGGCCTACGGGGCGGCCCCGGTGTTCGTGCTGGCCTCCGCCACCTCGGCCACCCCCGGCGAGTCGGCCTCCCGGCTGGTGGGGCTGCCGGTGCGGACGGTGGATCGGGACCGCTCGCCGCGCGGCTCCCGGACCTTCGCGCTCTGGGAACCGGCGCTGGCGCTGGCCGGCAGCGAGCACGCGGTACCCATCCGGCGGGCCGCCGGGTCAGAGGCAGCCCGGCTGCTGGCCGACCTGGTGATCGCCGGCGCCCGGAGCCTGGTGTTCGTCCGGTCCCGGCGCGGTGCCGAACTCACCGCGCTGGCCGCCAAGAACCACCTCGCCGAGGCCGGCGCGACGGAACTCGTGGACCGGGTGGCCGCCTACCGGGGCGGCTACCTGGCCCAGGAGCGTCGCGCGCTGGAGCGTTCGCTGACCAGCGGCGAGCTGCTGGGGGTCGCGACCACCAACGCCCTGGAACTGGGCGTGGACATCACCGGGCTCGACGCGGTGGTGCTGGCCGGCTATCCCGGAACGCTTGCCTCACTGTGGCAGCAGGCCGGCCGGGCCGGCCGCCGCGGGCAGGACGCGCTGGTGGTCTTCATCGCCCGTGATGACCCGCTGGACACCTACCTGGTGAACAACCCGGCGGCCATCTTCGCCCGGCCGGTGGAGGCCAGCGTCACCGACCCGGGCAATCCCCATGTGCTCGGGCCGCAACTGTGCTGCGCGGCCGCCGAGCTTCCGCTGACCGCTGCCGACGTCGAGCTGTTCGGTGGCCCGGCCGCCGAGCCGGTGCTGGCTGAGCTGGTCGAGCAGGGGCTGCTGCGCCGGCGACCGACCGGATGGTTCTGGACCGACCGGAACCGCCCGACGGCGAACCTGCGCGGAGCCGGCCAGCCGGTCACGGTGGTGGAGTCCGGCTCCGGCACGCTGCTGGGCACCGTCGACGCCGGGACCGCCCCGGCAACGGTGCATCCCGCGGCGGTCTACCTGCACCAGGGCAGCTCGTTCGTCGTCGACGAGCTGGACCTCGACCACGGCGCGGCGCTGGTGCACCCGGAGGACCCGCCCTGGACCACCTGCGCGCAGGAGATCACCGACATCGCGATCCTGGCCATCGAACGCAGCGCCATGCTGGACGGGGTCAGCGTCCAGCTGGGCACCGTCGACGTGTCCCACCAGGTCGTCAGCTACCAGCGCCGCCGGTTCAGCGGTGAGCTGCTGGACGAGACACCGCTGGACATGCCGCTGCAACGGCTGGTCACCAAAGCCGTCTGGTACACCCTCGACGACGTCCTGGTCAGCGAGACCGGCCTGGAGGCGATGGAGCTGCCGGGTGCCCTGCACGCGGCCGAGCACGCCGCCATCGGGCTGTTGCCGCTGTTCGCCAGCTGCGACCGCTGGGACATCGGCGGGGTGTCGACCGCCCTGCACGCCGACACCGGCCGCCCTACCGTCTTCGTCTACGACGGTCATCCCGGCGGCGCCGGATTCGCCGCCCGCGGCCATGCGGTGCTGGCCGACTGGCTGGCCGCGACCCGGGCCGCCATCGCCGGCTGCGAATGCCCGGCCGGCTGCCCGTCCTGCATCCAGTCGCCCAAGTGCGGCAACGGCAACAACCCGCTGGACAAGGCCGGGGCGCTGCTGGTGCTCGACGCGGTGCTGTCCCGGGCGAAGGCTGCGTGATCGCGGGCTGCCCGTACTACCGTTAGCTGCCAAGTCGGCATCACAGTCTCGTCCAACCTCGTCCAACCTCGTCCAACCTCGTCCAACCTCGGCCAACCTCGGCCAACGCAGTCTCGTCCATCGCAGTGAGGAGGCACGGTGAACGACGCAGTGAACACGGTGACCCGGGGCAACGACACGATCGCCGGCGTGCCGGGGGTCCGGTTCGCGACCACCGCCCGTCCCGGCTCGCCCGAAGAGCACACCCTGCAGCGGGTCCAGGAGCGCCTGTCCGCCGGAGTCACCGAGCTGCCCTCGGAGAGCACCCTCCCGCAGCTGGCGCTGAACAGCGTGCAGGTGGTCGACGGCACCTCGTACTCGGTGATCACCCTGTGGGTTCCGAAGGCGCAGGAATCCGAGGCGGCCGAGGCGCTGCGGGCCGAAGGTTTCGAGGTCTGGTAGGCCTGCCAGGAGCTGGTGGTATTGCGCGATGTTGACGGTCGTCGCGCATTCGCTAGGCTCGTGCCGGTCGCGCAAGCGCTTGGAAGACTGGGAAGAGCAGCGCGATCAGCGTCGTCCCCTTGGAGACCCGATGACCGCCTTCGCACTCACCGATGAGCAGCTGGCCTACCTGCGAGCGGTCCGCGAGGTCGCCGTCCAGGAGCTCATCCCGCTGGCCGAGCGCGGCGCCGAGGGCAAGGTGAACCGCCCGCTGCTCGAAGCGATGGGCAAGCACGGGCTGCTCGGCCGGCTGTTCGGCAGCAGTGGCCGGTCGGCGGCGGCGATGGAACTCTGCCTGCTGCGGGAGGCACTTTCCACGGTCTGCACCGAGGCCGAAACGGCGCTGGCCCTGCAGGCGCTGGGCAGCTACCCCTTCATGCTCTTCGGCACCGAGGGCCAGGCCGGGCGGTACCGCGACGGGGTGGCCGCCGGCACCGTGGTCGCCTCGTTCGCGCTGTCGGAGGCCGAGGCCGGATCCGACGCCGCCGCGCTGCAACTGCGGGCCGAACCGGACTCCGACGGCTGGCGGCTGACCGGCGAGAAGAGCTGGATCTCCAACGCTCCCGAAGCCGACGTCTACACCGTCTTCGCCCGCACCACCGCCGGCGCCCGGGCCCGCGGCATCACCGCGTTCGTGGTGGCCGGAGACGCACCCGGCCTGTCCGGCGAGCACCTGGACATGCTGGCGCCGCACGCCATCGGCCGGCTGGTGTTCGACGGCGTCCGGGTGGAGCGTGCCGACGTCCTGGGCGAGGTGGACGCCGGTTTCAAGGTCGCGATGCGCACCCTGGACGTGCTGCGGCCCAGCGTCGGGGCCTTCGCGGTGGGCATGGCCCAGGCCGCGCTGGATGCCGCCATCACGCACACCACCGGGCGGCAGGCCTTCGGCGGGGTGCTCAGCGACCAGCAGGCCGTCAGCCACCTGCTGGCGGAGATGGCCACCCGGGTCGAGGCCAGCCGGTTGCTGGTCTACGCGGCAGCGTCGGCCTATGACGGCGGCGCAGCGGCGCCCGAACTCACCCGGAAGGCCGCGATGGCCAAGCTGTTCGCGACCGAGAGCGCGCAGTTCGTCGTCGACGCCGCCGTGCAGTTGCACGGAGCCCGGGCGCTGCAACGCGGGCACCTGCTGGAGCGGCTGTACCGCGACGTCCGGGCACCCCGCATCTATGAGGGCGCCTCCGAGGTGCAGCGGACCATCATCGGCCGTTCACTGGTGCAGGCCGCGAACGGGCCCGCCGGACCGAGTGGACAGGGAGGCCCAGAGGCATGACGAGCAGGTTCCGGGCGTCCGTCCCGATCACCGATGACTGGCAGCACTTCGACTTCGCGGTGGCCGACGGCATCGCCACGGTCACGCTGAACCGGCCGGAGAAGCTCAACCCGCTGACCTTCGAGAGCTATGCCGACCTGCGTGACCTGGTGCAGCAGCTGCCCTACCGCGAGGACGTGCGGGTGCTGGTGATCCGGGGCGCCGGCAAGGCCTTCTGTGCCGGCGGGGACGTCAACGAGATCATCGGCGAGCTGATCACCATGCGCCCGCGCGAGCTGATGGCCTTCACCAAGATGACCGGCGACCTGATCCGGGCGATGCGCGAGGTCTCCGTCCCGATCATCTCCGGGATCCAGGGCATCGCCGCGGGGGCGGGCTCGGTGGTGGCGCTCGCCTCGGACTTCCGGGTGGTCACGCAGTCCGCGCGGTTCGCCTTCCTCTTCACCAAGGTGGGGCTCTCCGGTGGTGACATGGGAGCGGCCTACCTGCTGCCCCGGATGGTCGGCGCCGGGCGTGCCACCCAGCTGCTGATGCTCGGCGACACGATCGACGCGGCCACCGCCGATCGGTACGGCCTGGTCAGCGAGCTGGTGGCCGACGAGGAGCTGGACGCGGCGGTGGCGAAGCTGGCCACCCGGCTGGCGGAGGGGCCGACGCTGGCCTACGCCCAGACCAAGGCCCTGATCACCCGGGAGCTGGACATGTCACTGGCCGGCGCGATGGAGCTGGACGCGATGACCCAGGCGCTGTTGATGACCACCGATGACCATGCCGAGTTCCATGCCGCGTTCAACGACCGCCGGCCGCCGCGCTGGACCGGGCGTTGACGGTGCCGGGTCCCGGCCGGATCTGCCTGGTCGCCGGTGCCAGCCGCGGGATCGGGGCCGCGGTCGCCGCCGCGCTGGCCGCCGAGGGACATCGGGTGGCGCTACTCGGCCGCGACGCCGCCGCCCTGGAGAAGGTGGCCGCGACGCTGCCCGGACCCAGCCTGAGCGTGGTCGCCGATGTCACCGACCCGGGCGCTGCCCAGGCCGCCTTCGGCCGGATCGAACGGGACTGGGGGCCGGTGGAGGTGCTCGTCTGCAGCGCCGGCGCCGGGGTCGCCGCCCCGCTCGTCGACACCTCCGACGAGGACTGGGCGCGGATGCTCGATCTCAACCTCACCGCGCCGTTCCGGCTGATCCGCCGGGCGCTGCCGTCGATGACCGAGCGCGGCTGGGGCCGGATCGTCGTGATCGCGTCGGTGGTCGCCAAGCGCGGCGAGGCACAGGTCGCGGCCTACACCGCCTCCAAGCACGGCGTGCTGGGCCTGGTTCGGGCGGCGGCGGCCGAACTGGCCCGGACCGGGGTGACGGTCAACGCCGTCTGCCCCGGCTACGTCGACACCCCGATGACCGATGCCACCATCGAGTCGATCGCCGCCCGCGGCGGGCGAAGCTCCGACGAGGCGCGGGCCACGCTGGCCCGCCGGCAGCCGATCGGGCGGTTGGTCGACCCGGCGGAGGTCGCCGAGGCGGTGCGGTTCTGCGTGGCGAACGCCGCGGTCACCGGGCAGGGGATCAACGTCGACGGAGGATCGGTGCAGTCATGAGTGAGGATCGCAGCGAGCGCAGCGAGCGAGGACCGGAGCGAGCAGAGACGATGAGCGCTCGCGCGAAGAGCCGGTGAGGACATGAGTCTGGAGCGGATCAACCCCGACGAGCTGGGCCGGCCGTCCGGCTTCGCACACGCGGTGCGCGCCACCGACACGACGCGGGTCTACCTGGCCGGGCAGACCGCCCTGGACAAGGCCGGCAACATCGTCGGCGACGGCATCGTGGCGCAGTTCGAGCAGGCGCTGGCCAACCTCCTGACCGCGCTGGCCGCGGCCGGCGGCGGCCCCGAGCACCTGGCCACGGTCACCATCTACATCGTCGACATCGCCGACTACCGCGCGCATGCCCGCGAGATCGGTGCCGTCTGGCGGCGGCTGGCCGGAACCGAGTACCCGGCGATGGCCGGGATCGGCATCGCTCGGCTGTGGGACGACGACGCGCTGATCGAGCTGCAGGGCGTGGCCGAGATCCCGCGCCGAGGCACCGACGGAGCCGACTGACCCGCGGTCAGTCGGAGATGGCCTGCATCGCGTGCCGGTGTGCCGGCACGCGCAGCACGTCGCTGAGCTCGCCGAACAACTCGGCCGCCGCGACGCCGTTCCAGCGTGCCGGCAGCACCTCGGCGGGCAGGCCGGGATCGAGGTAGCGCAGCCGCCGCCACGCCGTGAGCATCCGGACGTACTCGGCGAAGGCCTCGCCGCCGCCGGGGAGCCGCCGGGTGAGCCGCCTGCGCACCGGCCGGTAGTGCCCGACGAACCGGGCGTACTTCGCGGCGAGGTCGTCCAGATCCCACCAGTCACGCACCCGGCCGGGCAGGTCGGCGTAACCGAGGTACTGGCCGCGGAAGATGTCGACGTAGCCGGACAGCCGCCGCCGTGCCAGCACCTCGCTCACCTCGGCGGCCAGCGCGCCCGGCGCCAGCCATACCCCCGGCGCCACCGGACCGAACCCGAGCCCGGCCAGCCTGGTCCGCAGCTCGTGCCGCTTGCCGCGCTCGGCCTCGGGCACCGTGAACACCACCTGCACCCAGCCGTCGGCCAGGCTGGCCGGCCGCTGGTCGAAGATCCGCCGATCGCCCTCCCGCATCACCTGCAGCATCGACGGCGCGAGCGCGTAACCGGCGGCTCCGTCGATCCGCATGCTCTGCAGGATGTCGCGGCGCTTGAGCCGGGAGATCGACGAGCGCACCGCCTGGCCGTCGATGCCGAGGTCACCCATCAGCCGCACCACCGCGGCGATCGGCAGCCAGTTCGGCTCCTCCCGCGCGTACAGGCCGTAGATGGTGACGATCAGCCGCCGGGGTTGGGCCTCGACGAGCAGCTCGTCCGGGCCGGCTGCGGGCCTGGCGACGTCCAGGTATCGCGCGTTCTTGACTGTCGTCACAACTAGAGAATACTGACAGACGTCCCGAGAGAAGGGTTCAACCAGTGGAGCTCTCGCCGTCAGCGCATCTGGACACGTTCTGCCGGGACAACCTGCCGCCCCAGGAGCAGTGGCCCGACTTCCACTTCGACCTGCCGGAGTTGCAGTACCCGCGGCGGCTCAACTGCGCGGCGGTCCTGCTGGATGAGGTGGTGGCCACCCATGGCGCCGAGCGGCCGGCCCTGCGCACCGCGGAGGAGACCTGGACCTACGGCGAGCTGCTCGCCCGGGCCAACCAGCTGGCGCACTACCTGACTGAGGACGCCGGCCTGGTGCCCGGCCAGCGGGTGCTGCTGCGGGGGCCGAACAATCCCTGGCTGGTCGCGTGCTGGTTCGCGGTGCTCAAGGCCGGCGGTGTCGTGGTGCTCACCGTGCCGATGCTGCGCAGCGGCGAGATCACGCCGCTGATCGACCTGACCCGCGCCGGCCTGGCGCTGTGCGATTCCCGTTTCACCACCGACCTGGTGCCGGCCGTCGCGGCTGCCGGGATCCCGATGCTGCAGTACGGCGGCGGCGGTGCGGATGACCTGATCACCGCCTCCGCCGGCAAGCCGACGGTGTTCCTCAACGTCGACACCGCGGCCGACGACGTCGCGCTGCTGGCACCGACCTCGGGCACCACCGGAACCCCGAAGGCGACGATGCACTTCCACCGCGACGTGCTGGCGATCGCGGACACGTTCGGCAAGCACCTGGTGGCGGGCCGGCCCGACGACATCTTCACCGGCACCCCGCCGCTCGCCTTCACCTTCGGCCTCGGTGGCCTGCTGGTGTTCCCGCTGCGGATCGGAGCCTCGACGCTGCTGATCGAGCGGGCAACCCCCACCGAACTGGCCGAAGCGGTCGAACGGTTCGGCGCCAGCGTGCTGTTCACCGCGCCGACCGCCTACCGGGCGATCCTGCGCGCCGGGCAGCAGCACCGGCTGGCCACCGTGCGCCGCGCGGTGTCGGCCGGCGAGCACCTGCCCCGCCCGGTCTGGCAGGAGCTCCACGACAAGACCGGCATCGAGCTCATCGACGGCATCGGCAGCACCGAGATGCTGCACGTGTTCATCTCCGCCGCCGACGCCGACATCAGGCCCGGCGCGACCGGCAAGGCGGTGCCGGGCTACACCGCGACGGTGCTCGACGAGGAGGGCAACCCGGCGCCGGACGGCACGCCGGGCCGGCTGGCGGTGGTCGGCCCCACCGGCTGCCGCTACCTGGCCGACCCCCGGCAGGCCGTCTACGTCCAGCACCGGTGGAACGTCACCGGCGACACCTACGTCCGCGACTCCGACGGCTACTTCTGGTACCAGGCCCGCAGCGACGACATGATCGTCTCCTCGGGGTACAACATCGCCGCACCCGAGGTAGAGCGGGCCCTGGAGCAGCACCCCGACGTCGTGGAGTGTGCGGTGGTGGCTCGCCCCGACTCCGAACGCGGTGCGACCGTGCACGCCGTCGTGGTGCTGCGCGAGGGCGTCGCGCAGGACGCGGCGAAGGTCACCGAGCTGCAGGACTTCACCAAGCAGACGATCGCGCCGTACAAGTACCCCCGCTCGATCGAGTTCGTCACGGCGCTGCCGCGCACCTCTACCGGCAAGGTCCAGCGTTTCCGGCTCCGGGAAACCGAGGCCGCGCGCTAGCGAAGTGGCAGCCGTGCGTCAGCGCCGGCCGGCGAGCAGCGTCCGGACGGTACGGGCTCCGCGCAGGTAAGGAACCGCAAGGAGGAACGAGCATGCGTATCGCAGTCATCGGCGGTGGCCCGGGCGGGCTGTACTTCGCCGCCCTGGCCAAGGCGTTGGACCCCGCTGCCGAGATCCGGGTGTGGGAGCGCAACGCCGCCGAGGACACCTTCGGCTTCGGCGTGGTGTTCAGCGACGAGACCCTCGGTGGCATCGAGCACGCCGATCCGGTGATCCATGCCCGGATGACCGAGCAGTTCGCCCGCTGGGACGACATCGACATCCACTACCGGAACACCCTGACCACCGTCGGCGGCCAGGGCTTCGCGGCGATGAGCCGGAAGAAGTTGCTGCAGCTGCTGCAGGAACGCTGTGCCGAGCTGGGCGTGCGGGTGGCCTTCCGCAGCCAGGCGCCCGACGTCGACACCCTCAGCCTGGAGTACGACCTGGTGATCGCCAGTGACGGCGCCAACTCCAGCGTGCGCACCAAGTACGCCGACGTCTTCCGGCCGTCGCTGGAGACGGGCCGCAACAAGTACATGTGGCTCGGCACCGACCTGGTCTTCGAGGCGTTCAAGTTCTACATCTGCCAGACGCCGTACGGAACCATGCAGGTGCACGGCTATCCCTACGACGCCACCGGCAGCACCTTCATCGTGGAGATGCACGACGACGTCTGGCGCCGGGCCGGCTTCGCCGAGTCGGCGTCGACCGCGTTTCCCCCCGGGGTCAGCGACGAGAGGTCGGTCGCCCGGGTGCAGGAGCTGATCGGTGACCTCCTGCAGGGCCACCGCATCCTGAAGAACAACTCCAAGTGGCAGAGCTTCACCACGATCTCCAACGGCACCTGGCGCAACGGCAACGTGGTGCTGCTCGGCGACGCCGCCCACACCGCCCATTTCTCGATCGGCTCGGGCACGAAGCTGGCAATGGAGGACGCGCTGGCGTTGGTGGCCTGCCTGCACGAGCACGACGGCGTGCCGGCCGCCCTGGAGGCCTACGAGGCCGAGCGCCGGCCGGTGGTGCTCTCGACCCAGCGCGCGGCCCGGGCTTCACTGGACTGGTTCGAGAACATCGGCCACTACGTGGAGCAGCCGCCGGAGCAGTTCGCGTTCAACATCGTGACCCGCAGCCGGCGCATCACCTACGACAACCTGCGGCTGCGCGACCCGGAGTTCGTCGCCGGCATGGACGACTGGTTCGCCCGGCACGAGGCTGGCCGGTTGGCGAAGGAGTACCCGGCGGTGGCGGACCGGACCGCGGTTGAGCCTGCCCGCCCGCCGATGTTCCACCCGTTCCGGCTGGGCCAGCTGGAGCTGAAGAACCGGGTCGTCGTGTCGCCGATGGACATGTACTCGGCCGTGGAGGGTGTCCCCACCGACTTCCACCTGGTGCACCTCGGCTCGCGGGCGCTCGGCGGCGCCGGGCTGGTGATGACCGAGATGGTCTGCGTGTCACCCGCGGGGCGGATCACCCCTGGCTGCGCGGGCATCTACACCGCCGAGCAGGAGCAGGCCTGGGCTCGGGTGGTCGACTTCGTCCACCGTGAGAGCACCGCCAAGATCGGCATCCAGCTCGGCCACTCGGGCCGGAAGGGGTCGACCAAGCTGATGTGGGAAGGCATCGACGAGCCGCTGCCCGAGGGCAACTGGGAGATCGTCGGGCCGTCGCCGCTGCGCTACTCGCCGGCCAACCAGGCTCCGCGGGAACTGACCCGAGCGGACCTCGAGCAGGTCAAGGCCGAATTCGTGGCGAACACCTGCGCCGCCGCGCGCGCGGGTTTCGACCTGCTCGAACTGCACTGCGGGCACGGCTACCTGCTGTCCTCGTTCCTGTCCCCGTTGTCCAACCTCCGCACCGACGAGTACGGCGGTGAGCTGGCCAACCGGTTGCGCTACCCGCTCGAGGTATTCGAGGCGGTACGCGCCGCCTGGCCGGCCGAGCGCCCGGTCAGCGTGCGGATCTCGGCGACCGACTGGTACGAGGGCG
>NZ_DASVQG010000111.1:0-8130 GCF_036389215.1 Jatrophihabitans sp.
TGCTGGGCGGCGGATCCATGCCGCCGCCGCCACCGCCGTCCGAGGCGGTGCTGGCGTTGGCCCGTCGCGGCGGGACCGAGGTGATGATCGAGGGCACCGACGTGCTGGTGATGGCGCCGGACGCTCCCGGGCTGCTGTCCAGTGCGTCCGGGCTGCTCGCGCTGCACTCCCTGGACGTCCAGGCCGCCGACGTGCGCACCGTGCGCGGGATGGCGGTGAACCGGTTCACCGTGTCGCCGCGCTTCGGCGAGTTGCCGGAGGTCGCGCTGCTGAACGCCGATCTGCGCCGGATCCTGGCCGGCACGCTGGCGCTGAACGAGCGGTTGCGGGCCAAGGAGCGGGCCTACCGGGTTGCCGGTCCCGGGCATGCGGCCCAGCCGCCGCGACTGCTCTGGTTCGACGACGAGGCCACCGATGCCACCGTGCTGGAGGTCCGGACCCGGGACGCGATCGGCCTGCTGCACCGGCTGACCGCGGCGCTGGAGACGGCTGGGACGGACATCCGCTCGGCCCGGATCTCCTCGCTCGGCGCCCGCGTGGTGGACGCGTTCTACCTGACCGACGCTGACGGCAAGCCACTGTCCGAGCCGCACCAGGCGCAGGTTGCCGAGACGGTGCTGGCGGCGCTGGCCGGCTGACGGCCTTTTCTCTCGCGGCTGCGGTCGTTGGCTCGCCTGCCGAGCGACACGCCGACCGCCCACCTGCACAGCGGCCAACGATCGACGCGGCTGCGGCGCGCTACTGCCGGCTACCTAGATCATGGAGTGGTGGCTACGAGTTCCACCTCGTATCCATCGGTGTTGACGAGGTAGGCGGCGTAGTGATCGCCGCCTCCAGCGTAGGGATGCTTGTCCGGAAACATCAGCGTCCAGCCGTGGAGCCGACCGGCATCAGTGAGTGTGTCGACCTGTTCCGGGACGCCGGCGAAGAACGCGATGTGATTGAGCCCCGGCCGACAGCGCTCGTGATCCCCCACGGTCATCGCAGGTGATTGCTCGAGTACGACGTACGTAGCGCCCAGTCGCCAGCTGCGGCCGGATGACCATTGTTGAAACGGTTGATAACCCATGTCTGCGTGCTGTACAGGTGTTCCCTCGTCCGTCATCGGGTGAAGGCTAGCGCCAACTGTCGGGGTCCTGGGCTTGACCGACCGGTCGGTCGGATCGTACGGTGCCGGCATGCCCTTCACCGATCCGCCCGGCCTGGAGCTGGTTCGGATCGCCGGGTGGCTGGACCGCGTCGTGCCGGGTCTTCGGCAGGCCGACTTGCAGGCCGAGGTGATCGCCGGCGGCCGGTCCAACCTGACCTATCGGCTGACCGACGGCACGAGTACCTGGGCGCTGCGCCGGCCGCCGATGGGGCACGTGCTGCCCACCGCACACGACATGGCCCGGGAGTTCACCGTCATCTCGGCCCTGCACGGCTCAGAGGTGCCGGTGCCCGAGCCGATCGCGCTGTGCACCGACGGCGAGGTGCTCGGGCAGCCGTTCTACCTCATGTCCTTCGTGGACGGGGTGGTGCTCGACGATCCGGCGAAGGCGCCGGACCCGGTCCTCGCTCGGCACAGCACCGAAGCCCTGGTCGATACCCTGGTGGCCCTGCACCGGATCGAGCCGGCGGCAGTCGGACTCGAGGAATTCGGCCGCCCCGACGGCTTCCTGGCGCGCCAGGTCGCCCGTTGGTACCGGCAGTTCCAGGCCTCCGTGCCCGATGACGACAGCGACGTCGAGACCGACACTCGAGCCGAGTTCGTCCGTACCAGGCTGCTCGAGCAACTGCCGGCCTCGGCGCGGGCTGGCATCGTGCACGGGGACTACCGGCTCACCAACGTCATCTACGCACCCGACCTCAGTCGCATCGCGGCGGTGGTGGACTGGGAGATGGCGACCCTGGGTGATCCGTTGACCGACCTCGGGCTGCTCTACGTCTACCACGAGCGATCCGGCACGGCGGATTCGGTGATGCCGAACTTCCCGTCCGCGCAAGGCTTTCTAGGTCCGGACGAGCTTCTCGAGCGGTATGCGCGGCAGACCGGCCAGCAGCTGGACGAGCTCGATTGGTATATCGCCTTCGGTTATTTCAAGCTCGCCGTGATCGCCGCCGGCATCCACGCCCGTTACCTTCTGGGCAAGACGGTAGGCAGCGGCTTCGAGGTGTTCGGCCAGCTGCGCGACAGCACCTTGGCAGCGGCCGCCGAGCGGATTTCGGGATAAGGGGACAGGTGAATGGACTTTCAGCACAGCGCCCGCTCGGTGGCCCTGCAGGCCGAGCTGTCGGCCTTTCTGGATGAGGTGATCCTTCCCGCCGAGACCGAGTTCCATCAGCAGGAGCAAGCCAATCGGGCAGCCGGCAGGCCGTTTCGCACCCCGGCGATCATGGCCGAACTCAAGGCCGAGGCGCGCCGGCGGGGGTTGTGGAACCTGTTCCTGCCCGATCCCCGGTTCGGCCCCGGGCTGTCGGTGCTCGACTACGCGCCGCTGGCCGAACTCTCCGGCCGGGTGCCCGACCTGGCGCCCGAGGCGATGAACTGCTCGGCGCCCGACACCGGCAACATGGAGCTGCTGGCGATGTTCGGCAGCGCCGATCAGCACCAGCGCTGGCTGGCCCCGCTGCTCGACGGCGAGATCCGGTCCTGCTTCTCGATGACCGAGCCGGACGTGGCTTCCTCTGACGCCACCAACATCGACACCCGGATCGTGGCCGATGGCGATTCCTACGTGGTGACCGGGCGAAAGTGGTGGTCCACCGGCGCGCTGCGCGAGGAGTGCGCGCTGGCGATCGTGATGGGGGTGTCGGACCCGGACGCCGACCGGCATGCCCGGCACTCGATGATCCTGGTGCCGCTGGACAGCCCCGGCGTCACGGTGCATCGCTCCACCACCGTCTACGGCTACGACGACGGCCCGCACGGCGGCCACGGCGAGATCAGCTTCGACGAGGTCCGGGTGCCGGCCGGCAACCTGCTCGGCCCGCGGGGCGGCGGTTTCGCGATGGCCCAGGCCCGGCTCGGCCCGGGACGGATCCACCACTGCATGCGCTCGCTCGGAATGGCCGAACGCGCCCTGGAGCTGATGGTGGCCCGGGCACTCAGCCGGCAGGCCTTCGGCGGTCCGCTGGCCGGCCAGGGCGTGGTCCGGGAGTGGATCGCGGAGTCGCGGCTGGCCATCGAGCAGGCCCGGCTGCTGGTGCTCAAGGCCGCCTGGCTGATCGACACGGCCGGCGTCCGGCACGCCGCCACCGAGATCGCGGCCATCAAGGTGGCGGCACCCCGGGCGGCGTCCTACGTGCTGGACCGGGCGATCCAGACCTTCGGCGCCGCCGGGGTGTCGGGTGACACCCCGCTGGCCCAGATGTGGGCCGGGCTGCGCACCCTGCACCTGGCCGACGGCCCCGACGAGGTGCACCTGCGCAGCGTGGCGCGGGTCGAGATCGCCAGGTCCAGAGCCGCCGCCCCGCCGCGCGAGGTCGGCGCAGCTGCGGGGCCCCGGTCCGGCGCGGCCGCCGGGGCCGGCAGATGAGCGTCACTGCCGAGGTGAGCACCCGGGAGCGAATCGTGGCCGCCGCCGTCTCGCTGTTCGCCGAGCGGGGCTTCGATGCCACCAGCGTCAACGAGGTGGTGCTCCGGGCCGGCGTCGCCAAGGGCGCGCTGTATCACCACTTCGCGTCCAAGGACGACCTGCTCTATGAGGTGTACCGGGAGCTGGTGGACCGACAGGTGGCCGGCCTGGCCGAGATCCTGAACCGTGGCCTGGCGCCGGCGGATACCCTGCGCGAGCTGATCGCCGACCTGGTGGTCACCACCGCGGCCCGGATCGGTGAGGCGAAGGTGTTCTTCCGCGAGAGTCACCGGCTCGGTGATGTCAATCAGGCCCGGGTCCGCGGCGCCCGCCGGGCGATTCACGACGCGGTGACCGACCTGGTGCGCTCGGCCCAGGCCAGCGGTGAGTTCGCGGCCGTCGCCTCGCCGGAGATGGTGACCTTCACGGTCTTCGGGGTGATCAACGAGCTGCCGGTCTGGTACCGCCCGGACGGGCCCAAGCAGCCGGCTGAGCTAGCCGCCGAGTTGAGCAGCCTGATCCTGGCCGCGCTCACCGCTGCCTCCGGCCGGGTGAGGGCGTCATGACCGGCAGCTGGGGGTTGACCCTCCCGCTGCCGGGCGTGCCGCTCGCGGTGCAGGCCGAGCTGGTGCGGGCGCTGCCGGACTGGGGCTACACCGACGCCTGGTCGTCAGAGACCGCCGGCGCCGACGCCTTCACCCCGCTGGCGCTGGCCGCGGCGTGGGAACCCCGGCTGTACCTCGGCACCGCGATCGTGCCGGTCTTCACCCGCGGGCCGGCGCTGATCGCGCAGTCCGCGGCCAGCCTGGCGGCGCTGGCGCCCGGCCGGTTCAGCCTCGGTCTGGGTGCCTCCAGCGCGGTGATCGTCGAGCAATGGAACGGCATCGCCTTCGACCAGCCTTACCGCCGGACCCGCGACGTGCTGCGTTTCGTCAGCCGGGCGCTGAGCGGCGAGAAGGTCAGCGCCGACTTCGACACGTTCACCGTCTCCGGCTTCCGGCTGGAGCAGCCGCTGGCGATGCCGGTGCCCATCCTGCTCGCGGCGCTGCGTCCGCAGATGCTGGCGCTGGCCGGCCGCGAGGCCGACGGCGCGATCCTGAACTGGCTGGCCGCCACCGACGTCGACCGCTGCCGGACCGCGATCGGTAACCCGGCCAGCCGGGTCGTGGCGCGGATCTTCGTGTGCCCGACCGAGGACGCCGACCACGCCCGGACGCTGGGGCGTCGGCTGATCGCGACCTACCTCAACGTGCCCGCCTACGCCGAGTTCCACCAGTGGCTGGGCCGCGGGCCCCGGCTGGAGCGGATGTGGCAGCTCTGGAAGAACGGTGATCGGGCCGCCGCGGCGCAGGCGGTGCCCGATGACGTGGTCGATGAGCTGGTGCTGCACGGCAGCCCGCGCAGCTGCCGGGACCAGGTGCTGCGCTACGTCGAGGTCGGCGTGCAGATCCCGGTGCTCGCGGTGCTGCCGAGCGCCGAGACGGCCGATCCGGCGGGCTTGGCTGCGGTGCTTGCCGGGTTGGGGCCGGCCAGCCTGGCCCAGTTCCCGGATGAAGCAGCCTCGGAGGCGATGCTGGTCGACGGTGGCGCCGCGGACGGTGGCGCCGCGGGCGGTGGCGCCGCGGACGGTGGCGCGGCGGGCGGTGGCGCGGCGGGCGGTGGCGAGGCCGCGGGGGAGCGCCGATGAGGATCGCGGACGCCGTGATCGTGGTGACCGGCGGTGGCAGCGGCATCGGAGCGGGAATGGCTCGCCGGTTCGTCGCCGACGGCGCCCGCGCCGTGGTGCTGGCCGACCGGGACCTGGCCGCGGCGGCCGCGGTGGCCTCCGAGCTGGGCAGCCACGCATCGGCAGCCGCCCTGGACGTCACCGACGAGACCGCGATGACCCGGCTGGTGGCCGGCGTGCTGGCCGAGCACGGCCGGATCGACCTGTTCTGCTCCAATGCCGGCGTCGCGACCGGTGCCGGCCTGCACGACGAGCCGGCTGTCACCTGGCAGGACGGCTGGCAGCGGGCCTGGGAGGTGCACGTGATGGCCCACGTCTACGCCGCCCGGGCGGTGCTGCCGGCCATGATCGCGGCCGGTGGCGGCTACCTGCTCAACACCGCCTCCGCCGCCGGCCTGCTCAGCGCGCCCGGCGACCCTGCCTACACCGCCAGCAAGCACGCCGCGGTCGGCTTCGCCGAGTGGCTGGCCTACACCTACCGCGACCGCAACATCCGGGTCAGCGTGCTCTGCCCGATGGGCGTGGACACCCCACTGCTGATGGACGGGCTGAAAACCGGGTCACCGGCCGCCGCGGCCGTCGCCGCCTCGGGGGAGGTGCTGGGCGTCGACGAGGTGGCTGCCGCCGTCGTCGAGGCTGTGACGCGTGAGGCATTCCTGGTACTGCCGCATACCCAGGTCGGTAAGTTCTGGGCGAGCAAGGCAGCCGACGTCGAAGGCTGGCTGACCGCCATGGCAGGGTTGGCCCGCCAGACCGGAGCGAGCGGGCGATGAGCGCTCGCGCGAAAGGCGAAGGAAGGGCCGAGTGAGGATCGCAGCGAGCGCCAGCGAGCGAGGACCGGAGCGAGCCAGCGATGAGCGCTCGCGCGAAAAGCGAAGGAAGCTGCAGTGAGGATCGCAGCGAGCGTCAGCGAGCGAGGACCGGAGCGAGCGGGCGATGAGCGCTCGCGCGAAGAGCGAGGGAAGGGCTGAGCATGGCCGGAGTGCAGGATCGGGTGGCGCTGGTGACCGGCGGCGCGCAGGGCATCGGTGAGGCGATCGCGACCCGGCTGGCCGCCGACGGCGCCAAGGTGGCGCTGCTGGACCTCAACGCCGACGCCGCGGCGGCCACCGCCGCCCGGATCGGCAGCGGCGCGATCGGCATCGGTGCCGATGTCAGCAAGGCCGACCAGGTGCAGGCCGCCGTCGAGGAGGTGGTGGCCGAGTTCGGCGCACTGCACATCCTGGTCAACAACGCCGGCGTGCTGCGGGACAACATGCTGTTCAAGATGTCGGAGGATGACTGGGACACGGTGATGAACGTGCACCTCAAGGGCGCCTTCCTGTGCAGCAAGGCGGCCCAGGCGCACATGGTCAGCGCCAACTACGGCCGGATCATCAACATGTCCTCGACGTCGGCGCTGGGCAACCGCGGCCAGGCGAACTACGCCACCGCCAAGGCGGGGCTGCAGGGCTTCACCAAGACGCTGGCCATCGAGCTGGGCCAGTTCGGGGTGACGGTCAACGCGATCGCGCCGGGTTTCATCGAGACCGCCATGACCAAGGCCACCGCGGAGCGGATCGGCACCGACATCGACACGATGCGCGCGGCGGTGGCGGCCTCGGTGCCGGTCCGCCGGGGCGGCGTGCCCACCGACATCGCCAACACCGCGGCCTTCTTCGCAGGTGAGGAGTCCGGTTACGTCACCGGCCAGGTCATCTACGTCGACGGCGGGCGCGGGCTGCTCTGACTGCCGCGGCGCTCTGACTGCCGCGGCGCTCTGGCAGCCGTGGCACGTGGCAGCAGCGGCACTCACGTAACCTGATGGCGACGCCGTTTCCCTCCAGCGGACGGCGCTGAGGCGCGCAATGGGCACAAAGGGGTTTCTCGGTGTTCGACACACTGTCTGATCGGCTGAACAGGGTCTTCACCGGCCTGCGCGGCAAGGGCCGGCTGTCCCAGGCCGACATCGACTCGGTGGCCCGCGAGATCCGGATCGCGCTGCTCGAGGCCGACGTCGCCTTGCCGGTGGTTCGCCAGTTCATCGCGGCGGTGAAGGAGCGGGCGGCCGGCGAGGAGGTCAGCAAGGCGCTGAACCCCGCCCAGCAGGTCATCAAGATCGTCAACGAGGAACTGATCACCATTCTGGGTGGTGAGACCCGGCGGCTGCGCTACGCCAAGAACCCCCCGACCGTGATCATGCTGGCCGGCCTGCAGGGCTCCGGCAAGACCACCCTGGCCGGCAAGCTGGCCCGCCACCTCAGGGAGCAGGGCCACGCCCCGATGCTGGTGGCTGCCGACCTGCAGCGCCCGAACGCGGTCAACCAATTGCAGATCGTCGGCGAGCGTGCCGGGGTCGCGGTCTACGCCCCGCAACCGGGCAACGGGGTGGGTGACCCGGTCGCGGTCGCCCGGGACTCACTGGACTTCGCGCGCCGCGCCCAGCACGACATGGTCATCGTCGACACCGCGGGCCGGCTCGGCATCGACACCGAACTGATGCGGCAGGCCGCCGCGATCCGGGACGCGGTGCAGCCGCAGGAGATCCTGTTCGTGCTCGACGCGATGGTCGGCCAGGACGCGGTCAACACCGCCGAGGCGTTCCGCGACGGGGTCGGCTTCACCGGCGTGGTGCTCACCAAGCTCGACGGCGATGCGCGCGGCGGCGCGGCCCTGTCCGTCGCCCAGGTCTGCGGCCGGCCGATCATGTTCGCGAGCACCGGCGAGAAGCTCGAGGACTTCGACGTCTTCCATCCGGAGCGGATGGCGTCGCGCATCCTCGGCATGGGTGACGTGCTCACGCTCATCGAGCAGGCCGAGCGGACCTTCGACGAGCAGCAGACCGCCCAGATGGTCAGCCGCCTGGCG
>NZ_DASVQG010000112.1:0-10262 GCF_036389215.1 Jatrophihabitans sp.
AACGTCGCGGTGATCTGCAACGTCCCGGCCGGAGTGTTCGCCGGCACCTGGTAGCTGGCCTTGCCCGAGCTCACCGCGACGGTGGCCAGCACCGTGCCGGTCGAGGTCTCGAACCGCACATCGCCAGCCGGCGTGCTGCCATCGTTCTGGGTGACGGTCGCCGTGAGGGTGGCCGGGCTGGCCGTCCCGTAGAACTGGGACGGGGCCGACGCCGCCAGCGCGGTGGTGGAGACCGCCTTGTTCACCGTGAACGCCAGCGCCGAGGAGGTGGAGCCCACCACGCCGCGGGTGGCTGACGGGACGAACGTCGCGGTGATCTGCAACGTCCCGGCCGGAGTGTTCGCCGGCACCTGGTAGCTGGCCTTGCCCGAGCTCACCGGGACAGTGGCCAGCACCGTGCCGGTCGAGGTCTCGAACCGCACATCGCCGGCTGCCGAGCCGCCGTCGCTCTGGACCACGGTCGCCGTGAGCGTTTCCGGGTTGGCCGTCCCGTAGAACTGGGACGGGGCCGATGCGCTCAGCGTCGTCGTGGTGGTCACCAGCTGGTCGATGGTGATCGGCACCGTGGTGGTGGTGCCGGTCTGGGCTCCCGTCACCGTCAGGTTCTGCAGGCCGGCTGGCACACCGGTCGGCAGGGTGAAGGCGACAGAGGCGGTTCCGTACTCGTCGGTGATCGCCGTACCCAGCGCGTTGTTCACCGCGAACGTTCCCAGCTCGGTGGACCCGAGCTTCACGGTCACCGAGGTGTCCTTGAGATCGGCAGCGGTGCTGAAGGCCAGCGACGACAGGTCGAAGCTGACCGTGTCACCCGGGAGGTAGGACGCCGGGGCACCGGCCGGGAACATCACGCCCACCGACCGCTGGGTGTAGTTCGGCGACACCGGGGTGTGCTTGTCCATGTAGTCGACCATCGCCTGCAGGTCGGTCTGCCCGGTGTCCTTCTTGTTGGTGCCCTGTGCCAGCACGAAGAAGTTGTCACCGCCGGACGCCAGGAACGAGTTGACCGTGACGGAGTAGCTGGCCGCCGGGTCGATCGCGGTTCCGTTGAGCCACATGGCGGTGATCCGGCTGCCGGCCGCCGCTCGTGCGTCATAGGTGTAGGTGAATCCTTCGGAGATGCCCAGCCGCAGGAACGGCCGGGACGAGCCCGCCGGCTGCCACTGCTGCTCCAGCGCCGTCTTGATCTGCGCGCCGGTCAGCTTCATGTTGACCAGCGTGTTGGCGAACGGCTGGACGTTGGCTGCCTGCTTGTAGGTCAGCGTGGTCGGGTACGTCGAGCTGCTGCCGACCATGTCCGCCCGCAGGCCGCCCGGGTTCATGAAGGCGATCTGCGCCGAGCCGGTGGTCGCACCCTCGGTGGCGGTCTGCTGGACCTCGGCGACCAGGTTGCCGAGGGTGGACTCGCCACCCCGGTTCTCCGAGCCGGACGAGGTCTTGGCGCGGTTGAACGGACCGGTGATCTGGCCCAGCGGCTGCGCACCGAGCACGGCGGCATCCGCGACGGCCTTGTCCACGATGGCCTGGGTCGGCGCATCGGTCGGGTAGGCCGGCGTCTTCACCAGCGGCAGGGTGCTCTGCTGGACGCCGACCACCTTGTCGGTGTCGGAATCCACAGTGAACAGCAGCTGGTCGAGGTTGTAGCCGTACTGACCGGCCGAGACAACCGGACGGGTGGTCACCGCGCGGCCTTCAGCCACCCAGCCCGGAACCGTGACCGAGTGGTTGTAGGACAGGTGGGTGTGACCGGAGATGATCGCGTCGATGTTGTCGTTGACGCCGGTGACGATCTTGCCGAAGTCGGTGGCAGGGTTGGTCGCCGAGGACAGCGCGGTGGTCTCGGCGCCCTCGTGCACCAGCAGCACGATGATGTCGGCGCCTTGGGCCTTGAGCTTGTCGGCGTCCCGGTTGGCGGCCACCACCGGCGACTCGATCTCCAGGCCGGCGATCCCGGCCGGGGAGACCAGCTCGCTGAGGTGGTCGGTGACCGAACCGATGAAGCCCACCTGGACGCCCCCGAAGTCCTTGATCCAGGTCTCGGGAAGTGCTGCCGAGTGGTCCTCGGCGTGCCGGACGTTGTCACCGATGTACTGCCACGCCGCCCCGCCGTAGGGGTTGGTGTCGGCGTTGTACGGCGCCATCACCCGGTTCACCAGGTCGTTGTAGCCCTGGTCGAACTCGTGGTTGCCCACCGCCGAGACCTCGAGACCGGCCGAGTTCAACGCGTCCAGGGTCGGCTTGTCGTGGGCGATGAAGGACTCGAAGGTGGACGCGCCGATGAGGTCACCGGCCGCGGCGAACACCGTGTCCGGGTACTGGGTGCGCAGCTGCTTCACCGCGCCGGCCAGCACGCCGGCCCCGGCCTCGACGCCGTTGGACTGGATCCGGCCGTGGAAGTCGTTGATGCCCAGGACCTGCACGGTCTTGGTCGGAGCGCTCGCCGTCAGGCCCAGGACCACCGGGTCGTGGTCGGAGGATGCGTACGGGTCGGCCTGGTAGAAGTCGGTGGCGGTGTAGTTCCACCGGCTGTACTCCAGGGCCACCGACTCGGGCGAGTTGATGTTCCAGATGTCGGCGCCGGTCGCCCGCTTCAGGGCGGCGGCGTTCATCAGGATGTGGTCCAGCGATCCGGACAGGCCGGAGAAGGAGTAGGAGTACTCGCCGTGGTTGAAGGCCTGCTCGGCGTCGGTGTAACCGGCGTCGAAGAGCACCTGCAGCGGGTCTTCCTTGCCGTAGGAGTTGTAGTCGCCGACCATCACGACGGCCTTGGCGCCTGCCTGCACGGTGGGAACCCAGTCCCGCAGCGCACCGGCCTGGCGGACTCGCGACTCGTTCGAGGAACCCTGGCCGTCGCCGGTGTCGGCGTCGCCGGGCCACGGACCGGCCGAGCCCTTGGACTTGAAGTGGTTGACGACGAACAGGAAGTTGTCGCCGCCGGCCACCGGGTGGAACACCTGGCCGAGCGGTTCACGGGCGTTGTCGAACGCGCCACCAGCGGCACTCTGGGTGCCGAGCGCCCGGGACGCGCCGACCCGCTGGACCGCGGCCGGCTTGTAGATGATCGCGCTGTTGATGACGTCCATGTCGGCCACCGGAGGCAGCTCCGCAGAGGACGGGTTGGCCGCCCAGGTGCCCGCGCCGGCGTCGGCGTTCAGCGCCGCCACCAGGGTGTTGAGCGCCTCGTCGGTTGCCTCGCCGAGGCGGGCGGAGTTCTCGATCTCCATCAGACCGACCACGTCCGCGCCCAGGGCGTTGATTGCCTTGACGATCTTGGCCTGCTGCCGGGCGAGGTCGGCCGAGTCCCAGGCGCCGCGCTGGTTGCAGCCGCCACTGACGGTCGAACCGTCGCCGTCGCGATCCTTGAACGCGACGCACGAGCTGTTGTCGGTGCCCAGGGTGGTGAAGTAGTTCAGCACGTTGAACGAGGCGACCTTGAGGTTGGCGTTGCCGATGTAGGCGCTGTCGGGCGCTGCGGTGCGGGTGTTGCCGAAGGTTGCCGGCGAGTTGGTGTTGTCCGGGCCGATGACCGTGCTGGTGGGCTGGAACTTCCAGGCGCTGTTACGCCAGTCGAGGATGACGTCGCTGGTGAAGGTGACCGGCTCGCCGACCCGGACCGGCGCCGACTGCGAGACGTACGGCGGGGTCAGGTTGCCGTTGACCAGCAGGCCGCCACTGGTGG
The DNA here is from genome assembly GCF_036389215.1 of Jatrophihabitans sp. Taxonomy (GTDB): domain Bacteria; phylum Actinomycetota; class Actinomycetes; order Mycobacteriales; family Jatrophihabitantaceae; genus Jatrophihabitans_A. Next base: position 3,677 of record NZ_DASVQG010000112.1, read on the forward strand.
CCAGGAAGTTGATGCTGGAGCCGTCGTCCAGGGTGACCGCGCGAGCGGCGTTGTCGGCCTCGGTGGGGCTGGAGGCGGCGGGACCGGGCTTCTCGACCTCGGTCCGCTGGATCAGCGGCTTGGTGCCCGAGGCCAGGCCGACCTCGCCGAACTGGTTGGTGGTGAAGGTGTTGGTGACGGTGAAGGCGCCGGTCGGGCGGTAGAGCATGCCCTCCAGGGATTCACGCGCGGCGTCGGTGGTGGGCCAGCCGTTGGTGGTGGCGGCGGTGACGGGCGCGGGCGGGGCGCCGAGGTCGACGACGTCGGCAGCGGCGACGTTGATCTCGGTCATGCCGAAGAACTCGGTGACCGAACCGGTGACCTGCAGGTACTTGCCGACCTGCACGGCGGCCGGGAAGGAGCCGGTGGACTGGAAGACGAAGATGCCGTCGGAGGTGGTGTCGGTGGCGGTGTCCACCGGGCCGCCGGTGCCCGGGGTCTGGAGGTAGTAGCCCTTGAAGCCACCGGCCGGGTAGGCGGCGGTGACGATGCCCTTGGTGGTGACGGTGCTGTTCACCAGCGGCGAGGAGGCGCCGGGACCCTGGATCTCGGCGATCGTCTTGTCGGTGGTCGGCGGCGGGGGCGGCGGCGTGGTGCAGGCGGTCCCGCAGGCCACCGGGCTCGGCGCGCCGGCGGTGAAGTCCGCGGCGTTGTTGGCGGTGTTGTCGTGGCTGGCGTTGCGCGAGACGGAGTTGGTGTTGCTCGGCGCCGGGGTGGGCCCGGTGCCGGCGAAGTCGTTGGCGGTGGTGCCGAAGCCCACGAAGTCCACCACAGCGGCGTTGCCGTCGCAGTCCCCGGCACAGGTCAGCGCGGAGGTGCTGTTGACCAGCGCCACCTTGCCGGCCGTGCCGCTCATCGCGATGGTCCCGGTCACGTCGGAGGGCACGTCAGTGGTTCCACCGCTGCCCTGCGACTCGCGCACCACGTAGTGGGTGCCCGCCGGCAGCGTGCCGGTCAGCGCCGTGGTGGCCCACGAGGTCCCGGTCGCCGAGGCGTACTGCACGGACCAGCCGGTCAGGTTCACCGCTGAGGTGCTCTTGTTGTAGAGCTCGATGAAGTCCTGCTTGTAGGTGGCGCCGGTGTTGCCGCCGCCGCCGTACACCTCGTTGATGACAACGGGAGCACCGGCGCTCGCCCCGGCCCAGGCCGAGGTCGGTACCGCCAGCAACGCCCCGACGACTAACGCCGGGGTTGTGAGTCCACTGATCAAAGCCTTACTGCCTGCGCGCATGCACTGTCTCCGGGATCAGGACAAGGGAGGACGGCACTCACAGGAAGCGAGTGCCGGAGATGTGTGTCGGATAAAGCGAAGGTAATGGACGCGCACCGCTTCGTATACCCCTGGAACCCGCAAGAATCCCGCAAGTTCTCGAAAAAACTGCGATCGGGTGGGCCTTTTGGAAGCTTTCACCGAATTATCGATGCGGCCGCCGTCGTGGAGCTCCCATGTCTTCGGGGTTGTCCTGGTTCGGCGGGCCGCTTATGAACTTCGTCACATCAACTTAACGTCTACCCGGTCGAGGAATAGTTGAAACCTCAACTTCCTTGTGGAGAGCATCATCGACACAGCGCACCCAGGAGGCCACCATGTCAGTTTTCCGGTTGAACCACGCCGTGCTCTACGTCCGGGACGTCGCCGCCAGCGTGGCGTTTTACCGCGACGTGTTGGGCTTCGACTACATCCCCAACGGCGACGGCCTGCCGGGCGCGGCGTTCCTGCGGGCGGCGGGCTCGACCAACGACCACGATCTCGGGCTCTTCCAGCTCGGCAGCCAGGCCGGCGCGTCCGCTGCCGGGCGCGGCACCGTCGGGCTCTACCACCTGGCGTGGGAGGTCGACACCCTCGGTGACCTGGAGGAGTTGGCGGGCAAGCTGGCCGCCGCCGGGGCGCTGGTCGGGGCGTCGGATCACGGCACGACCAAGTCGCTCTACGGCCGGGACCCCGACGGCCTGGAGTTCGAGGTGGTCTGGCTGATTCCTGCCGACCTGCTGACCGAGCAGGACCGGACCCGGGCAGCGTCGATCCGGCCGCTGGACCTGGCCCGCGAGATCGCCCGGTTCGGTCGGGAGGCCCGTGGCGGCTTCGGCATCTCCCGCGCCGCGGCTCCCGCCGCTCGCTAGCCGGTACTGGCCGCAGGACGTGCTTGCGGCCGGCTCGTTGCGCCGGGCATCCGGCAACGGACTGGCATCAGTCGCATAACTACCCGGCGGGACCGGCCACCCAGCCGCTCGGCAAGGGTGTGTGATGGCACCGGCTGGCCGGTTGGGCCAGCCGGTGAGAAGGCCCGGTGAGAAAGGGACGCCCATCAGCGGTTTCGGTAGCGGCCGACTGGCACTGCTCCTGCGCGCCCTGTGGTGGCGGCGGGGCCTGTCGGCAGCCACCCTGCTGGTGGCCGCGATCACCATCGGCGCGGGCTCGCTCGGGCCGCTCTACGCCCGGGCCGCCGACGAATCGACGCTGCACGACCGGCTCACCGAGTCAGCCAGCGCCGCGGCGCTGCATTTCGCGTTCACCCGCGACATCTCCACCGAGGGCGACCTGGACGCGGCGGCGGCCCTGGGGCCCAAGCCGGGCAGCATCAAGGCCTACCCCAGCACGCTGACGGCCGCCGTGCTGGGAGTCCGGGCCTCGACGCCGGCCCAGGTGGCGATCGGCGACGTCGGGCCGATCACCCGGATGATCTGGCGAACCGGCGCGTGCGCGCACCTGGTGCTCACCCGGGGCCGTTGCCCCAGCCGGCCCGGCGAGGCGCTGGCCAGCGAGCGCACCCTGCAGGATCCCTATAACGGGTGGAAGGTCGGCACCCGGCTGGCGCTGTCGGGTCCGCAGCAGGCCATCGCGCCCGCAGGCGGGCCAGGTGAGCCGGAGATCCCGGTCACCCTGGTGGGCAGCTACCGGCTGCGCAGCGCCAGCGATCCGTACTGGCAGGGCAGGAACTATTTCAACGCCCATCTCGGCTCCGGCGACGGCCCGAACACCGTGGACGGGCTGTTCGTCGACAGGTCGCAGTTGCTGACGCTGCTGCCCGCCCAACTCGAGGTGCAGGTCGACTACCCGATCGCGGCTGATCAGGTCCGGCTCTCCGACATCCCGGCGCTGCGGGCGGACCTGGCCAGGCTCGCCCAACTGCGCTCCGGTCCCGGCGTGGGCGACGAGTTCCGCACCGACGTCCTGCGGGTGCTGGCCGCGGCACAGGCCGAGCGGAAGCTGATCGACGTCTCCGTCCTGCTGGTGTCCCTGCAACTGGCGGTGCTGGCCTGGCTGGTGCTGTTCCAGGTGATCGCCGACGCCGTCGAGGCCAAGGGCTCGGAGATCGCGCTGGCCAAGCTGCGCGGGCTGGGGCCCACCTCGACGCTGCGGTTCGGGCTGGCCGAGCCGATACTGCTGGTCGCGCTGGCCGTGCCGTTGGGACTGCTCGGCGGCTGGCTGTCGGTGCGGCTGTTCGCGGCCACCGTGCTGGTCCCCGGCACCCCGGTCAGCTTCACCCGGGCCACCGCGGTGGCGGTGGCTGCGTCCCTGGCCGGCAGCCTGGTGGCCGCCGCCGCCGCCAGCCGCAAGACCCTGCGCCGGCCGGTGCTGGAGCAGTGGCGGCGCACGCCGGGCCACCAGTCCAGCGCGCTGATGCTGGCCCTGGACATCCTGCTGGCCGCTGCCGCGATCGTCGGTCTGGTGCTGTTGAACCGGGCCGGCCGGGACGGCAGCCCGCACTCGGCCACCCTGCTGGCGCCGGCACTGCTGGTGTTCGCGGTGGCCCTGCTGGGCATCCGGCTGCTTCCGCTGGTGCTGCGCCCGCTGCTGCCGATGACCCGTGGCTCCGGCCGGATCGGGCTGTTCCTGGCGGCCCGGCAGGTGGTGCGCCGGCCGGCCGGCCTGCGGCTGGCCTCGCTGCTGGCGGTTGCGGTGGGTCTGGCCACCTTCGCCATCGCCGGCGAGGGGGTGGCCGAACACAACCGCGAGACCCGGGCCCGGATCGAGGTGGGCGCCCACGCGGTGGCCCCGGTGCAGTTCGAGCCGCTGCACGATCCGATCCTGGCCAGCCGGCAGGCCGACCCGGAGGGCCGGTGGGCGATGGCCACCGCGTCCTGGCTGCCCGACGGCGGCGGCTCGGTCACCGGCCGGGTGCTGGCGGTGGACGCCGGCAGGCTGGCCGCGGTGGCGTACTCGGGCGGCTCGGCCCCGGCACCGGCCGAGGCCGCCGTCGCGCTCTTGCCGGCCAACCTGCCCGCCGCCCTGAAGGTCCGTACCGACCGGCTGCGGGTGAGCATCGAGGCGACCAATATGAGTTCCGGTAACCGCCCGACCGTGCTGCTCAACCTGCGGGCTCCCAACCAGCCGCCGATCAACGCCCGGGCCGGCACGCTGGCCCTGGGAGCGCACCAGTACACCGCGGCGGTCGGCTGCTCCGGCGGGTGCACGCTGACCGGCATCACCTGGGACCGCCCGATCGACACCTTCGGCCAGCTGCTCGGCACGGTACGGGTGAGCCGGCTGGAATTCTTCGGCGACGGCCGGTGGCAGCCGCTGGACGCCGGGTTCGGCACCGCCGGCCACTGGCGACCGCTGGCCAGCCAGCTGGGCAACGCCAAGGACGTCCTCAGCGTCACCGACGGCGGCCTGCAGGACGACTACTCCAGCCAGGCCGGCGGCTCGGCCGGTATCACCCATGCCGACATCCCACGCCCGCTGCCGGTACTGGCCTCGCCGGGCGGCCTGATCCCGGGCGCGGACGGCCAGTCCAGCCTGCGGATGTCGGACCAGACCGGCTCGGCGGTGCCGTTCCAGGTGGTGGGCAGCCCGGCGGTGCTGCCCTCGGTGCTCGACACCGGGGTGCTGGTGGACCTGGCCGGGCTGCGCGCCCAGCTGCCGACCTTCGACACCGAGGCCAGCTGGTCGATCTGGCTCGGGCCGGACGCGCCGGCAGATGCGATCAGCCGGCTGCGCGCCGCCGGGCTGGTGATCGAAGCCGGCGCCACCGCCTCCGGCCGGCTCACCGAACTGGGCCGGCAGGGGCCGGCGCTGGCACTGCGGTTGCTGGTGGTGTGCGCCATCGTGGGATCGATACTGGCCGTCGGCGGCACCGCCATCGCGATCGCCGCGACCGGCCGGCGCCGGACCTTCGAGCTGGCCTCGCTGCGCGCCGTCGGGATCAGGCGCCGGACGCTGCTGGGCGCCTGCATCCTCGAGCAGTTGCTGCTGCTCGGCGCTGCCATGCTGCTGGGGGTGCCGGCCGGTTACCTGGCCGCGCGCTGGGCGATGCCCTCCATTCCGGAGTTCGCCGACCGCACCCCGGTCGCCCTGGGCTTCCGGCCGGCAGTGTCCGGGGTCGCGCTGTTCGCGCTGATCTTCGTGCTGCTGCTGGGCATCACCGCGGTGCTGGCCGGCCGCGCGCTCATGCAGGCAGCGGCACCGGCCCGGCTGCGGGAGGCCGAATGACCGCGCGGGTACTGCAGACCGGCCTGGCGATCCACTGCGAGCACCTGAGCCACTACTACGAGCTGGACGGCGAGGAGGTCACCGCCCTGGACAACGTCGAGTTCAGCGTGGCGGCGGGGGAATCAGTCGCCCTGCTCGGACCGTCCGGCTCCGGGAAGTCGACCCTGCTCAGCCTGCTGGCGGGCCTGCTGCGGCCCAGCTCCGGCCAGATCTACCTGGGCGCCGACGACATCACGGTGATGAGCGAGTCCGAGCTGCTGCGGCTGCGCGGCCAGCGGATCGGCGTGGTGGTGCAGAACCCGTCGCGCAACCTGTTGCCCTACGGCACTGCCGAGCAGAACATCAGCTTCGCCCAGCGCGCCCTGCGCGGCTACCGGCGGGTCGACCTGCAGGCACCGGCCGAGCTGCTGGCAGCACTCGGGTTGTCGGAGCTGAGCGGCCAGCGGGTCTCGCGGATGTCCGGTGGCGAGCAGCAGCGGCTGTCGGTCGCGGTGGCGATGGCCGGCTCCCCCGGGCTGCTGCTGGCCGACGAGCCGACCTCCCAGCTCGACACCGACAACCGCGACAAGGTGGGTGAGTTGCTGACCCGGATCACGTCCAGCTTCGGCACCACCGTGGTGGTGGTGACCCATGACCCGGCGGTGGCGGCCGCGCTGGGACGCAGCGTGACCATCACCGAGGGCCGGGCCGATGACCGCGACCAGCACCGGCAGCAGTTCGTGCGGGTCGATCCCGACGGTGCCGTGCGGCTGCCACCGGACGTGCTGGCCACCCTGCCGCCCGGTTCCCAGCTGCGGGTGGTGCGCAGGCCCGGTGGCGTGGAGCTCGTCCTCACCGCCGGAGCCGAACGAGCCGGAACCGAGCGCAGCGATCCTGAGCGCCCCGGCGGCTACCGATGACCGCCCGGCATGCGGCCGGCCAGCTGCCGCCGACCCTGGTCGCGGACCGGGTGGGCTACCGGCGGGCCGGGCGGGCGGTCCTCGACGACGTCTCGGTCAGCGCCCATCCCTACGAGGTGCTGGCTATCACCGGGCCGTCCGGCAGCGGCAAGTCCAGCCTGCTCGCGTTGCTGGCGGGGCTGGAACCGCCTGACAGCGGAACGGTAACGAGGAC
>NZ_DASVQG010000113.1:0-7225 GCF_036389215.1 Jatrophihabitans sp.
TGCGCAGCACACCGCCGGCAGCTTGGAATTCGGTGATCAGGTCGTCGATGAGCGCGACGACGTCGACCCAGCCCTCGCTCGGGTTGAGGATGGCGCCCTCATCGGGAATCGCCGCCGGATCGACCCCGGGTACCAGCCGAGCGACCTCGTCGCGGGTCAGCCAGCGGGCGTCGTAACCGTTGGCCCGCATGGCCGCGAAGGCCTGCTGGTGCGAGGTGTCTCCGGGGGCTGCCCAGGTGAGGCCGCCGTCGAACTTGAGGTAGTCCGAGGCAGGCATCCGCTCGGCCCACGCACGGTATCGCTGCATCCCCTCCAGCCGCAGCTGGTGATATGCCGCCGACCGCTGGCCACCGAAGGAGTTGAGCCAGGACAGTGATCGTCCGGACGCGCCGCTGGACAGCGCGGACTCGGTGACCAGAACGACGTCGGCGCCGCGCTGGGCCAACTGGGTCGCGGTCGAAACGCCGAGAACACCCCCACCCACGACGACGACGCGGGCACGGGAAACAGAGGAAGTCATGGTGGTGCCTTTCGGTTCGGATAGGTGGCCGCGGGCCGGCATCAGCCAGATCGCCCTGGTCGTTCCGGCGACACCCCGGCGTTCGATGTGTGCGGTGGTGGGATCAATCGGTTGCCGGCATGCCGGCCGCGCTGGGACTGACCGGGCCGGTGCTCCCGCGCACGATCAGCCGGGTCGCAAGCACGATCTGTTCGGCTGGATCGGTATCGCCCTTGATCCGGAGGAAGAGCCGCTGCGCTGCCTGCCGCCCGGCGGCCAGCGGGTCCTGAGCGACGACGGTCACGGCTGGTTCGACCAGCGTCGTCCAGTCCAGATCATCGAACCCGACGATCGACAGGTCGCCCGGAACCGAGAGTCCGTGGGCACGGGCGGCGGTGAACAGGCCCTGGGTCGTGACGTTGTCGGCGGCGAAGACGGCGGTCGGCCGCGGTCGCTGCCCGAGCAGGGCGAACGCCTGCTGGTGTGCCTGCGCGATGTCACCGATCGGGCTGTACCGCAGGTCCCGCCGGCGCGGCGGGATCCGGTAACCGCCCAGCGCGGAGATGTAACCGCGGATCCGTTCGATCGACGGCCGGGCGACCCCGTGCACGATCAGCTTGCGCGAGCCCGGCGGGCTGACCAGCTCGGGACTCTCCTCCGGATCGACCGAGGCCAGCAGGCCGATGCGCCGGTGACCGAGCTCCAGCAGGTGCTCGACGGCCTCCCGGGCTGCGGCCTCGTTGTCGATGCCGACGCTGTCGGTGTCGAGCATCGGGATGTGCCGGTCCAGCAGCACGACCGGCACCCCCTGCTCCTGCGCTCTCTTCAGGTGCTCGACATCGGTCACCGAGGTCGGCGCCACCACGATGCCTTCGATCTGCTTGTCCAGCAGCACCCGGACGGCGTTGCGCTCGGTCTCCAGGCGGTCATCACTGTTCATGAGGATCGCCTCGTAGCCCTCCTCGCGGGCGACATCGCAGATCCCGCGCATGGCCGTGGCGAAGAACGGGTTGGAGATGTCGGCGCCGACGAAACCGATGCTGTGGGTGTTTCCCGATCGCATGCTGCGGGCCACCACGTTCGGTGAGTACCCCAGCCGGTCGGCCGCCTCCTGGACGGTAACCCGCATCTCCTCGCCGACCTTGCCGTAACCGCCCAGCACCCGCCCGGCGGTGGCCACCGATACGCCTGCTGCACGTGCCACGTCGGTCACCGTCGGCCGGCGCGCCGGGTGGGAGTTGGAAGCCACGATCACAGCACCTGCGAGAGGAACTTCCTCAGGCGCGGCGACTGCGGCGCGTCGAAGATTGCCTCGGGCGTCCCGACTTCAACGACCTTTCCGGCATCCATGAAGACCACGGTATCGGCAACCTGGCGGGCGAAGCCCATTTCGTGCGTTACGACCACCATCGTCATGCCGCCCTTGGCAAGCTCGGCCATCAGCTGCAGGACACCCTTGACCAGCTCCGGGTCCAGCGCGCTGGTGACCTCGTCGAAGAGCATGACCTGCGGCTGCATGGCCAGAGCCCGCGCGATCGCGACGCGTTGCTGCTGACCACCGGACAGCTGGGTGGGTCGATGCCGCGCACGATCTGCCAGCCCCACATCGGCCAGCCCTTGCATCGCAAGCGCTTCTGCCTGTGCGGCCGGCATCTTCTTCACCGTGGTCAGCGCCAGGGTGATGTTCTGCAACGCGGTCTTGTGCGGAAAGAGGTTGAAGTGCTGGAACACCATGCCGACCCGTTGCCGCAATACGTTCGGGTTCATGGTCGCGGTGTCCTCGCCATCGAGCAGGACGGTGCCGGAGGTGCGCGCCTCCAGGCCGTTCAGGCAGCGCAGCAGCGTGGACTTGCCCGAGCCTGACGGACCGATGATGCACGCGACGGTGCCGGCCGGGGCTGACAGATCGGCGCCCCGTAGCACCTCGACCGGGCCGAACTTCATGTAGATGTCGCGCGCTTCGAGCGCGGCGCCGGCATAGCGCTTGGACCCTGCGCCGGCCGTGGCGAGCGTCGGGTCGCCGTCCGGTGCCGGGCGGCCGGTCTCGATCCTCACCGAGTCCGGCGAGATGGCCGCGACGTCGATCTCGTGGGTGCTCATACCAGGACCTCCAGTGGCGTGGTGGACGAGGGCTCGTCGGGTTCCACAGTGGGACGGGTACCGACCCGCAGCCGATGATCGATGTAATTGACCAGGTGGGTCAGCGGAATGGTCAGCACCAGGTAGCACAGGCCGGTCGCCAGCAGCGGCGACAGGTTACCGGTGCTGACCGAGGCGTCCTGGCCGATCCGGAACAGCTCCCGCTGGCTCGTGATCAGCCCGAGGAAGTAGACCAGGCTGGAGTCCTTGATGATCCCGATGAACTGGTTCACCAGCGCCGGCAGCACCCGCCGGACGCCCTGCGGGATCACGACCAGCCGCAACGCCTGTCCGTGGGTCAGGCCGAGCGCCCGGCAGGCCTCCCCCTGCCCCTTCTCGACGCTCTGGATGCCGGAGCGGAAGATCTCGCCGATGTAGGCGCCCGCCATCAAGCTGAGGGCGAAGATCGCGACCGGATACGGCGAGGCCAGCCAGCTGATCTGGGCCGAGAAGACGCCCTCGCCGACCATCAGGATGGTGAGCACCGCCGGAAGGCCCCGGAAGATGTCGGTGTAGACGCGGGCCGGCAGCCGCAGGTACCAGCGGTGCGACAGTGCCATCACCGCCAGCACCATGCCGATCACGCTGCCCAGCAGCGACGAGATCACTGCGAGGATCAGGGTGTTGCGCAGGCCGTAGGTCAGCAGGTCCGGAAGGACGCTGCTGATCAGGTCCCAGTCGAAGAAGTTGCGCAGCAGGTCGTTCATGACGTCTTGGCCTGGTACGGCGGCAGCTCGCTGGCCGTGGGAACCGGATCCTGCGGGAAGTACTTCTTGTACAGGTTCAGCCAGGTTCCGTCGCTGACCACCTGCTTGAGGGCCGTGTTCAGCTTGGTTACCAGCGCCGTGTTGCCCTTGCGGACCGCCCAGCCGGCAGGAAAGGCCGTCGCCGGCATCGTGATCGGCTGCGCCAGGTGCAGATCCGGGTACTTCTTGATGATCCCGAGGTTCGGGTCGAAGTCGTTGAAGAAGCCGTCGACCCGGTTGTTCTTCAGCGCCAGGTCGGCGGTGTTGTTGTCCGGGAACCGAACGATCTTGGCGCCCGGGATGAAGATGTCGGCGTTGGCGTCCTCGATGGAACCCTGCAGGACGGCGATCCTCTTGCCGCGCACCGACGAGACCTCTGAGGTGATTCCACTGCCCGGCCGGGTGAGGACGCCGAAATAGCCGGCGAGGTATCCGTCGGAGAAATCGACCATCTTCTTGCGGGGAGCGGTGATGCCCACGGCCGAGGCGACCACGTCGAACTGGCGGTTGTTGACCGCCGGCAACAGGGCCGAGAAGTCCAGGGCGATGAAGTCTGGGGTCAGGTTGAGCTTCTTGGCCGCGGCGGTGATCAGATCGATCTCGAAGCCGGTCAGCTTGCCGTTCTCCTGATAGGCGTACGGCTTGATGTTGTTCGAGGTGCCGATCTTCAGAGTGCCTGACTTGGCGACGCCTGGAGCAGCGGTGTCGGAGCTCTTGGAGCTCGAACTGCAGCCGGTGACGGCCAGCAGGCAGATCGCACCAAGCGCGGCCAAGCCGCGAAGGGAGCGCGAAGTCTTCATGGTTCTCCAACGGGGTGTGGTGGAAACGCCCGACGGCGGACGTTGGTGGTTGGCCAGGCTGGCCGCGATGGCAGCCCTGGTATAGGTGCGGCAACGCTTTCAACGGAAAGATCTGCGGGGTTTGCAGCATCGGATCCGGCAAGCGCGAGAGAACGTTTTCTCGGCTGAGAGAACGTTCTCACAAGTTGGCGACCGGAGTCAACTCCCCACCATGAATTGGCTCCATGAGCTGCTCGACACAGGTCGGCGAATCGGTTCAGAACGGGTAGGACCGTTCCACGCGCACGGAAAAAAGACCGATGCCCCCGAACGCTAGGCGCTCGGGGGCATCGGTCCGATCGGTGCCTGCTAGCCGACCCGGGCGACCGCTTGTGCCTCTGACGGGTCGTCGTTGAGGGTGGAGGCCCGGCGCTTGGCGATCAGGATGGCCGCGACGATGATCACCACGGCGATCAGGGCGATCGCGATCCGGATCGCGGAGTTGGCGTCCTCGCCGATCGACAGCTGGACGACGGCCGGCGCGATCAGCACCGACACCAGGTTCATCACCTTGATCAGCGGGTTGATCGCGGGGCCGGCGGTGTCCTTGAAGGGGTCGCCCACGGTGTCACCGATCACGGTCGCAGCGTGCGCGTCCGAACCCTTGCCACCGTGGATGCCGTCCTCGACCAGCTTCTTGGCGTTGTCCCAGGCGCCACCGGAGTTGGCCAGGAACACCGCCATCAGGGTGCCGGTGGCGATGGCGCCGCCGAGGTAGCCGGCCAGCGGGCCGACGCCCAGGCCGAAGCCGACGGCGATCGGCGCCATCACCGCGAGCAGGCCCGGAGTGACCAGCTCGCGCAGCGAGTCCCGGGTGCAGATGTCGACGACCCGGCCGTACTCGGGACGCTCGGTGCCGTCCATGATCCCGGGGTGGTTGCGGAACTGCGCGCGCACCTCGTAGACCACCGCGCCGGCCGCCCGGGACACCGCGTTCACTGCCAGGCCCGAGAACATGAACACGACGGCCGCGCCGATGATGACACCGACCAGGGTGTTCGGGCTGACGATGGTGTTGGTGAAGGAGTTCTGCACGAACGTCGAGACCTGGTCACCGGTCTGGTACTTCTCGATGGCCTCGCGGATCGCGTCCTGGTAGGAGCCGAACAGCGCGGTCGCGGCCAGCACCGCCGTCGCGATCGCGATGCCCTTGGTGATCGCCTTGGTGGTGTTGCCCACCGCGTCGAGCTCGGTGAGGATCTGGGCGCCGGCCGGGCTGACGTCGCCGGACATCTCGGCGATGCCCTGCGCGTTGTCCGAGACCGGGCCGAAGGTGTCCATCGCCACGATCACGCCGACGGTGGTGAGCAGGCCGCAGCCGGCCAGTGCCACCGCGAACAGCGCGACCGACACCGAGGCGCCGCCGAGCAGGAACGCCCCGAACACGGCCGCCGCGATCACCAGCGCGGTGTAGACGGCGGACTCGAAGCCCACCGAGATGCCGGCCAGGATCACGGTGGCGGCGCCGGTCAGCGAGGAGATCCCGACGTCCTGCACCGGCTTGTGGTCGGTGCCCGTGTAGATGCCGGTGAGCCACAGGATGACCGCGGCCAGCACGATGCCGATGATGACGGCGACGATCGCGATCAGCGCCGGGTTGCCACCGTGGTCGTTGATCCGGGTGACGCCGTCGATATCGACGCCAGCACCCTCCAGCTCGGAGAACTTGGTGGGCAGGTAGCTGAACGCGGCGATCGCGCAGAGCACCACCGAGATGCCGGCGGAGATGTAGAAGCTGCGGTTGATGGTCTTCAAGCCGCCCTCGTTCGCGCGCGAGCGGGTGATGAACACCCCGATGATGGCGGTCACGACGCCGATGGCCGGCACGATCAGCGGGAACAGCAGGCCCTTGGTGCCGAAGGCCACCGCGCCGAGGATCAGCGAGGCCACCAGGGTCACGGCGTAGGACTCGAAGAGGTCGGCGGCCATGCCGGCGCAGTCGCCGACGTTGTCACCGACGTTGTCGGCGATGGTGGCGGCGTTGCGCGGGTCGTCCTCGGGGATGCCGGCCTCGACCTTGCCCACCAGGTCGGCGCCGACGTCGGCCGCCTTGGTGAAGATGCCACCGCCGACACGCATGAACATCGCCAGGGTGGCGGCGCCGAAGCCGAAGCCCTCCAGCACCCGGGGAGCGTTGTCGGTGTAGACCAGCACCACGATGGAGGCGCCGAGCAGGCCCAGCCCCACCGTCGCCATGCCGACCGCGCCACCGGTCCGGAACGCGATCCGGGTCGCCAGCTCGCGTCCGGCGTTGTTCGCGGCCGCGGCTACCCGCACGTTGGCGCGAGTGGCCAGCCACATCCCGAAGTAGCCGATGGCCCCGGAGAAACCGGCACCGACCAGGAAGAAGATCGAGCGGCCGATCCGCTGGCCGGCATCGTCGGCCGGCAGCACGAACAGCAGCAGGAAGACGACCGCGACGACGACCGAGAGCGTCCGGAACTGCCGCTTGAGGTACGCCTGGGCGCCCTCCTGGACCGCCTCGGCGATCTCGACCATCTTCGGCGTGCCCTGGTCGGCGCTCAGCACCTCGCGGAACAGGATGAAGGAGAAGGCCAGCGCGACGACGGCCACCAGGCCGATCACCGCGACCAGCCACCGATCGCCTCCGGAGAACGCCGAGCCGGCGAGATCTCCCGTCTGGGCGGCAAGCGCCGGGTGGGACAAAGCCATAACGCGTACTCCTTAGCTATCGTGACCAGCGTGACGAATCGCCCGACAGCATCGGCACAGCGGCTTGCCCGGGGTCGGGTCCCAAGCTGCTCAGCGGCAATTCACCATCGGTACGGCTGCGGCGCAGTCTAAGGGACGCCTTACCCGCCCGCGCGCAGGCTCCGGCCCGGCGACGTGCTGATGGTCACACTCGATTCGTTCCGATCGTGCCCGGCAGCTTGTTGAACCGGCAGCGCGACTGCCTTCAGCCTTTCACGGCTGAGGCGTTCCTGCTGTCAGCTGGGCCTGATTGCCTCGGGCACGGTGGCGTAGATCTCGAAAACGGCGTC
>NZ_DASVQG010000114.1:0-6142 GCF_036389215.1 Jatrophihabitans sp.
CGAGATCGGGCAAAGGCGTCAAGGCATTACCCCCATCGTCGAGCAGCTCGCGCCGACAACGTCAGCAGCACTCTGGTATCGGTCGGTGCGACACACGTGCAAGGACGCCATCCCGCCGCCCGTCTCGCAGGTAGAGGCAACGGTCCTGCCCACCTGAGCGAGTGCCGCAGTATTCACAATAGGTGCTGACCAGCCGAGACCATATCATTACGGTCTGGTGTAATGAAGCCCCCCTAAGATGCACATACTTGTAAAAACTCCCTATCTTTCCTATGGTGCGAGCGTGATGACCCTGTTGGATCCGGAGTTGATCGAAGGGTTCCTGTCCAACGTGGGAACTACGTGGGATGACAAGCCCGAACCGGGAAGCTTCAGCGCTGACGTGGCGCAGCTGCGAGGTCTGGAGATACCTACCGGCGCGGTGCTGACGATCGCGCTGCCCAACGGCATGCCCTTGCTGCGAATCTTCTTCGCGGTGCTGGCCGCCGGTTACGTCCCGCTGCTGATGGCCCCCTCCACACCTGCCGCCCGGGTGCGCGCCAGCGCTGTTCAATTCGGCGCGCACGGCCTGATCCGGTCCCGGATCACGGCTGCGGACCACCCAGGCGGCCGGATGGCGCGCATCGCCGACCTTGATGTGCTGATCTTCGACACTCCGGGCCTGCCGGTCCACGAACCCGGCCAGGTGATCCTGTTGACCACCGGCACCTCCGGCGCGGGTACCGGCTGCTTGCACGATTACCAGGCGCTGCTGCGCAACGCCGATCGGCACGCCGCCTCGGTGCTGCTGACCGGACGTGACACCGTGCTGGTGAACCTGCCGATGTACTACTCCTTCGCGTTGGTGGCCCAGATCCTCGGGTGCCTGCGAACGGGTGCGCGGCCGGTGCTGGCGGGCCCTCCGTTCCAGCCGGCCGGCTACGTCGGCCAACTGGAACGTCATGGGGTCACCGTGTCCTCGCTGACGCCGATCCTGCTGTCGGCGCTGCTGGATTCCGGCTGCGACCTGCCCGACGGCCTGCGCACGCTCACCGTCGGCGGAAGCGCGCTGCCCCCGGACCGGGTGCGACAGTTCCTGGACCGCTATCCCGGCAAGCAGCTGTACCTGACCTACGGCCTCACCGAAGCCGGGCCGCGCGTGTCGACCCTGGCCGCGCATGCCGAACCGGCCACCCGATTCGCATCAGCGGGACGGCCCCTGCAGGGAGTGCGGATCCGGCTGCGCGATGTCGGGCGGGGACCGCGGGCGCAGGAGGTCCTGGTCGAATCCGACACCATCTACCGCGCCCGGCTGGGCAAGGCCGCCGAAGAGCGTGGCGGCCTTGCCGCCCCCGGTGTACTGGCCACCGGCGATCTCGGTTACCTCGACGATGAGGGCTACCTGTACCTGACCGGGCGGGCTTCGGACTTCGCGGTCGTGCGGGGCGAAAAGGTGTCGCTGTCCTCGATCCGGCGGACGGCGGAATCCCTCGCGGGCGTCCTGCGGGCGAGGCCGTCGGTGCGCGCGGTGGAGACGTCGGACGCCCTGCTGGAGCTGGACCTGTATCTGGACGAGAGCGCCGGCGTCGACCAGGCCGGCCTGCGACGCGCGCTCTTCCTCGCCCTGGCACCGAGCGAGCGGCCGGCTCAACTGCGCATGCACTGCCTGTCCGCCGGTTCCCTGTACAAGTGACGCAGGTACCGACGGTCGGCTGAAGCGCGCTTCATGGGCCACCTTCGCAGGGTCGCTCGGCCGGAGCGGGAGATCGCGGGTATTCCTTGCGCACGCCTCACACGTGGAGAGGTACGTTCCATGTGCATTGGATGTAAGAAAGATGTGGCCTACCCGTGGCCGACGAACCGGACGCGAGCGGGACTTCGAACCTCAGCTCGCTCAGACAAGGGGAAACTGTGAGACGTAACCGTCCATCCGTTCGAAAGGGCGCCGCCGCGCTGCTGGCGAGCGGCGCGCTGCTGCTCGCCGGTCTGGTGACCGTCCCCGCCACCGCCGCGCCCGCTCAGTCGGGGTGTGATGCCCGCACCAACAACACCTACGCCAAGATGCTGGAGTGCGTCCGGCTCGAGGGCGTCCGCGAGCACCAGGCGGCGTTGCAGCGGATCGCGGACGCCAACGGCGGAACCCGGGCCGAGGGCACTCCCGGCTACGCCGCCAGCGTCGACTACGTCCTGGGCGTGCTCGCCGCCGCCGGCTGGGACGCCGAGAAGGTGCCGTTCTCCTACGAGGACACCGACGCCCTGCTGCGGCAACTGACGCCGGTGCAGGGCACCTACGAGACCGGTGCGTTCACCGGGACCGGCGAGGGCGACGTCACCGGCAACGTCATCCCGGTCGACCTCGCTCTGACCGGGGCGCGGGCCAGCACCAGCGGCTGCGAGGCCGCCGACTTCGCCGGGCTGAACTTCTCCGGGCCCAACGACATCGCGCTGATCCAGCGCGGTGGCTGCAACTTCGCCTTCAAGGCGCTCAACGCCGAGGCCGCGGGCGCGGAGGCCGTCATCATCTTCAACCAGGGCGACGCCAGCGCCGGTGACCGCTTCGGCCTCATCGTCGGCACGCTCGGCGGTGAGAACGTCGTCGGCATTCCCGTCGTCGGCGCCTCCTTCGCGCAGGGGCAGGCCCTGGCCGCCGCCGGCTCGACGGCTCAGGTGAAGGTCGACTTCCTGACCCGCCACTCCTTCAACGTCATCGCCGAGCTCGCCGGGCGTAACAACGACAACGTGGTGATGGCCGGCGCCCACCTGGACTCGGTTCCGGCCGGCCCGGGCATCAATGACAACGGCAGCGGCTCCGCGGCGCTGCTCGAGATCGCCCAGGCGATGTCCAAGCTCCGTCCCGAGAACACCGTGCGCTTCGCATGGTGGGGTGCTGAGGAGCTGGGCCTGATCGGGTCGACGCAGTGGGTCGCCCAGCAGTCCCAGGCAGAGCTCGACCGGATCGCGCTGTACCTGAACTTCGACATGATCGGCTCGCCGAACTACATCTTCATGGTGTACGACGCCGACGAGTCGAGCTTCCCGGCGCCGGCCGGCGTGACGATCCCGGAGGGGTCCGAGGCGATCGAGGAGCTCTTCGAGTCCTTCTACACCCTGCGCGGCGAGCCCTATGACGACACGCTGTTCAGCGGCCGGAGCGACTACCAGGCCTTCATCAACAATGGAATCCCGTCCAGCGGGCTCTTCACCGGAGCCGAGGTGGTTAAGACCGAAGAGCAGGAGGCCATCTGGGGCGGCACCGCCGGGCAGGCGTTCGACCCTTGTTACCACCAGGCCTGTGACACCTACGCCAACAACAACGACCACGCCCTGGAGGTCAACTCCGACGCGGTGGCGTTCGCGGTCATGACCTTCGCGTACTCCACCGAGGCCGTCAACGGCGTCCCCGGCAAGAGGGTCCCGGGCAACTTCACCATCCCGGCACCCGCCGGGCCGGAGCACACCTTCGCCGGACCGCTTGGCGGTGACAGCGTGCACGACCACGGAGCCCAGACTTCCTGACTTCGCTCCGCTTCCGCAGCGCCCCTCGCCACCTCGGTGGCGGGGGGCGCTCGTGGTTTCCGCCGGTCTGCTGGCTCATGACGGGCTGCCGCCGGTTCCTTGGGTAAGCCTCGGCCAAATGGCACGATCTTCAGACTCGTTACGGAACAGGCACATTCTCGACCGCCATCCTCGTCGTTCATCGGCAGCTCGGTCCTGCCCGGCAAGATCGATGTGCACAATTCAACAAGTGATGATACGTTTTGTTCTATTAGCCGTCTAGCAGCTTCCGGGTGAGAGACCGGGACATTCCAAGGAGACGAGCCTTATGCACAATGCCCAAAAACGACTGGACAACCGGTCCGCCGAGCGCCACAGCTATGACGTCGCGGTCCTCGGCTCCGGACTCGCCGGCTCGATCATCGCCGCGTGCCTGGCCCGGAACGGAGCGCGAGTCGTCGTGCTCGACACCGGAACGCATCCCCGATTCTCGATCGGGGAATCCACCACTCCGTACGCCGCCATGATGTTCCGGCTGATCGGTGAACGATACGGCGTGCCCGAGGTCAAGTACCTGGCCAGTTTCGAGAGCGCGCAGGCCAAGATCTCCTCCACCGTAGGGCGAAAGCGCAACGCCGGCTTCGTCTATCAGCGGCCGGGGCTCCGGCAGAACCCGAGCGAGGCGACCATGTCGCAGGACTCGGCCCTCGATCCCACCCAGACACATCTCTACCGGCAGGACGTCGACGCCTGGCTGAGCATGGTCGCGGTGCGGCACGGTGCCACGCTGATGCAGCAGCAGCGGCTGACGGGCGTCGACCTCAAGGCCGACGGCATCCGGATCCACCGGGCGGACAAGGACCCCATCCACGCCAAGTACGTGGTGGACACCGTGGGCGGCCACGGCTCGGTGCTCAGCGACAGCCTGGGAGTGCGGCAGCAGCCGCCCCGCTTCCAGCACCAGTCCCGGTTGTTGTACAGCCACCTGCTGGACGTTCGGCCCTATGACGAGATCGCCACTTCGGCCAAGTACGAGAATCCGGGCCGCTGGCATGACGGCACGCTGCACCACGTCTTTCCCGGCGGCTGGTTGTGGGTCATACCGTTCAACAATCACGGTCGCGGGCCGAATCCGCTGTGCAGCGTCGGGGTCAGCCTCGACCCCCGGGTCCATCCGGCACGCGACTGCTCCCCCGAGCAGGAATTCAACGATCTCATCGAGCGATTCCCCGATGTGAAAGCCCAGTTCGCCGGTGCCCGGATCGCTCGGGAATGGGCCAGGATCGACCAGGTGCAACACTCCTGCGAACGTACCGTCGGCGACCGGTGGTGCCTGACCGGCGACGCCGCGGGATACCTGGACCCGCTGATGACCGGTGGCCTCTCCCGCGGGCTGGAGACCACCCATGCGCTGGTGCACCGGCTGCTGGCCGCGATCACTGACGATGACTTCAGCACCGAGCGCTTCCGCTATGTCGAAGAGCTCGAACAAGGCCTGCTCGACTACAACGACGAGCTCTATGCCGGCGCGTACACCGCGACGACCAGCTATCCGCTGTGGAACGCCTGGTACCAGTACTGGGCCACTGGCCAGCAACTCGCCGGCTACGAGCTGAGCCGCTGCTACGCCGAGTTCCTCCGAAGCCGGGACACCAGCGCGCTGGCAGCCGTCGAAGAGCCGTGGTGGCGCGCCCGTGGCGTGTCGGAAAGCTCGCCGTATCATCCGACGCTGCAACTGTTCCGGTACGCCGGCGAACGGCTGCGAGCGGTGGCTGCAGGCACGGCCGATCCGGACGTGACCGCGGCGGAACTGCTCGAGCGCCTACACCGGTCACCAGTGGCCCCGCCGGTACTCGATGCCGGCCGGCTTCACCGTAGCCGGATCGATCCGGCGGTGCGACGGATCCCGGCGACCCTCGCCTGGGCTCGGCAGACCGGTTCGCAGCAGACTGCCCGGCTGAGCCGGGAGGGCGAGATGGGGATCGCCAAGCTGGCTCTGAGAGCAAGCGAGCACGACAGGCCGGAGATGCTGCGCAATGCGGTCGCCAAGGTTCCGTTCTTCGGTCGGCGGTACCGGGTGCCGACTCCTCGATAGAGCCACTCCTCCCTCAACGTAGGACCACATCGAGCCCGACCATCGCCGGGCCAAGGAACGGAGAATCAGATGCGCGACGAAGGCCTCGGCCCTGATGAAACATATGACATAGCCATAATCGGATCGGGAATCGCGGGTTCGATGCTGAGCATGATCCTGGCGCGCAATTCCGCGAAGGTGCTCCTGCTCGACCAGAGTTCGCACCCGAAGTTCGCGATCGGCGAATCGACCATCCCCAACATGCTGGTCTCGTTGCGCACCATGTCCGAGCGCTACGACGTCCCGGAACTGCGGACGATGGCCACCCTGAACAACGCCCAGCGGATCATCTCCCCGTGGCACGGAACCAAGAACCACTTCGCGTTCCTGCAGCACGAGGAGGGCAAGAACCAGGACCCGGCGAACCTGAACATGTACAACTTCGCCAAGCTGCTCCATCCCACGGCACACCTCTACCGTCAGGACGTCGATTCCTACCTGTTCCGGACGGCTGTCCAGTACGGAGCCACCGCCCGGCAGAACTTCTCCATCCAGTCGGTGGACTTCGACGATGACGGGGTGACGATCAGCTCC
>NZ_DASVQG010000115.1:0-11181 GCF_036389215.1 Jatrophihabitans sp.
AGCGGGACGGTGAGATCACCCGGGTCTGGCTGGTCGTTCCGGGGGAGGACTTCGAGGAGGAGGAGGAGGAGCTGCGCTTCGCCGACCCGCGAGCGGCGGCGTACGGCGCGCTGCTCGCCGAGTTCTTCGACGCCCGGGGCCGCCGGTCGCCCGATCTCTGGCTGTACACCCCGATGGCCTATGACATTGCCAAGTGCTTGGGAGCCGGCCGGCTGATCTATGACGTGATGGATGACCTGTCCTCCTTCCTCAAGGCACCGCAGGGCTTGCTGGCGCGCCAGCGGGAACTACTGGCCGCGGCGGATGTGGTCTTCACCGGCGGCCGGTCGCTGCACCGCTCGACCCTCAGCCAGCGCCGGCGCGCCGTGTACCTCTTTCCCAGCGGTGTCGAGCAGGAGCACTACGCGGCTTCGCGAGAGCTGCGCCGCCCGCACAGCCGACGGGTCGCCGGTTATGTCGGCGTGATCGACGAGCGGGTGGACCTCGACCTCATCGAGAAGCTGGCCGCGGCGCTGCCCGACTGGACGGTGCGGATGGTCGGGCCGGTCGCGAAGATCGAGGAGTCAGACCTGCCCCGGGCAAGCAACATCGAGTATGTCGGCATGGTGCCCTACCACCAGTTGCCGCAGGTGATGGCCGATCTCGATGTGGCCCTGATGCCCTTCGCGCTCAACGAGGCCACCCGCGCGATCAGCCCTACCAAGACGCTGGAATACCTGGCAGCCGGACTGCCGGTGGTATCCACCCGGGTGCCTGATGTGGTGAGCGACTACGCCGACGTGGTTCACCTCGCCGATGACGGTACCGAGTTCGCGGCCGCGTGCCGGGAGGTCCTCACCCACGAGCTTTCCGACCGCGATCGTAAGGCGAAACCGATTCAGGCCCGCCAGGAATGGGACTACATCGCGGCCTCGATGAGCCAGCTGCTCGACAAGCAGGCCGCGGTGCCGGAGTACCGCCAGGTCGAGCAGGAGGTGTCGGCGTGACCGCGTCACCGACGCCCCTCACCCACGAGCTGGAGAGCGCCCACCGGCGGGGGGTCGCCGCAGCCGGTCATGGCTTGCAGGACGCCGCGCTGGGGGCCCTCCGGCTTACCGGTTCAGGGGTTCCGGTCCTCGCCGAGGCAGCGGTCTCCTCCGCGACACCATTCCTGCGGGCACCCCTGTTGAGCAGGATCTTCAACGCGCTGCGGATACATCCGGTTCAGGGTGACGGCGACGGCCAGTGCCCGACCTGCAGGGTGCCCGCACCGTGCCAGACCGCGCGGGAGCTGAACCCGTGACCGCGGCCGTGACGGCTGGGGAGCTGCGTGCCGCCGACCTCATCGTGGTGGGCTCAGGTTTCTTCGGACTGACGGTGGCCGAGCGGATCGCCCAGGAGCACGGCAAGCGCGTGCTGGTGCTGGAGATTCGCGATCATCTCGGTGGCAACGCCTATTCCGAGATCGAGCCGACCACCGGCATCGAAGTCCACCGGTACGGAGCGCACCTGTTCCACACCTCGAACGAGCGGGTGTGGAACTACGTCAACCGCTTCACCACCTTCACCGGCTATCAGCACCGGGTGTTCACCGTGAGCAAGAGCCGGGTGTACCCGATGCCGATCAACCTGGCGACCATCTGCGAGTACTTCGGCGCGCACTACAGCCCGTCTGAAGCAAGGGAACTGGTCCGCCAGCAGGCGGCAGAGGTCACCGACGAGGTCCCGGACAACCTGGAACGCAAGGCCATCGCCTCGATCGGGCGGCCGCTGTACGAGGCATTCGTGCGCGGTTACACCGAGAAACAATGGCAAACCGATCCGCGCGAGCTGCCCGCTGACGTGATCAGCCGGTTGCCGGTGCGCTACACCTTCGACAACCGCTACTTCAACGACACCTACGAAGGCCTGCCGAGCGACGGCTACACCGCGTGGCTGGAGCGGATGGCCGACCACCGCAACATCACCGTTCGGCTGAGCACCGACTTCTTCGACATCCGCTCCGACATTCCGGCTGGCACCCCGGTCGTCTACACCGGCCCGCTCGACCGATACTTCGACTACGCCGAAGGCGAGTTGGGCTGGCGGACGCTGGACTTCGAGCAGGAGGTGCTCGACGTCGGGGACTACCAGGGCACCCCGGTGATGAACTATGCCGACTCGGACGTGCCGTGGACCCGGATCCACGAGTTCCGCCACTTCCATCCGGAGCGGACGCACTACCCGCAGGACCGCACCGTCATCGTCCGCGAGTACTCACGGCAGGCAGGACGTGCCGACGAGCCGTACTACCCGGTGAACACCGAACGGGACCGGGCGCTGCTGGCCCGCTACCGCGACCGCGCCGCGGCGGAACCGGATGTCTACTTCGGTGGCCGGCTGGGCACCTACAAGTACCTCGACATGCACATGGCGATAGCCTCGGCCTTCACGCTGGTGGACAACGAGCTGGCCGGGCGTCTGGCGTCGTCCGGAAGCTAGCGAGCGGCGCGTCGGGCAGCGGCTGCCTCGCTACGATCGCCAGGGGCCCTGACGGCGACCGGTGGCGTATCTCTGATCGGAGCAGCTCGTGACATCGATGGCAGCCCTGGGCGTGGCCCTGGTCCCGGAGCCGGACGTCGACCAGGGCGACCCGTTCCTGGTCGAGGTGCCGGCCGACCAGCGCGGGCACCACCCCTTCCGGTTCTACGTCTACGTCTCGGGGCCGGGCTTCCCGGTGTACGGGTCCAACAGCCTGCTGGACCCGGCCGGTTGGCAGCGGGTGGGTGACAGCTACCCCGGTATCGGGGTGGAGCGGTGGTGCTGGGCTCCCTGCGTCCGGTACGTGCCGGAGCTGCAGCGACCATGGGTGATGCTCTACTCCCGTGCCAAGGGAGCGGGCGAGGTCGAAGGGCACCAGGAGCACCGGCTCCGGCGGGCGGACAGCACCTCGCCGGCCGGACCGTTCGCCGACTCCGGCGAGGTGCTGACGCCTGACCTGGACTTCGCAATCGATCCGGACGTCCACCGCTCCTCCGACGGCACCGACTGGCTCTATTTCGCGGTCGACTTCGTCACCGACGAGCCGTACGGCACCGGGATCGTGCGGGCCAGGATCAGTTCCGACCTGCGGCGCCTGGAGTCCGAGCCGTCGGTGATCGCCCGGCCCCAGGCGGACTGGCAGCTCTACGACGCCCACCGGTCGATGCCGTGGAAGGACATCCCCGGGGTGCGGTGGGACCGGTCAGAGACGGTCCGCTGGTCCACGATCGAGGGTCCCGCCGCGATCACGGCACCGCACGGCCGCGAGGTGGTGCTCTACAGCGGCGGCAACTTCGCCGACTTCTACGGCATCGGCGTGACAGCCCAGGACCCGGACGGGAAGTGGGTGGATCTCAGCCCGTCGCCGGAGGCCAGCCTGCTCGGACCCGAGCCCGCGGCCGGCCTGTTCGGCCCCGGCCACTGCAGCGTGATCACCAGCGACGGCCAGCCGTTTCTGTGCTACCACTTCCGCGGCGCGCCGGCGGCGTCGCGCCAGTTCGCCGTGGTGCCGCTGCGGTGGGACCCGGACACCGACCTGCCGCTGCTGGCGGCCGGGTAGCGGTGCTCAGGCTCGGGGACGGGCCGGGCTAGCTGATCTCGGTGTCCATCACCGTCGGCGGGTAGTCGCCGAACTCGAACGAACCGACCTCGTCGGCGGGAACCGCCGCGGAGGTGCGCCGGGTGATCGCGCGCAGCGCTGCCAGGTCCGCCTTCGGTTTGCGGTCAGCAGTCACCAGCCCGTTCTTCTCCTGCAGGGTGTCGGTGAACTGGGTGTAGCAGAACCCGCTGAGCGCCGGTGCGTCGAGCAGCGCGTTGACCAGGGCGCGGTAGCGGTCGAGCAACTGCTCCGGACTCCGCGCCACCGCGTACCCGTGCCAGGACGGGCCCTCGTCGGCGTCGTAGGAGATCCCGCCGAACTCGGTGATCATCACCGGGTAGCCTTCGCTGTTCATGCCGGGCAGCAGCACCGCGTGAGATCCCGGCTGCATGCCGTTCAGGGTGTCGGTGAGGCCCGCCGCGCTGCCGTAACGCTTGCGCAGCAACTCGGCGCGCCCGGTGTAGTCGTGCACCGTGATGACGTCGCTGACGACCTGCTCCCAGCCGTCGTTACCCACCACCAGGCGGGTCGGGTCCAGGGCCTTGGTCAGGTGGTAGAGGGCGGTGACGAAGCTGCGCTGCGGCGCCGAGCTGGCCACGTTCGGAACTCCCCAGCTCTCGTTGATCGGCACCCAGGCGATGATGCACGGATGGCTGTAGTCGCGCCGCTGGATCTCCATCCATTCCTGGGTGATCCGTTCCACCGAAGTGGTGGTGAACTCATACGCCGCGGGCATCTCTGCCCAGACCAGCAGGCCCAGCCGGTCGCACCAGTAGAGGAAGCTGGGGTCAGCCACCTTCTGGTGCAGCCGGACCCCGTTGAACCCCAGGTCGCGCACCAGTTCCACCTCGCGGCGGGCGGCGTCCGGGTCCGGAACCGCCAGATGCGACTCGGTCCAGTAGCACTGGTCGAGGACCAGCCGCAGGAAGTAGGGCCGTCCGTTGAGCAGGATCCGGTTGTCCGAGGCCGCGATGCTGCGCAGGGCGGCATAGCTGGAGATCAGGTCCACCGTGCCGGTCTCGTCGGCGGCATCGAACAGCCTGATCTCGGCCTGGAACAGGTTGGGGGTTTCCGGCGACCACAGCATCCGGTGCCGTTCCAGGGTCATGTCGGTCTGCTGCAGCCGCACCGCGATCGAGGCGCGGCCACGGACCACCGACACCGAACTGTCGGCCAGCGTCTCACCGTCGTGGGTCAGCAGCAGCCGGAGCCGCAGCGGGTACTGGGACACCCGGTTCAGCCGGATGTCCAACCGCAGCACGGCGTTCTCGACGTCAGGGGTCCAACGCAGGTGCTCGATCCGGGTGGCCGGCACGGGCTCCAGCCATACCAACTTCCAGATGCCACTGGTCCGCTCGTACCAGATGGCGTGCGGAGTCTCCTGCCAGTCCTGCTTGCCGCGCGGCTGCTCCAGGTCGCGCGGGTCGTCCACCGCGCGGACCACCACCACCTGCTCGCCCGAATCGCGGAGGGCGTCGGTGATGTCGGCACTGAACGGCGTGTGCCCGCCACTGTGCTGCGCGACCAGCTGGCCGTTCACCCAGACGTGGGCGGAGTAGTCCACCGCGCCGAAGTGCAGCAGCAGCCGCTCGTTCGATTCCTGCGGCGCGGTGAAGGTGCGCCGGTACCACAGCACCCGGTGAAAGCCGGTGTCTCCGATCCCGCTCGCGCTCGACTCGGGCGGAAACGGCACCTTGATGGTCCGCTCGGACACGCCGCTGGACTCATCCCAGCGGAGGTACCAGCACCGGTCCAGCCCGACGTCGCCGTCGTCATAGCTGAACTGCCACTCTCCGGACAGATCGAACCAGCGGTCACGGGTCAGCTGTGGTCGCGGGTGCACACCCGCCGCGGTTTCCGCCATCACGGTGAGTAACGGTAATAGCCCTGGCCGCCCAGCGGGAGTGCGACCCACGGTCAATTCGTGCCCAGCTGCCCTGGCAGCAGTCACTCGTCGCGGCCTCCCGCGGCCTGCGCGCCGGCCGCGCCGGCGAAGGCCCGGACCGTGTCGAGGGTGTCCGCCTCGGCGGCCGTCTTGTCCTGCCGGTAGCGCAGCACCCGGGCGAAGCGCAGCGCCACTCCGCCTGGATACCGGGAGGAGCGCTGCACGCCGTCGAACGCGATCTCCACCACCTGCTCCGGGCGCACCCGCACGACGTATCCGTCGGTCGGGCCGTCGGCCAGCTCGGTGAAGCGGCGGGTCTGCCAGTCCAGCATGGCGTCGGTCATCCCCTTGAAGGTCTTGCCGAGCATGACGAAACCCCCGCTCCGGTCATCCCGGGCACCGAGGTGGATGTTGGACAGGCTGCCCCGGCGCCGGCCTGAGCCCCATTCCACGGCCAGCACCACGAGGTCCAGGGTGTGTACCGGTTTGACCTTCAACCAGCCGGCCCCGCGACGGCCGGCCTCGTACGGCGCGGTGAGCGACTTGGCGACCACGCCCTCGTGGCCGTGCGCGAGCGCGTCGTCCAGGAACGCCTGCGCCTCGGCGGGGTCGGAGGTGACCAGGCGTGGCACCCGGCCGGCCGCCGGCACCACCTCGGCGAGGACCTCGGCTCGGCGCGCGGCCGGCTCGTCCAGCAGATCGGTGCCCTCGACGTGCAGCACGTCGAAGAGGAAGGCCGTCAGCGGGGTCTGCGAGGGGCTGGCGGGCGCCGCCCTGGTGCCCAGCCGTGCCGCGGTCACCTGGAAGGGCCGTGGCCGGCCGTCCTCGCGCAGCGCCAGCACCTCACCGTCGGCGACCAAGCGCCTGGCAGTCATGCCGCGAACCACGTCCACCACCTCGGGGAGCCGCCCGGTCACGTCCTCCATCCCCCGGGTGAAGACCCGGACCTCGTCGCCGGCGCGGTGGATCTGTACCCGGATCCCGTCCAGCTTCCATTCCAAGGCCGCTGTCCCGCCGAGCCGGCTCAGCGCGTCGCCGGTGCTGGAGGCGGTCTGGGCCAGCATGGGGCTCACCGGATGGCCTACTCGCAAGCCGAAGCCCGCGAGGGCATCGCTGGTCCCGCCGAGCGCCGAAGCCGCCACCGCCGGCAGGCTGGCGCTCAGCATCGCCGCTCGCCGCACCTGGGCCAGCGGCAGGTCGGCTGCGCGAGCCAGCGCGTCGGTCATCACGCCGGCCAGCGCGCCCTGACGCAGGTCTCCGGTCAGCAACCGGGTCAGGAAGTGCTGTTCGCGTTCGGTGGCAGCGGCGAACAGCGCGTGCAGCAACTCCCGGCGCCGGCCCTGGGAGCCGCTGCCGGCGCAGGCGCCGATCTCGGTCAGGGCGGCCTCGACGGTGGCCACGTCCAGGCTCGGTTGAGCCGCGGGTGGCGCGGGCGCGCGCAGCGCTGCCCAGCCCACACCGATCTGTCCCTGGGTCAGCTCTCCGGAGAGCCAGGACACCACGATGGCCGCTTCGGCCCCGGAGCAGGTCCGCAACAGGTTCGCCAGTATTGCGACCTTCTGGCTCCGGGCGGCTGTGGCCGCCAGTTGGTCGGAGGTGGCAGCGAGTACGGACAAGTGCATACACTCAGCCTGGCAGATACGCCGGCAGCGAGCAGCCGCACCGGCGGTACCCATATTGGCGCGAGCCACCGTCGGCTCAGCGACCACCGGCAGATACGCACGGTAGCCACTGGCTTACTGGATTGCGGCTATGCATGCCGAGTCCCGGGGGTCGACGATGGGTAGAAGGCTGCCTCCGGTAGAACATCGACCGTATCGGCCAATACCAGGAGATTCATGATGACGACCTCGAAGCTGGTTCGTTCGCCTGTGGTGCATCGATCAGGCGCAATTCTGGCTGCGGCGTTCCTGCTGGCGGCCGGTACCCGGCAGGCCGGTGCCGCACCGTCGGCAGCCGGCTCCAACGGGTCATCGGACGGCAGCACGGCAACCGCGACCGCGAGCCGATCAGCCGGCACCCCGACCAGCAGTAGCAAGGCGAGCACCGACAGTGCCACCAGCAACCCGGCGGCGACGGCGTGTCCCGATCAGGTGCGGATCACCTTGGGCCGCATGACTGTCAGCGGCGGCATGGTGACGATTGCGTTCACTCACAACGCGCACAGCTGCCCATCCGCGCGGCCGGCCCTGCTGCACATCCACCAGAACCTGCTGATGGCTCCGCAGGCGGGTTCGGACCCGGTCCATCAGTGGAACGCCGATCTGAGCATCGGCCCGAGCCACGGTGACGGAGTCACGGTGCCGCTGCTGGAATCGGCTGACGGCAAGTGCTTCGTCCAGGTCGATGCGCACGCCTCCGGCCAGACCCGCGGGCAGTTCTTCCCGACGACGACGTGCACTTCCTCGACGCCGAGCTCGCCGGCATCCAGTTCACCTGCTTCCAGTTCGCCGGCTTCCAGTTCGACCGTGCCCAGCTCGACCGTGCCCAGCTCGACCGCGGCGACGTCGACCGCACAGACCTCGACCGTGTCGGCCTCCACCTCGGCGGCACCGAGCACGACGAGTCAATCAGTACTGCCCGAGAGCACCAGTCGTTCCACCGCGACGCAGAGCTTCTTCCCGGTCGGCCAGGTCCAGCAGTCACCTTCGGGGGGCTCGTTGGCCAGCACCGGTGGGCCGACGGTTCTACCAGTCGGTGTTGGTGCATTACTCTTGATCGTCGGCGCCTGGCTGGTGAACGCGAGCCGGCGGCCGAGGCGGCATTGATGCACGTCGCGCACCTTCAGCCCGAGTGGCCTCGGTTGTCAGGGTGCCGGTGCGCCGGAGATTCGTCGTCTGTTCTTGTCGGAAGTGTTGTGTGAGGCATTGTGTACTAACCGTTACCGGAACGTCTTCGGTGATTAACGACTGCGTGTTTTGCCGGATGTTCGATAAGGAAGGCCGTCCACCCCGGGAGGAGATGAATTCCATACTCCGAGACCGGCCGGATCGAGTGTTCCATCCATAGTTGTCTAGGCTTTCTAGAACGCAGCAGGCCGTGCATAAAACACCGCACTCACGCTGCACATCCTTTTTGTGCTAAAGATAAAAGTACTGTTGTACCGAGTTGCGCGAACAGCTGAACGGGGTTTAACTTCTGTTCACTCTCCTGAGCGCGTGTCTCGGAGTAGTAAGACTTGTCGACGGGCCGGCACAGGCAGCGTGCGCCGTTGGGAGTATTCGAAGCGGGGGGCTTCTCTTGACCAGAATTGTTGATGCTGCACGTCCGGAGACAACTCAGGACGGGCCGGATCTTCAGGTCGGATCGGCGTTGGAGCCGCAAGACCTGACTGTTCTGCCGCCTGATGCGGCAGCGTGGTTCACGATCATCGTGCCGACCCGGAACGAGGAAGGCTCGATCCACCCGCTGCTGACGTCGCTGGCGGAGAGCCTCGACGGCATTCCGGCCGAAGTGCTGTTCGTCGACGACAGCGGCGACGGCACACCCGAGATGATCCGGCACGCGGCTCGCGAGTGCGGGCTGGCGGTGCGGCTGTTGCACCGGCCGGCCGGTAACCGGCACGGCGGGCTCGGCGGCGCCGTGGTGGCCGGTCTCAAGCACGCTCGGGGAACCTGGGCCGTGGTCATGGACGGGGACATGCAGCACCCGCCGGAGCTGGCGGGTCGGCTCGTGCAGATCGGGCAGTCGCGGCACCTGGATCTGGTCGCCGGCACCCGCTACACCGGTTCTGGCGCTTCCGACGGGTTGGCTGGCGGATACCGGCGCGCGGTATCGGGCCTGGCCACCCGGTTGACCAAGGCGGTGTTCCCCCGGCGGCTGTCCAGGCTGTCGGACCCGATGTCGGGCTTCTTCGCGGTCCGGCTGGCAGCGCTGGACCTGGACCGGCTGGACCCGATCGGCTTCAAGATCCTGCTCGAGCTGATGATCCGCCAGCCGCGGCTGCAGGTGGCCGAGGTTCCGTTCGTGTTCGGCACCCGGGTCGCCGGGGAGAGCAAGGCGTCGGTGCGTGAGGGTCTGCGCTTCGTGCGGCACCTGCTGCGGCTGCGGCTGCTGGTGTTGCGCAACCAGGTGCGGCGGTCCTCGACCGCCGACGGCGGCGGCCGGTTCGCCCGGCTGTTGGCCTTCGGCGCGGTCGGCGCGACCGGCATCGGCGTCAATACCGCCGCGCTCTGGCTGTTCTCCGAGCATGTGGTGCACCCGCACTATCTGATCGCCGCGGTGCTGGCAACCGAGGTGTCCACCAGCTGGAACTTCCTGCTCACCGAGAAGTTCGTCTTTCGCGGGGACAAGCCCGGTACCCGGCTGGGACGTGGTGTCCGGTTCTTCCTGCTCAATCACCTCGCGCTGCTTCCCCGGCTCCCGCTGCTGGCACTGCTGGTGGGGGTGTTCTCGGCGAACCTGCTGGTGGCCAACATCCTGACCCTGGCACTGCTGTTCCTGGTCCGGTTCGTCGTCGCTGACTCGGCGATCTACGCCAAGCCCGACGAGCAGGTTGTGGACAAGCAGCCGATGCGCATCACCGTCGACCTCACCGGTGTCCAGCGGCCGATCGAGTCCCGCGCCGCGGACGTCCAGCCGCGGCACCAGGCCGACGCCCGCCCGGTCAGCGCGACCAGCCGGTACCTGCCCTACCGCTACTCCATCGACGGCGTGCTGAGCGTCGGCTCCCAGGTGCCGCTGAAGGAGCTGGAGTACTTCCGTGCCCAGTGGCTGGGCAACGACGTGGATCTGAGCATCCGGGTCGGCGAGGTGGGCCGCGGCCCGCGCACCCGTGCGCTGATGACCCAACACGTCGCCCCTGCCGGTGTCAGCTACTCCGAGCACTTCGGCCGGCTCGGCGCGAACTTCCGGGTCGAGATCGGGAACAAGATCGAGGTCACCTGCTCGCCCACGCTGGCGCGCTCGCCGCACGTGCTCTACACCAACGTCATCGAGGCCCTGCTGCGGTTCATCGCGGTGTCCCGCGGCGTGATCCTGCTGCACTCGGCCTGCTTGGAGCTGGATGGCCAAGGCCTGTTGTTGTCAGCCCGCACCGACACCGGCAAGACCGGCAGTGTGCTGAAGCTGCTGCGCGAGCACGGCGCCCGGTTCCTGTCCGATGACATGACGATCCTGCACCCGGACGGTCACGCCACCTGCTTCCCGAAGCCGTTGACCATCAGCCACCACACCCTGCGCGCCGTGCAGGCCGGTGACCTGACGGCGGCCGAGTGGCGGCGGCTGAAGCTGCAGAGCAGGTTGCACTCCAAGGAGGGCCGGAACTTCGGCCTGGTGCTGGCAGGGCTGAACATCCCGATCATGGGCATCAACTCCTTGACCCAGCGCATCGTGCCGCCGCCGAAGTACAACGTCGACCGTCTGGTGGAGTGCAGCGTCATCCGCAACACCCAGATCGAGAACCTGTTCGTGATCGAGCGCACCGACCCGGTGCTGGAGGACATTCCGTTCGACGAGGCCATCCAAACCCTGGTCGAGAACACCGATGACGCCTACGGGTTCCCGCCGTTCAGGCAGATGGCGCCCTCGATCGTGATCGGGAACGACGACTACGCCGAACTGCGTCGCAAGGAGCGCGAGATCCTGGTGCAGGCGATGAAGAACATCCGGGTCCGCCGGTTGGGCTCGAACACCTTCTCCTGGGCCGAGGACATCGCCACGCTGCTCCGGGCGGAGAGCACGCCGGAGCGGCAGCAGG
>NZ_DASVQG010000116.1:0-2258 GCF_036389215.1 Jatrophihabitans sp.
CTGCCGGTAGAAGAACCGCCAGGGCTTGCTGCCGCCGATCATCTCCAGCCCGCTCAGCATCCGCTCGGGACCGAACCGGTCCAGCAGGTCGTCCACCACGTAGAGCGCCAGGCTGGCCAGGGCCACCGTGCCCAGGCTGTCGCCGAGGCTGGCTACCAGCAGCACGCCGTAGAGCGCGAGGAGCAGACCAACGATGACGGCGGGGTAGAGCCGCCTCACGAGGCGCCGTCGAGCAGCCGGACGTCGGCCTCCGCCTCGGCCTCGGCCTCCGCCTCGGCGACCGCCCTGGCAACCTCCTCGGCCTCGGAGTTGGTGCTCGGGCCGGCCTCGCGGCGGACGTCGACGACATGGCCGGTCAGGTCGGAGGCCAGCACGTCCAGGACGGTGGAGGCGACGGCCTCGCTCTCGAGCAGGGTGCCTTCGGGTTCGTCCCCGAAGGCCTGCAGCCGCATCGGGGTGCGGGTGCGCTCGGGATTGATGACGTTGACGTGGATGCCCTCACCCGACCACTCGTCCGCCAGCGCCTGGGCGAGGTTGACCACCGCGGCCTTGGTCGAGGAGTACAGCGCGTAGTCGGCCCGGCCGCGGGTGTAGGAGCTGGAGGTGAACAGCACCAGATGACCGCCGCTGTCGCGCAGGTACCGCTCGCTGGCCCTGGCCACCGTCACCGGGCCGAGGTAGTTGATCCGGATCTGCTCGACCACCTGCTCGTCGGACATGCTCGAGAGCTTGCCCTTGAGCAGCTGCGCCGCGCTGAGCACCACGGCGTCGATCCGGCCGGTCTCGGCGGCGACCTGCTCCAGGGCCCGCTCGACGGTCGCGGCGTCCTGGACGTCGGTCCCGGTCGCGGACCGGCTGAACCGGAAGACCCGGCAGCCGGCCAGCTCGGCCAGGGTGGCGACGTCGCTGCCGATCCCGTAGCTGCCGCCGAACACCACCACGGTCTTGCCGCCCAGGATGGCTCGCAGCTCGTCCGGTGTGCGGGGCCGCGCCAGATGTGAGGCGAGCTGGAACAGCTTGTCGGCCAGGAACAGGTCCAGCGGGTAGGTGACCTTCATGTTCTGCTCGTCGCCGGCCACGACGTAGATCGGCACCTCGGGCAGGTAGCGCAGCACCACGCCGCAGTCATCGGTCGCGCGGAAGTCCGGGTCCTCGGCGGCCACCTGGTAGGCCCGGCGGATCGTCGAGAGCCGGAAACCCTGCGGCGTCTGGCCACGGCGCAGCCGGCTGCGCTCGGGGATCTCGATGATGTGGTCGTCCTCGTCGACCCGGATGATCGTGTCGGCCGACGGGATGGCCACGTCCACGGCCTCATAGGTCCGCAGCGCCGTCACGCAGGCATGGACCACCGCCTGCGACAGCAGCGGCCGCACCGCATCGTGGAACAGCACGTTGCACTCGGCCTCGCCCAGCGCGGCCAGCGCCGCCCGGGTGGAGGCGTTGCGGTCCGCGCCGCCGGGCAGCACCCGGGTCAGCTTCGGGAACTCGCTCTTGCCCAGCAGCAACCGCTCGGCGTCCTGCACGAAGTCGCTCGCCATCATGACGATGATCTCGTCGATGTCCGCACAGTCGTGCAGCGCCGCGACGGTGTGCTCCATGACGGTGCGGCCGGCCACCTTGAGCAGCTGCTTCGGAATGTCCAGCCCGACCCGCGAGCCGGTGCCGCCGGCCAGGATGACTGCGATCGTGGGCACTCGATCCTGCGTGGCGGCTGTCATGAGAGCAATTATGCAGGGTTCATCTGTCGTTCAGTTCGCAGCAACGCCCGGGCTGTGGCTCGGTCGGGGCCGCCACCGCGGCCGATAAGCTGCGGGCCGGCGGAGCGGAGGCAGACGGTGAACGTGCGGTTGCGCGGCAGGGTGCGGCGCCTCGGCGGGCGGCTCATCCGACGGCTCGGGTTGCTGCCCGAGGGCGATCCGGACGGTTTGGGCGACGATGAGGCCTTGCGCGGGCAGTCCCTGCCGTTCTCGGTGCTGCTGTACTTCCCGGAGACGACGACCAACCTGTACCAGCTGCGGCAGTGGTACCCGGTACTTCAGCGGCTCGACAGCCGGCACCGGGTCGGCATCGTCTGCCTCGACAGCCGCAGCGCCGCCGCGATCCGCGCCGAATGCGACCTGCCGGTGGTGTGCTGCGGCCGGATCGGCACGCTGGAGGATCTCGTCTCGCGCAGCGATGTGGCGCTGGCCCTGTACGTCAGCCACAACATCCGCAACCTGCACCCGCTGCGGTTCCCCACCATGCTGCACGCCTATCTC
>NZ_DASVQG010000117.1:0-8649 GCF_036389215.1 Jatrophihabitans sp.
AAGGTATCCGCGTGCCCGAAATCCGCGACGCCGGCTCGGCGGACGGGGTGCGACACGTTCGTCTCATCGACGGTGGGCATGGCAGCCTCCTCAGACGAGAGGGGTGAAGAAGTAGGTGTCGCGCCGGGTGAACCGGTCGTCCTGGCCGACGGTGAAGAAGTCGGAGAACCGCAAGTCGACGGTCCGCCCGTCATGCAGCACGCCGGCGAACGTTCCCTGCACGGCGACGTGTGGGCTGTCCGCGACGAGGCTTGCGATCGTGTGCCTGCCTTCGCGAATGATCCGCTGATCGAGGTAGAAGGCGGTCAGCTCGGCGCTTCCCACGAGGGGTGGGTAGCCGGGGCGGTGATAGACGGCATCCGGGGCGAACAGCGCGACCAGGCCGGGCACGTCGCCCTCGTCCACCAGCGTGTAGTAACGCCGCACTGCGGAGACGGCTGGGGTCTGTGCGCTGCCATCAGTCTCGGACGGCACGGTGGGATCAGGGGTGGTGAGCACTGGTGCTCTCCTCGGGGTCAGAATGGGCGACCGGAGCAGCTCAGCGCAGGGTACCATTTATGCGGTATTACGTCACTATTGCCGGTTCTGCACTGGCGCGACCTCATCAGCGGCCTTGCTTCGACCCGCGACCCGTGCCGCCCCACAGCTGCGGAGCCGGCTGGCCCACCCGGCTAGTACGGCGGGTACGGAATCGCCGGCCAGTCGGTCGGCGGCATCGGGAAGGTGCCCTTGGACAGCAGCCGCTGCACCCGGCGCCGGGCCGCCCGCACTTCGGCACCGGTCAGCAACCGCGACAGCTGCTCGCCGAGGCCCGCCTGCAACTGCTCGGCCAGCCGGCGCAGGACGTCGATGCCCTCTTCCGGGATCGGGTCGCCGGCCCACTGCCACAGCACGGTCCGCAGCTTGTTCTCGGTGGCGAAGCTGACCCCGTGGTCCACGCCGTAGACATGCAGCTCGGACTCCGCGGGCCGGGAGCGCCCGGCGCCGGTGACCGGCAGCAGGTGGGAGATCTTGCGGTCGGAGTTGTTGACCACCGCGTCGAGCAGGGCCATCCGCTGCAACGCCGGCAGCTGGCCGGAGTTGATTGCTCCCACGATGTCGAAGGACTCGTCGTGGGCGATCCAGAGCTGCACCATGCCGGTGCCCAGCGGGCCCTCGCGCAGCACGGTCGGTGGCACCGGTTCCCAGCCGGTCGCGGCGGCCACCAGGTAGGTCGCCACCTCGCGCTCAGCCAGCGTGCCGTCCGGGAAGTCCCACAGCGGGCGCTCGCCGGACACCGGCTTGTAGACGCAGGCCGCCGCCATGCCGCTCAGTTCGATGGCGCAGTACAGGGTGGCGTTGGAGGCCGTGGTGATCCGGCCCTGGACCGTGATCTCGCCTCGTTCGAGCAACTCCAGAGCCTCCAGCACCGGCAGCACCACCGGCGGGGTGAGCTCAGTCACCCGATCCCAACCGGGCCTGGCGCCGGTAGCCGTTGCTGCGCGGGCAGACATGACCAGCCGGGTCCAGCGGTTCGTTGCACAGCGGGCACGGCGGCCGGCCGGCCGCGATCACCCGGCGGGCCCGTTCCACGAAGTCCACCGCGGCCTGGTGCGCAAGCCGCACCCGCAGCGCGTCCGGACCCTCATCGGTGTCCTCCAGCAGGCTCGCCTCGGCCTCTTCGGCGGACTCCGCCGGCGCCTGCGCCTCGACCAGGATCATGCCCGAGTCGGTGTCGTAGGCAAGGCCCATGGCCGCGACCCGGAATTCCTCGTCGATCGGGCTCTCCAGCGGGTCGGTGTCGGGCGCGACGGCCTCGGGCAGCTCGAATCCGCTGCGGCTGGCCACCTCGCCGAGCAGCTGCTCCAGCCGCTCCGCCAGCACCGAAACCTGGGCCTTCTCCAGTGCCACGCTGACGATCCGGCTGTCGTCGGCGGCCTGCAGGTAGAACACCCGCTCGCCGGGTTGGCCAACAGTGCCGACAACGAAACGTCGCGGCTGGTCGAAGAAGAAGAACTGGCGGCTCATTACAGTGAGCTTAGACGGCGCCTGCTCCCGCGCCACCGCCAACGGTCGCATCCGAGGACGCCGCCCGCCGCTTCCTCGCCCGGCCCGTGGGCGGTGGCGGCGGCAGGAACCGGCTGAAGTCACCACTGGTGTCGTTGGTGCTCAGCACGAACGGCCGGCCGGCCGTGTAGCGGATGGCCGACACCGAGCACGGGTCCACCACCAGCCGCTGGAACAGGTCCAGGTGCAGGCCCAGCGCGTCGGCCAGGATCGCCTTGATCACGTCGCCGTGACTGCACGCCACCCAGACCGCGCCCGAGCCGGAACTGGCCGCGACATCGGCGTCGACGTCACGGATCGCCCGGACCGCCCGCTCGGCCATCGCGGCCATCGCTTCACCGCCGGGGAACCTCACGCCGGACGGGTGGGCCTGCACCACCGGCCAGAGCGGGTCCTTGGAAAGCGAGGCGATGGAGCGGCCCGTCCAGTCCCCGTAGTCGCATTCCAGCAGCCGCCGGTCCGAGCGCTGCGGCACCGTCCGGCCGGCCGCCTTCTGGGCCCGGGTGACGGCCCGGGCGGTCTCGGCGCAGCGTTCCAGCGGGCTGGTCAGCACCGCCGCCAGCGGCAGCGCCGCCAGCCGATCGGCGACCGCGGCCGCCTGGGCCTGGCCGCGATCATCGAGGTGGACCGCCGGCGTCCGGCCGGCCAGCACCGGGCCGGTCATCGCGGTCAGGCCGTGCCGGAGCAGGAGAACAGTGGGCAAGGTAGCCGCCTCGGGTGTGGGTCAGGTCGGGTAGGGGTCAGGTCGCTGAGAGGGCGCCGCCGGCCAGCAGCGCGAGCAGCAGCACGCCGAGCGCCACCCGGTAGCCGATGAACACGAAGGTCGAGTGCCGCGAGACGTAGCGCAGCAGCCAGGCGATCGAGGCCAGGCCCACCGCGAACGAGATCACCGTCGCGACCAGGGTGATGCCCATCCCCGGGGCACCGGGCTCGCCGATGTCCTTGGCCTCGAACAACCCCGAGGCGACCACCGCCGGCACCGACAGCAGGAAGGAGAACCGGGCGGCGGTGACCCGGTCCAGGCCGCGGAACAGCCCGGCGGTGATCGTCGAACCCGAGCGTGACACCCCCGGGATCAGGGCGAGGGACTGGGCGGCCCCGACCACCAGGGCGTCCCGGGTGGTGATGTCCTCCTCGCTGCGGGTCTTGCTGCCGCGCTGCTCGGCCACCCCCAGCACCAGCGCCAGCACGATCAGCGCGCTGGCGATCAGCCACAGGTTGCGCGCTCCGGTGGTGATCTGATCCTTGAAGACCAGTCCCAGCACGCCGACCGGGATGGTCGCCAGGATCAGGTACCAGCCCATCCGGTATTCCAGGGTGCCGCGCACCTGGCTGTCGACCAGGCCTCGCAACCAGGCCACCGCGACATGCAGCAGTTCGCGCCAGAAGAACAGCACCACCGCGGCCATCGTGCCGAGCTGGATGACGGCGGTGAAGGCGGTGAAGCCCGGCTGGCTGACGTCCGGATTCATCCAGGCCTGCAGGATCCGCAGGTGCGCCGTGGACGAGATCGGCAGGAATTCGGTCAGTCCCTGCACGACGCCGTAGAGCCCGGCCTGCAGGACCGAGATGTCAGCGCTCATCGAGCTGCCGTCCGACGGCTGACCGGACCGGTCCGGTCGCTGTCACCCTGCCGGTGGCCGGTCACGTCGCGGCTCCTGATGCCCGCAGCGCCTCGGCGGCGATTCGCAGGCTGGTCAGCCGGTCCTCCAGGGTGGCGGCGTAGGGCATCACGTTGAGCGTGGTGACCCCGGCGGCGGCGAACTCGGCCATCCGCCGGGCGATCCGGTCCGGCGACCCGAGCAGCGCCGTCGAATCGATGAACTCGAGTGGAACAGCTGCCGCGGCGCCGTCGTAGTCCCGGGCCAGGTAACGGCGCTGGATCTCGGCGGCTTCGTCCTGGTAACCCATCCGGACCGCCAGCTGGTTGTAGAAGTTGACGTCCCTGCTGCCCATGCCGCCGATGTAGAGCGCGGCATAGTTCCGGAGCGGCGCGGCGAGCGCGTCGAGGTCACCCGGGTCATCTGGGTCATCCCCGGCTGAGCCAGCTGTGCCGTTGGGGGCGGCTGAGCCGTTCGGG
This sequence comes from Jatrophihabitans sp., assembly GCF_036389215.1. Taxonomy (GTDB): domain Bacteria; phylum Actinomycetota; class Actinomycetes; order Mycobacteriales; family Jatrophihabitantaceae; genus Jatrophihabitans_A. Next base: position 4,127 of record NZ_DASVQG010000117.1, read on the forward strand.
CTGACCACCAGTGGCGCGCTGGCCACCACGTCGAAGCCGTCGAGATCCTTGCCGACCTTGGCGCGGCCGGCGGCGATCCGGGCCAGCTGCTCGGCGGCGAAGTCGGTGGAGAAGAAGATGGAGAGCCAGCCGTCGGCGATCTCGCCGGTCAGCTCGAGGTTCTTCGGCCCGACCGAGGCCAGGTAGACCGGGATGCGCTCGCGCACCGGGTGCACGGTCAGCTGCAGCGCCTTGCCGGGACCGTCGGGCAGCGGCAGCGTGTAGTGGGTGCCCTCATAGCGCACCCGCCGCCGGCTGAGCGCGAGGTTGACGATGTCGACGTACTCGCGGGTCCGCGCCAGCGGTTGGGAGAACCGGACGCCGTGCCAGCCTTCGGACACCTGCGGGCCGGACACCCCGAGCCCCAGCCGGAACCGGCCACCGGACAGCGTGTCCAGGGTCGCCGCGGTCATCGCGGCCATCGCCGGGCTGCGGGCCGGAATCTGCAGGATGGCGCTGCCCAGCTCGATCCGCTCGGTCTGCGCGCCGATCCAGGCCAGCACCGTCGGCGCGTCGGAACCGTAGGCCTCGGCCGCCCAGACGCAGGAGTAGCCGAGCACATCGGCCTCCCGGGCCAGCGCGAGGTTGTCGGCGTCGTTGCCCATGCCCCAGTAGCCGAGGTTCAGTCCCAGTTTCACGCCGGTCACCCTACCGACACCGCCCGCCGGCTACCGGCCGGTAGCCCGGCACCGGCGGTGAGCGTCCCGACCCGGCCCGGGCCGGTGCACTAGGTTCTGCTCCGTGGAACTGCGCGCGCTGGGACGGAGCGGCTTGAAGGTGTCCCGGCTGGGCCTGGGCACCATGACCTGGGGAAGCGGCACCGACCCGGACGAGGCCGCGGCCATCCTGGTCGCCTTCCATGATGCCGGCGGCACCCTGGTCGACACCGCGGCCTCCTACGCCGACGGCGACTGCGAGCGCATTCTCGGCGCGCTGATCGCCGATGTGGTGCCCCGCTCGGAATTGCTGCTGGCCTCCAAGGCCGGCATGAGCTGGAACGGTGACCAGCGAAGCGTGAACACCTCGCGCGGTGCACTGCTGAAGAGCTTGGACGAGTCGCTGGCCAACCTCGGCGTGGACTACCTGGATCTGTGGCAGGTGCACACCGTCGACCAGAGCGTGCCGGCCGAGGAGACGCTGGCGGCCCTGGATGCCGCGGTCAGCTCCGGCAAGGTCCGCTACGTCGGGGTGTCGAACTATCCGGGCTGGCGTACCGCCCAGGCCGCGACCTGGCAGCGGGCGGTGCCGGGGCGGGCGCCGTTGGTCTCCAACCAGGTGCGGTACTCCCTGCTCGAGCGCGGGGTCGAGCGCGAGGTGCTGCCCGCGTGCGCCGAGCTGGGCCTGGGGATCCTGGCGTACTCACCGCTGGGTGGCGGCGTGCTGACCGGAAAGTACCGGCATGGCGTTCCCTCCGACTCCCGCGGCGCGGCGCAGGGCCGGAGCCTGTCCAGCTACTCCGACAGCCGCCAGGTGGGCATCGTCGAGGCGGTGGCGACGGCGGCCGACGGCCTGGCGACCTCGCCGATCACGATCGCGCTGTCCTGGCTGCGCAACCGGCCCGGGGTGGCTGCCGCCATCGTCGGCGCCCGCACCCTGGGCCAGCTGACCGCCGCCGTCCAGTCGCTGGCGGTCGAGCTGCCGCTGGAGATCCAGCTGGCCCTCGACGACGTGTCCGCACCCCGGCTGGGTTATCCCGAGGACGTCCGCTGACCGGATCTCCCCCGGCCGAGCAGGAGAGGACCGCCTTCGCGGCGTTCTGCGCGGCCGGGCTGTGGCCGGGGCTGGGCAGCGCCCTGGCGGCGGAACTGCCCGAGGCGGGCATCCACAGCCCGCAGGATGTGACCGTGGCCGCGCTGACCCGGTTGCCCAAGGTGGGACAGTTGCGGGCCGGCCGGCTGTTCTCGGCGTTCCTGGCCGCCCAGCCTGCCTATGAGGTGGCCCAGCTGCTGCTGGCCGCCGGCCTGTCGGCGCGGCTGGCCGGCCGGGCCGTGGAGACGTTCGGCCCTGGCACGCACCGGTTGCTGCGCGATGACCCGTGGCGGCTGCTGCAACTGCCCGGGGTGGACGTCCCCGACGCCGACGCGCTGGCCCGGGCGGCGCTGCCCGGCGTCGAGGTTTCGGATCCGCGCCGGTCCCGGGCGCTGGTCGGGTTCGTGCTGGCCCGGGCGGCGCGCGAGGGCCACACCGTCTGGCCGGTCTCAGAGGTCAAGCTCGACCTGGAGCTGTTCCGGATTCCGGACCCGGATCAGGCGATCGCCGACGCCTGCGCCGGTGAGACGGTGCAGGCGGTACAGGCGGTGACTGCCGGCGCCGCTGCCGCGGATGCCGGGGATGCTGAGGACGGCGCCGTACCCGCTGAGCCGATGCTGGCGCTGACCCGCTACGCGACCGCCGAGGCCGAGATCGCCGATTCGGTGCACCGGCTGATCCGCTCGGCCGCGCCGTTCCTCGCCCCGGCCAAGAAGGCGCAGAAGACACCGAAAACACCGAGCGGCCGGCGACCGGGCAAGGGCACCGCCGATCCGGACGGCCTGGACGAGGTGCAGCGCAGCGCCGTGGACAACGCGCTGGCGCTCGGTGTCAGCGTGCTGACCGGCGGCCCGGGCACCGGCAAGAGCCGGACGGTTGCCACCGTGGTGCGCGAGGCGGGCCGGGTCGGCAAGTCGGTGGCGCTGGCCGCGCCCACCGGCCGGGCGGCCAAGCGGCTGGCCGAGCTCTGCGACGCCGAGGCGATGACCATCCACCGGCTGCTGGGCGTCCAGCCACGCTCCGGTGACAGCGGCGAGATCGACTTCAGCGCCGGGTTCGCCCGCGGCGCCGAGTGGCCGCTGGACGAGGACCTGGTGGTGGTCGACGAGGCCTCGATGCTCGACGTGGAGCTGGCCGCGGCATTGCTGCGGGCCTGCGCGGACGGCACCCACCTGATGATCGTGGGCGATTCGGCCCAGCTGCCCTCGATCGGGCCGGGCCAGGTGCTGGCCGACCTGATCGCCTCGGGCACCGTCGCGGTGGTGGAGCTGGCCACCCTCTACCGCCAGGACGCCGGTGGCGCGATCGCCCGGCTGGCGACGGCGGTGCGGGCCGGTGAGCTGCCGGCGGTGGACTCACCCGACCGCGAGGTGGTGATCGTCCCGGCCCGCGGGTCCAGCGACTGCGCGCGCCGGGTGGTGCAGCTGATGACCGACTCGATCCCCCGGGCGCTGGGCATCGACCCCGACCAGATCCAGGTGGTCACCCCGGTGCACCGCGGACCGGCCGGAACCATCGAGCTCAACGCCGCCCTCAAGGCCGAGCTCAACCCGTCTCCCTTCCGCAAGGCCGCCAACCGGTTCGACCCCGGCGACCGGGTGGTGGCCACCGCCAACCACCTGGAGGCCACCCCGACCGGCTTCGCCAACGGTGAGGTCGGCACCGTCACCGCGGTCCGGGACAAGGTCGTCACCATCGACTTCGGCACCGACGTCCCGGCGCTCGCCGAGGTCAGCGGCAAGATGCTGGCCGACATCAGTCACGGCTGGGCCATCACGGTGCACCGGGCGCAGGGGTCGGAATTCCGCGGCGTGATCGTGGTGCTGCCACCGGAGGCTGCCCGGATGCTGTCCCGTCCGCTGGTCTACACCGCACTGACCCGGGCCCGGGCGCACCTGTCCGTGGTGCACGGCAGCGGCCCGGCGCTGGCCCGCGCCGTCCGCACCATCGGTGCCAAGCCCCGCCGGACGATGCTGGTACCGGTCCTTGCGGATCAGGTCATCATGGGCAGGTGAACCTCCACCCGCCGAGCCTCCACCCGCGGAGCCTCCACCCGCGGAGCCTCCACCTGCGCAGGCTCGGCATCTTCGCCGCCATCGGCCTGCTGGCGGCCGGGGTGGCGGTGGGCGTGGGCGAGCTGGTGGCCGCCCTGATCCGGCCGGCGGCCTCGCCGGTGATCGCGGTGGGCAACCGGTTCATCCTGCTCACCCCCGAACCGGTGAAGAGGTTCGCGATCGAGCGGTTCGGCACCTCCGACAAGGCCGTCCTGCTGGGCGGGATCTACCTGGTGCTGGCCGTGCTGGCGGTGCTGATCGGGCTGCTGGCGATGCGGTCCCCGGGGCTGGGGCTGGCCGGGATCGCGCTGCTCGGCGTCCTCGGCGGCTACTGCGCGCTCACCGCCCACGCCGCCCGCACCAGCGATGCGGTGCCCTCGATCGCCGGGGCGCTGGCCGCGATGGCGATCTTCACCCGGCTCGTCGAGGCCGTCACCGGCACCGGCACCGGGCCACGCCGGCCCGGAACGCTGCTGGCCGACCGGCGCCGGTTCCTGCAGGGCGGGCTGGCCGGCGCCGGGGTGGCCGTGCTCGGCGGTGCCGGTGGCCGGGCACTGCAGCACCGCCGCTACGACGCCTCGGCCGCCCGGGCGGCGATCCGGCTGCCCGAACCGGTGTCAGGCCCGGGCCCGCTGCCCCCGGCGTCGCCCGGGGCAGCCGGGGCGACGGCCGGGCCGAACA
>NZ_DASVQG010000118.1:0-8171 GCF_036389215.1 Jatrophihabitans sp.
CAGTCGAGGTAGGCAGGCGCCTCGGCGACCCGCTCCTCGTGCCGGAAGCGGGCCACCAGCACCTGGTCGTCCAGCACGGTCGCGCCGTTGGCGGCGAAGACCATGTCCGGCAGGCCGGGGAGCGGCTCGACCAGCTCGACCTGGTGGCCCAGCTCGAGGAACACGTCATAGATCCGTTGCCACTGCAGGTAGGCCAGCCGCTGGTCGACCGGCTTGCTGGGATCCATCCACGGGTTGATGCAGTAGACCACGTCGAAGTAGGTGGGCGGGCACATCAGGTACCGCCGTGCGGTGGCGGTGCGGCGCGCGCTCATCGGGCGTCCACGGTGGTGTCGGACATGGTGTCGGACGCGGTGTTCTCGACGTAGTACCAGTTCTCGGGATTGATCATTCCGTACGGATTTATCGGCTCGACCCCGCGCAGGTTCTTCGCTATCTCCAGCAGCCGCAGCGGAAAGCCGGGAGTCCAGATCGCCGGCACCTGCTCGGCGAGGTAGGCGTAGTAGTCGGCCATCGCGCTGGGATCCTCGCTGAGCACCGTCCGCTCGATCAGCTCATCGGCCTTCGGGTCACTGTATTCGGCCCAGTTACTGCCGGCACCGGTCTTGAACAGCAGCTCGCCGGTCGGATGGCCGTAGAACACCCAGCCACCGTTCCAGGAGCTCATCTGCCACCGGACGTGGCCCTCGCCGTCCTCGGTGTGGTCCTCGGAGACCAGCACGGATCCGTAGACGGGCTCCAGCCGCAGTTCGATGCCGGCCTTGGCGGCGTCGACCTGCAGCTGCTGCAACAGCTGGAGCAGAGCTGGCTTGCCCTTCACGTACCGGATGTTGAACGACAGCGGGGTACCTGCCTCGATCCCCTCGCCGGCGCAGCCCGCTCCGCTGCCCGGCCGGAGGCAGAGCGCGGGTGTGGTGCTGACATCCCAGCCGTTGTCGGAGAGCAGCGCTCGAGCCCGCTCCACGTCGAAGGGCCAGGGAATGTCCGGTCCGGCCGCCGGCACCGGCTCGCCGTGCAACGACGGGATCGGGCCGTCGGTCCGGTGGGCGTAGCCGTGGAAGATGTCGCGGATCGCCGAGTCCTGGTCCAGGCAGGATTGCAGCGCCTGACGGAAGTAGGCCTGCCTGATGATGTGTCCGGCCGCTGCCGAATTGGCGAAGTTGATCGGCATGTAGCGCACGCAGTACACATCCTGCGGAACCAGCCGGTAATGCTCGGCCAGCGGGTTGCTGCCGCCCTGGACCAGGCTGTCGGCCAGGCCGAAGGGCAGGAACCCGACCTGGATCCGGTCCGGCCCGTGCGGACCGGCCTTCAGCTGGGTGAACAGATCGTCCTCGGAGGGGACCGGCACCTGCCGGAACTCGTCCAGGTAGGGCTTGTTGGGTCCTGAGTAGTGCTCGTTCGGTACGAAGCTGCACTCGCCGTCCAAGCTGAAGCTCGCCAGCCGCCACGGGCCGTTCACCACGCTCCACACCGGGCTCGCGGGCCACTGGGTCCGGAACTCGTTGTCCTCGGACGTCCATTCACCGTTCTGCGCTACCAGGTAGTCATACACCGCCGGGACGTCGGCAAGATCGGCGGAAGCATTGGCGCCGACATCGTCAGCGGTGCGGTCCCACGCCTTCGGCATGGGGGTGATGAGGCTGAGCTGGTTCATCATGACCCAGACCCGGGAATACGCCCGGTCGAAGACGAACCGAACCGTGTCTTGCGCGATCTTCTCGTACGAGATGAGATTGTCAGGGAAGTAGCCGGGCGCGTACTTGCCGTACCGGGAGCCCTTGACCACCATCATGTTCACCCAGAACATGACGTTGTCGGCGCAGATCGGCTCACCGTTGGACCACTTCCAAGGCTTGAGCCTGACCGTGACGGTCCGCCCGTCCGCATCCCACTCCGGCGGCTCGGCGAGGCTGAGGTCCGGATCGACCTCCGGCTTGCCGTCCCTGCCCAGCCAGTACAGCGGCCGGTACATCAGCGCCTGGAACTCGTACAGGTTCCGGATGCCGATCCGCTCCGGCGGCGCGAACGGGAAGATCGTCGCAGGCGGGAAGCCGGGCTGGCCGGCCCAGGCGACGCTGCCGCCGCGAACCGGGCTGCTGCCGCCTGCCGCCACGGCCTGCGCGGTCTCGGCCACCATCGTGGACAGTTCCATTACTACCCCTTGCCGTTGTCGTGAGCAGAAACCGCAGCCAATTCGTCCTGGTCGCACATCCGTACGTCGATCTGGTCCGCCAGCTCCTTCGCCGCCTGGATCGCGTCGTCGAACGACTCGCCGGTGGTGCAGAGGAAACCGAGGATGTTGTTGCCTGCCGGCGGCCTGCGGATCAGGTCGCCGGGCTTGGCCGTGATCTTGAAGAAGAAGATCCGATCGGACTCCGAGACCGCGGTGGGCACGGTGATCTCCGAGATCCGGCCGGGAGCGCTGATCAGGCAGGTGCCGGCGGTGTGCACGCCGGTCGGCCGGTAGTGGCTCACCTGCGGGCGCACCCCGCGCGCCACGTCGATCAGGACCTCGATCGGTGAGTAGCCGGCGCTGATCCTGGCGAAGTAGTCCAGGCCACCCCCGCCGGGTCGGGCCGCGATCTCCAGCAGGTGCGGCGTTCCCTGGTGGAAGCGCACTTCGGCGTGCATGACGCTGCGCCGGATGCCCTGGGCGTGCGCGGCTGCCGTGATCACCTGATGGACCGCCGCGAGCTGATCGGGCGCCAGTGAGGTGGGCGCATGATGGACGTCATCGTCGAAGGTGTCGCCCTCGACGGTCACCCGGTCCACCACCGAGCCGAGATAGACCTCGCCGTCCCAGGCGAGCGCCTCGGTCAGGAACTCCGGCCCGTCCAGGAAGGATTCGATCATCAGGCCGTGGGGGCCCAGGTCGAGGCCGTCGGGCTCCATCCGGTACCAGGCCATGCCTGCGATGCCCTCGCTCGCCTGTGCGAAGCGCTCGGTCAACGCCTGCGGACTGTCCACGCGGAACACGAAGTTGCTCGCCGCACCCAGGGTGGGCTTGAGGATCACCGGGTAGCCGAACTCCTCGGCCGCCGCCAGCGCCGCCTCGACGTCGGGAGCGAACCGGAACCGCGGCCGGGGCACGCCGGCGCGCTCGTGCGCCTGGCGCATCAGCAACTTGTTGCGGCTGGTCCGGGCAGCCTCGACGCCGATGCCCGGCAGGCCGAGCTTCTCCGCGACCGCGGCCACCGTCACGACCGCGGACTCGGAGAAGGTGAGCACGCCGTCGAACCGTTCCTCGGCGTGCCAGGCGTCGGCCGCCGCGATGATGTCCTCGACGTGCTTGGAGCCGACGATGCGGTATCGCTGCGCAGGCCAGTAGTCCGCTTCACCCAAGCCGTTCAGGACGAACAGCTCGGCTCCGAAATCCTGGACCTGGCGGTACCTAGATTGGTAATAGGCGGCATTTTGGACCGCCTCCAGCGCGAGCAGTTTCATGCTGGGTTCTCCCTCCGCTCGGGCGACGGTGTCCGCGGGGCACGCCGGTGCCCCGGTCGGCCCACCGCTAGCGCCCGGAGATCTGTTCGAGCGCTTCTGGACCCTGCTTGCTGAATCGTGTCCGGATCAGCGCCTTGTGCGGGTCACCGACCAGTACCGCATCGATGGCGCCGGTGGCCTCACTGCCGGAGCCCCGCAGCGAACTGCGGTAGAGCACCCGCAGCTGAGCCAGCGTGAGCGCGCTGATCCGCTCGAGTTCGGCGGTCAACTGCTCCGCCTCGGCGAGCTCGTCAGCCAGCAATTGCTGGATGTCATCGAACCGGTCAGCCAGCGCCGGGTGTTCCTGGGCCAGGAACTGTCCCAGTCCGGCACCCTTGTCGGCGAAGGGTGAGTACACCATGCAGACCAGTTGCTCCTCGGTGAGGGCGAAGGTCTGCCAGGCGTATTCCTCGGCGGCGCGGCGCATCTGCGCCGTCGCGTCGGCGCCGGCGTAACGGGCTTGCATCTGCTCGATGAGCTGGGGTGGGAAGTCCTTGCTGCGCATCAGCCCCAGCGCGAAGTCGACGTACTCCTGCATCCCCTCGGCATAGCTGCGCTGGTAGACCCGCTCGCACTTCAGGCCTCGCAGGTGGACCATCAGCGCCGGGTTGCCGCAGTCGGACTCGGTGAAGCTGAAGGCGATGTCATCGAACTGGAAGCCGAGGAAACCGGTCAACAGCTCCATGTGGTCACCGGAGGCGTACTCGGTGTCGTCATAGATCGAGAAGAACCTCAGCCGCTCGGGCACATCGTGGGTGACTCGGCGCTCGGCGATCGTGTCGACGGATTCGGCTCCGTGGATGTCGGCGAAGTAGCCCTGGGCGATGCCGTCCACGGTGGACAGCAACCGTCCCAGGCCGGTGCCGGTGGGCTTCCGGGTCGGGTTGAGCCGCCGGGCCAGCCGGCCCACCCAGAGGGTGTACTGGCGCTGCTCCTGCTGCGAGTCGCCGGTGATGATGAGGTCGGCCCCGGTGCCGTACGAGGCGGCCACGCCGAAAGAATTGACGACGCTGAGGTTGCAGGCGTTGCAGAAGGTCGGACGACCGTCGGCGTAGGTACGGTGCCCGGTCATCAGGATGTCGAGCCGGTTGCGGTTGACGACCGCTTCGCGCTGCGGAGTGTCGACATCGAAGATGCTGACCTCGTCGCCGTCGATCAGGAGCAGCTCACAGTCCGGGTCAGCGGGCAGCCGCAGCGCCCGGTACTCCCTATCGATATTTTCCAGCACCGCTCGGGGCATTCCGGCGTGACGGTTGGTCGCCACCCGGAGCCGGAAGGTGCTTCCGTGCTCCCGCAGCAGCAGTAACTGCATGGTGCGGACGAACGCCAGCGTGTACGAGCTGTCCTTGCCGCCGCCGTAGGCCACCATGACCAGGTTGCGTTCCCACTCGTCCTGGTACGGCAGGGCGGCTCGAAGCCGGGTACCGCACCGTTGCGCCGCGGCCATGTTGGCGGCCGGCATGGCTTCGAGCAAATCCTGGAAGGCTTCCTCCCGCAGCTGGGCGACCCCGGGAGTCACGTCGGTCACTGCCATACGGCACTCCTTCGGCTGGCCCGGCTGGTCATGGAGGGGGCGGAGAAACGGTGTTTGCTTTGAGCCACAACGGATTAGAGCGACTGAACAGTCAGCGCTGATACAACCAGGAGGATGCCGTTAGTTCGGGCGTATCCCGCAGCGCTCGCAGCGCGCGCATTCGCATCGGGCCGATGCTGCCGACCGGCAGCCCGAGGATCTGGGCCACCTCACCGTAGCTGGGGCAGGTGTCTGACATCAGCAACCGGATGAGCCGCTGCTGCAGCGGCGGGAGCCGGGTCAGGGCCTGTTCCAGCGCCGGCTCGTAGTCACCGTCGACCGGGTAGACATCCGTCGCGGCGGTCGGGAACCGTTCGCCGTGCTCGGTCGCCGGATCGGCGCAGAGCAGGTACCGCCTTCCGCTGACCGCCATCCGCAGGCTCTCTCGCCGGGCGGTGGCGGTCAGCCAGGCCGGCAGGCTCTCGGGGTCGCGGATCTGGTGGCCTCGTTCCCACAGCCTGATCCAGGTCTGCTGCACCACTTCGGCGGCGTCACTGTCGTTGAGACCGACCTTGCGCGCGGTGTAGAGCAGCAGCCGACCGTAGCGCCTGCTCAACTCGTTCCACGCGGCCGGGTCTTCATCTTCGGCGCACGCGCGTTGCAGCAGGACCTCCAGCGGGTGCCCTGCGATGACGGGGGAGTCGGTTACCTGCCGACGGGGGTGGGAGATGACGAGGGCGCTGGCCGTCATGGCGCCGTCCTTCCTGTTTAGGAGCAGCGATCGATGCGGTGTTGCCGGTTCCTGCTGGCAAAGCGAGCCGATGCGACGGTTGGGTCTATGGGGTCAGTCAGGAACTTCGGAAAGTTTCCGGAGGTTCTTAATGTTCTTGCAGTCACTAGCGGGGGAGACCGTGCCAATCTGTGGCTGCAGTCCGTCGACATTCCGTCGATGGCCCATCGACAGCGCGGTCGAAATAGGCCGCAAAGCGGAGGTACCGACTGGGGCTTCGGTAACAGTTCGTACACAGTATGCCCAACACTTGGATATGTAGGGTGACTCGGTTAAAGCGCGTTTTTCCGAACTTTGGTGCAAGATTGTCGCTTGCCCGTCGATCTACTGTTCGTGGTGTCGACGTGATGCCGGAGCGAATCGATCGTGGATTTCGGAGACGGCATGCCTTGCGGGTGGTCTGTCTGCCGGACGCCCCGTACGGATCCGGGTGTGCCCGGCGGGAGAGATATGCAGATAGAAGAGTCTTGGAATGATCTGGATCTCCGCACTGGCGGATCCGACCTGACCTTCGGTGTCCTGGGACCGCTGGAGGTCCGAGCCGCGGACGGCCTGGTGCACGTCGGAGGTCCACAGATACGTGCTCTGCTGGCACTGCTCCTGGTGCGGCCCGGCCACGTGATGAGCCTGTCGACACTGGTGGCCAGCCTGTGGTCCAGCGATGCCCCGCCGTCGGCGGAGCGAACGGCGCGGACCTACATGTCGCGGCTGCGCTCGGCGCTGGCCCCGCTGGCCGGCCGCAGCCCGGCCGACCCGCTCATCGTGACGGCACCACCGGGGTACCTGTTGCGCGCTGACCCGATGTCGGTCGATGCGTCACTGTTCGAGCAGTTGGCGCTGGCCGGGCGGCGGGCATTGACCCGCAACGACCCACAAGCCGCTCGCTCCTACCTGCGCGACGCGTTGCGATTGTGGCGTGGTGACGCCTATGCGGAGTTTGCCGACGTTCCGGTGCTCCGGGCCGAGGCCAGCCGGTTGGAGGAGGTACGGCTGAGCGCCGTGGAGAACCGCCTGCAATCCGAGCTCGGTATGGGTCTCGGACCCGATCTGGTCGCCGAACTGGACGGCCTGGTCACGACTCACCCGCTGCGCGAACGGTTGTGGGTGCAGTACATGACCTCGCTCTACCGCTCAGGCCGCCAGGCCGAAGCACTGTCGGCATACCAGCGAGCGAGGGCTCTGCTGGCCGACGAGCTGGGCCTGGAGCCCTCGGTGGAGCTGGCCGAAACCCATCGAAGGATCCTGGCTCAGGACCCGAGACTGCTGCCGGAGCCGGCCGCCGTGGTCCTGCCCGTGCCGGCCGTCGTGCTGGCCACGGCCATCCGGCCGGCCGGCTCGGTCAGCGAGGTGGCGCTGGGATGGGCAGCCCGGCCGGAGCAGGAGTTGCCCCCTGCCGAACCGGAGCTGCCCGCCGACCGCTCGCTCGCGGCCCAGCCGATCCGGCACTGGGTCGCCCCGGAGGACGGCCGGCACCACTCGACGACGCAGGCTGACTGGTCACAACGGGTACCGGACGGAATGCGCCCGGCGCTGGATCCGGTCGCCGAGGTGCTGGCCGAGCCCCGGGTCCAGGCGCTGGTCACTCGACTGGGTCGAGTCGTGCTGTCACTGGGGCGGCGCGTCGTGACCCGGCTCGCCTCGGTGATACCGGCCCGGATCCGCGCGTGGTGCGGATGGGACACCGTCGAGCCACGTCGTGAGTACTCCCAGCGGCCCCGCGCGTGACGCCGACTCCGCCGGCCGGTAGCCGGGGCGGCTCCGCCGGCCGGTAGCCGGGGCGGCTCCGCGGGCCGGTAGCCGGGGCGGCTCGGCAGGCCGGGCAGGATCGGGGATGATGATGCGATGAAGGTTGCTGCGATCCAACACGACATCGTCTGGGAAGACGGCCCGGCCACCCAGGCCCGGCTCGAACCGCTGATAGCGCAGGCCGTGGCCGGCGGAGCCGAACTGATCGTGCTGTCGGAGATGTATGCCACCGGCTTCTCGATGCAGCAGGACCGGGTGGCTGAGCAGCCCGGCGGGCCGAACGAGCGCTTCCTGGTCGAGCAGGCCCGGCGGCACGGCGTGTGGCTGGTCGGCTCGATCGCCCAGTGGAGCGGGACGGCCGGTGACCCGCTGGCCGCCAACGTCGCGGTTCTGGCCGGCCCGTCCGGTCAGCTGCTGCGCTACGACAAGATCCATCCGTTCAGCTACGCCGGGGAACACGAGCACTACCGGGCCGGCAAGGACTTCCTGAACGTCGATGTCGGCGGGCTGCGGGTCAGCGTATTCATCTGCTACGACCTCCGGTTCGCCGACGAGTTCTGGGCGCTGGCCGCCGACACCGACCTCTACGTCGTGCCGGCGAACTGGCCCCAGCCGCGCTACGAGCACTGGAAGGTG
>NZ_DASVQG010000119.1:0-4854 GCF_036389215.1 Jatrophihabitans sp.
GCATCCTCGACCTGCTGCCACAGCTTCAGCGCACGGGTGAACTGAACCTCGGCGGAGCGGAACGCCAGGGTGCGCGCCGCGATTTCGCCGGCCTGGACCGCAGACGCCAGTGCCTGCGGCCGGTTGCCGGCCTGGTACCAGTGACTGGCCTGCTCCGCCGCTGCGGAGCCCTCGGTCAGGCTTAGTCGAGGTTCAGCGGCCAGCGCCTCGGCCATCCTGACGTGCAGATCGACCTGGGCGTCGCGGACAGTCGAGCGGTAGACCGCTTCGCGCAGCAGCGCGTGCCGGAACCGGTACACGTCCTCGTTGTGGCCGGCGACCAGCATCTGCCGGTCGAAACACTCCTGCAGCGCGTCGTTCAACACCTCGCCGGGCATCCCGCTGACCGTGCGCAGCAGCCGCCGGCTCATCGCGCGGCCGGCGACGGCCGCGACCCGCAGCACCTTGAGCGCGTCAGGCCCGAGGTCGGAGAGCCGGGACAGTACGACGTCGCGGATATCGTCGGGCAGCTCGACGTCCTCCGGGTTGTCCAGCGCGCCGGCCACCATCAGCTGCTCGGCATAGAACGGGATCCCATCAGACCATTCGAAGCACCGCTCGACCAACGTCGGGTCGACCGGGCCGCCGCTTGTCCCGGCCAGGAACTCATGCAACTCCGTTCGTCCGAAGGCGGGCAGCTCCAGCCGCTCGGTCCGGCGCAGGAACGTCGCCCCGGCCAGCAACTGCCACAGCGGTTCGCCCCGCCGCAGCTCCCGCGACCGGTAGCTGCACACGAGCAGCAGGTGGCGATCCTCCGGCAGGGCCTGGCCGAGGTGGCGCACCAGGTCGAGCGTGGACGGGTCCGCCCAGTGCAGGTCCTCCAGGATCAGCACCACCGGAGCGTGGGCACCGATGCCGTCGAGCATGCGGCGCGCGGCCAGGAATACCTGCTGCGGACTGGTCATCGAGTCGCTGCCGAGGTCGAAGAATGCAGCCAGCCGAGTGTAGGCCGAGCGCCCGAGTTCAGCCGCCCGCTGCGGGCCGTAGTCCCTCCCGAAGGATTCCAGCACCTGGAGCAGCGGTCCGTACGGCGTGGGATCGCCGAAGTGTTCCTCACAGGTGCCGGCCAGCACGTGCGCGCCCGCGTGCCGCGCGGCCCGGGTGAACTCGCTGAGCAGCCGGCTCTTGCCGACGCCTGCCTCGCCGCCGATCAGCACCGTCCGGGCGTGGCCGAGCCGGGCATCGGCCAGCCGCCGCAGCAGCAGGCCCAGCTCGTCCGCGCGGCCGACGAAGGGCGCTTCCCCGGGCATGCCCACCATGCTTACCGCCGGGGCCCTGGCCCGGTGACGTCGGGCGACTCGAGGACCCCCACGACCCGGCCCGGCTCGACTGGGCCGCGCAGCACCGCACGGATGTCCTCGCACACGTCGGCCTCCTCCATCGCCGTCAGCCACGGTAGCGCGTGAAAGGCCTAACCGCCCGGGCTCGCCGTAGGCGATATGTCGTGTCCGGCAGCTGGATCCCTCGGGGCGGCCCGAGAGGACCTGCCTGGCCGGCTCGATCACTCGGCGCGGCCGGCGGCCCTGCCGACCTGGCGTGCGGGTCGACTCATCCCGAGCCCGTTCGCCCAATGCGAGCAACGCCTCCGATAGATAACGGGGATGTGGTTCAGGACAAGAGGTCAGCGAGCGAACGCCGACGCGCGGTCGAGGCCGGTGGCAGTCCCGCGGGCCACGCTGGCGCGGAGCTGTGTCACGGCCCCAGGATGGTGCACATGCCCGGTGATCCGACCAGCCCCCGCCCCGGCGACCGACCGGTGCTGCCGGGTGCTGACGCGGCCGAGGCGCGCGACTACCTCGAGGCTGCGCTCCGCGCGGCGCGGTCGGCGGCCGTTCGGGCAGGGGCCGATCCCGGCGAGGTGACGGCCGACCTCGAGGAACGCGTGCGCCGCGTCCGCCGGGTGCTCGCGGCGAACGAGGGGGAGCAGCCGCCCGGCGAGGAGTGAGCCAGGACCGACGCGCTACCCGATCGCCTCCTGCCCGGCCGGACCGACGGTGACCGCGCCACTCATCGGCTCCGCTTCTCGCAGGTCGTGGAGTTGACGATCACCAGCCGGTTGCCGATGGCCAGTGCCTCGATCAGGCGGCCCTGGCTGTCGGTGTCCTTCCGGAAGCCCCGGAAGTTCGTGCCGACGCCCTCCACCCGGACGATGTGGCCGGCCGGCACCCCCAGCTCGATGAGCACCCGACGCACCGCCAGCGCCCGCCGCTTGGAGACGGCCCCGGGTGAGTCCGGGCCGGTTTCCGGCACCGCCGTCGTCCCGATCAGCGTGACCGAGGTGCCCTTCTCGGTGAGCTGTTCGGCCAGCGGCTTGAGCACCTGCCTCGTCCGTGGCTCGTCGAGGAAGGTCGGCTCGTTCGCGACGAAGCCGATCTGGTCGGCCCGCAGCCGGTAGTCACAGGGTGTCGGCGGCGGCGGAGGCTTCTGCTTGAACGTCACCGTCGTCACGGCCGGCAGCCCGCGCGCCGGCGCGATGTCTGGCAGCTGGGTGTCGTCCTTGGGCGTGAAGTTGCCTGCCGACGCGGTCACCACCGCCTTCCAGAGATTGACCAGCCGGGTGCGGTACGGCTCGCGGATCGGCTGCTGGGGCGCATAGGTCGAACCGAGCCCGGTCATCAGTACGTCCACCCCGTGCAGGTCGGGCAGGGTGCCGTTCGCCTTCAGCGATTGGCTGATCGTCGCCGGGTCGACATCCAGCACTCCCTCGGCCTGCAGGGGCAGTGCGCCGACCGTCTGCAGGCCGCTGTCGATCACGAGGATGTGCTTGGGCCCATGGACGTTGGCCAACTGGCGCCCGGCGATCGACAGCGCCGAGAGCAGGTCGGCCTGCGGGGCGCTGGCCGGCACTTTCCTGATCGCGTTCTGGATGCCGGCCTTCAAGGCGTTCCAGCGGCGGGCGCAGGCACTCTTGGAGTCGCAATCGGATTTGGTGGACAGGTGCCCCACCGACTGCGGCGAGCCGGAGACATTGATCAGGTAGATCTCGTCCTGGCTCTGCACCGATTCACTGATCAGCGTCATCGCGGCGTCGGTCAACGACGGCGCCGGCATGTTCGCCCGGTCACCGACCACGATGACGGTCGCCCCCGCGGCGTGCGGCCGGTTCAGTCCACCCCCACAGCCGGTCAGGGCGGTCGTCGCTACGGCAGCGCCGAGGATCGCTGTCCCGGCGCGGCGGACTACCTGCAGGTAGTAGGTCTTCATGTCAGTCACTTCCATTCCCGTGGCCGGCCGGTCCATCGAACTCGTCATCGAAGTCGTCATCGAAGTTGTCACTGGGGCGGACGCCGGCGTCCGCGACCGGCACGTTGAGCACCGCCGCGGTGTTGGAGGGGTTGCCCAGCAGCTGGGCGAGGTAGATCCGGGAGTCCTCCTTGATGCCCCGGCCCTCGTCCAGGCAGCTGTCCTCGATCGAGTGGTCCCTGCGGACCCGCTCCGAGGCGCTCCGGGCCAACGTGATGGCGGCGGTCGCGTCGCGCTCGTGCCTGCGGTACGAGGCGACCTCGTGCTCGGCCTCGCGCAGCCGCAGCGTCAGGAACTCCACCGTCCGCACCCGCGGACTCTCCCGGGTCCACGCATCGGTGATCGTGAGGATCCCGGTGGCGAAGTAGAGCAGCAGCAGGAGCAGTGCAAAACCCCAGGTTTGGCTCCAGGAGTTGGTCCCGGACGAGGCGGTCGAGGTCGCATCACCGAACACACCGTTGTCCTGCGAGGTGACCAGCGGCGCCGCGTACGGATGGGCGCGGATCCAGAACGCCACCAAGCCGAGGCCGAGCCAGGCACATGAGATCGTGATCAGCCACGGGACTCCGTTGCCTGCGTAGCCGTCCGCGATCCGCCGTGCCATCCGGCCGATCTGGTAGGCCACCAGGACGGCACCGATGGTGAGGGCGACGACGAAGAACGCGGTGAGCATCGTGTCCTTCTCGATGATCCCGACGAGGGTCTGCCAGAACCCGAACGCGTCGGCACCGGCCATCACGCTCAGCAGTGCCCAGGTCATCACGGTCCGGGCCGGGCTGGGGACGTTGCGCTCATCGAGCAGCGGCTCGTCGACCGTGGGCCAGGGCAGGTCGCCGTGCTCGGCTGCCGACGGAGCAGGCGGGGGGCCGTTCCCGGCGCGCGAGGCACCGCTGCCGTCCGGGCTCCACCGGGGCGGCCCGGCGTCGGCCTCGGGGCGCCGGCCAGCCCGCAGCAGCGCCTGCCGGGCGTAGGCGACCCGGCCACGCGCATTGGCCATGCAACCGCGCACGTACTCGGCATGGCTTTCGGCATCGGCGATCCGCTGCTCGGCGCGGGCGCACGCCCGCCGCCAGTCGACCCGCGCCGCCCGCAACCAGTGCGAGACCCAGTTGTCCACCAGCCGGTCCAAGACTTGCGGCGTGCCCTCGTCGACCGCTCCGCGGGCGTGCAGGTCGTCCAGGAAGCGGCGCGCCTCGGCCCGGCCATCCTGCGGGCGTGGCACCGGCCAGGTATCGGGCTCGGTGTCGACCTCCGTCCCGGACTCGGCCCTGGTCCCGATGCCGGGCATAGTGTCGGTCGGCTGGGTCATGCGCTGTTCTCCCTTTCCATCCGAGCAAGTGCGTGGTCGACGTCAGACGTGGCCGGTTCGGGGTCGTCGGCGTAGGCCCGTACCCAGGCCGGCAGCGGGCGAGGCGCCACGTCGAGGCAGTACGCGACCAACTGGCGCTCCGGATGCCGCAGCAGCAGGGTCCGGTCGTACACACCGCAGCGGACGAGGGCGCCGAGATGGATTGCCATGGCCTCGGCAGCCTTGGTGCGGCGGACCTCGGTGATGGGCGCGAGCTCGGCCGC
>NZ_DASVQG010000120.1:0-3675 GCF_036389215.1 Jatrophihabitans sp.
CGGCTCGGGCCGGCGGCCCGGCTCAGCCGCCGGTGACGGGCGGCAAGCCGGCGGCCGCGCGCAGCCGGCGGTGGTCGCGGTTCGAATTGCCGCTGCTGATCGCCATCGCCATCGCCATCGCCGTGGTGCTCAAGAGCTTCGTGGTGCAGCCGTTCTACATCCCGTCGCAGTCGATGGAGCAGACCCTGCACGGCTGCCCCGGTTGCACGGGGGACCGGATCCTGGTCTTCAAGCCGGTGTATCACGTCCGCGATCCGCACCCCGGCGACATCGTGGTGTTCCGAGCCCCGCAGGACTGGGACGAGCTCGCCGGCGTGCAGCTGTCCGGCAACCCGGTGGTGCACGCCGTGCAGCTGTTCGGCCAGCTGGTCGGGGTGGTGCCGCCGAGTGAGAAGGACCTGGTCAAGCGGGTCATCGCCGTCGGTGGCCAGACCGTGCGCTGCTGTGACGACAACGGCAACGTCGAGATCTCCGACCATGGCGCCAAGGGCCCGTGGCGAAGCCTCAACGAGCCCTATATCTATGAGAACAGCACCTGGAGCAAGTCCACGACGCCGGGCCAGCGCGGTGCCGACGACACCCGCAGCTTCGGCCCGGTGACCGTGCCCGAGGGCCGGCTATGGGTGATGGGCGACCACCGCAGCGACTCGGCCGACTCGCGCTATCACTGCGGCGACGTCGGCGGCGGCACGGGCTGCGACCCGATGAACAGCACGGTCGGCAACGACGACGTGATCGGCAAGGCGGTCGTGATCGCCTGGCCGCCGTCGCGCTGGCGCACCCTCGGTACCCCGAACACCTTCACCTCACACGGCATCCCGGCGGCGGGTGGCTCCCCGGCCGAGCCGGCTGCCGCGGCCCTGCTGGTGACCGCGGCGCTGGGCGGCTGGCGGCGCAGACGACGCCGGTGACCGCGGCCGCTGACCAGCCGGTTGCCCGCCAGGCCGGCCGGATCTTCGTCCTCGACGACGAGCGGCGAGTGCTGCTGATGCACGAACGGCGCGACATCGGCTCGGACCGTACGCACTGGATCACCCCCGGTGGCGGGGTGGAACCGGGCGAGAGCCTGGCCGAGGCCGCCCTGCGCGAGGTGTACGAGGAGACCGGCCTGCGGCTGGAACTGGACGCGGCGGCCGAACCGATGTATCAGGAGCGGGTGCGCTTCAGCATCGCCGGCCGCGACATCGACCAGACCAACTTCTACTTCCTGGTCCGGGTTCCCAGCGGCCTGCCGGTGCAGCCGATGGGCCACACCGACCTCGAGCAGCTGGTCGTGCTGGGCCACCGTTGGTGGTCACTCGCCGAACTGGCCGCCTCTGACGTCGTGCGGGAGCCGGTGACTATGGTCGAGCTGATCGAACGAGCACTGGCGGTGAGATAGGTGGCAACGACAGCTCGCAGAGCGCCGACTCTTCGCTACGAGCGCGAGGCCTGGCGGTCGGGAGCGGGCCTGCTGGCAGCCGTCGACGAGGTCGGCCGGGGCGCACTGGCGGGCCCGGTGTCGGTCGGCGTGGTGCTGTTGCCGCCCGGCTCCAAGCCGGCGCCGGTGGGGGTGGCCGACTCCAAGCTGCTCACCCCGGCGGCGCGCGAGCGGTTGGTGCCCCGGATCCGGCGATGGGCGCTGGACTGCGCGGTGGGGCATGCCTCGGCCACCGAGATCGATCGGATCGGCATCATGGCCGCGCTCCGGCTCGCCGCCGAGCGGGCGGTCAGCCAGCTGAGCGCCAAGCCGGACTGGGTGCTGCTGGACGGCAACCACGACTACCTCAGCGTCCGGGACGGGCTGTTCGACTGGGGCTTCGAGGAACCGGACCGGTGGCGCTGCCGGGTGCCGGTCCGGACGCTCATCAAGGGTGACCTGAAGTGCTCCTCGATCGCGGCGGCGTCGGTGCTGGCCAAGACCGAACGCGACAGCATCCTGATCTCGCTCGCCCAGCAGTACCCGCAGTACGGCTTCGAGGAGAACAAGGCGTACTCCTCGCCCCAGCACCACGCCGCGCTGCTGGAGCACGGGCCGTCGCAGGTGCATCGCTGCTCCTGGAACCTGCCCGGCCGGGACGGCTGGTGGGACCTGCCCGCCGGCTGGTCGGGCCTGATCGAGCGGGCCCGGCTGAACCAGCTGAGCGAGCTGGAGCAGCTGCCCGAACTGCTGGACCTGCCGCAGCGGTGTGCGCCCGTCGCCGCCGGGCCTGCTGAGTTGCCGGGCGGCCTCACCACGAGCGACGCGATAGGTGAGAATGGACAGATGATGTCCGCAGGGATCGCCCGATGAGTGCCGAAGACCTCGAGAAGTACGAGACCGAGATGGAGCTGCAGCTCTATCGCGAGTACAAGGACATCGTCGGCCAGTTCAGCTACGTGGTCGAGACCGAGCGCCGGTTCTACCTGACCAACGACGTCCAGTTGGTGCCACGCAACGCCGACGGCGAGGTGTACTTCGAGGTGACGATGCGCGACGCCTGGGTCTGGGACATGTACCGGCCGGCCCGGTTCGTCAAGAACGTCCGGGTGCTGACCTTCAAGGACGTCAACGTCGAGGAGCTGGAGAAGCCCGACCTGGACCTCGGTGGCAAGAGCCCGTTCGGCACCTGAGGACGGCCGGCCACGCCGGCGGCACTTGCCGGGGCACCTGAGCGAGCAAGGACTTGGTTACCGGCTCAGGCCGTGACCACCGCCTGTTCGGTGGTTGCGGAGGGCAGGCGCATGCCGGCCAGGGCCAGCGCGAGTCCTAGCGCGCAACCGGCCGCGCAGTACACCCACACGGCGCTGCCGACGGCTCCGTAGATCGCAACGCCGAGCACCGGTCCGATGGCGGCGCCCAGGTTGAACATGGTCTGCATCGAGGCGATATAGCGGCCGCGCAGTGGGGGCGGTGCGGCCCGGCCCGGGTAGGAGGCCATGGTCGGACCGGCAGTGATCTCGGCGATCGTCCAGATCAGCGTGCCGGCAATGAACACCCCGACCCCCCAGGGCAGGGCGTAGACCAGCTGGCCGACTGCCAGCAGCCCGAAGCCGGCGGTCACCACCAGGGCCAGCGGCAGGCGTTGGGTGAGCTTGGTCAGCAACAACTCACAGGAGATCACGATCAGGCCGTTCAGCGTCAGCGCGCTGCTGTACCAGATTGCCGCGGCACCGGCATCGGCCATCGCCAGCGGCAGCGTGCTGACGTACTGCATGTAGACGGTGATGTTCACCAGCACCGCAAGCAGGTAGAGCACGTAGCGACGATCAGCGAGCACCGCACGGTAACCGCTCCGCCGCCGGCCTACCGGATCGGACTCCGGATCCGGCGCCGCGGCGCCCTTGGGCCGGCCCGGCAACGTGAGGATCGCGATCAGCCCGTACACCACGGCGGTCACCGCATCACACCAGAACAGCAGCTGGTAGGACACCGCGATGAGTGCCGAGGCCAGCAGCGGCGCCGCGGTGGTGCCGATGTTCAAGGCCAGCCGGTATACCGCGAAGATCATTACCTGTTGGTGCGCCGGGGTTCGCTCCGACAGCATCGCGGCGGCAGTCGGAAGGTAGAACCTGCCGACCACGCCGACCAGGAAAACGGTGCTCAGCAGGAGTGGGAAGTTACCCAGGTAGAGCACCGCGATGAGCAGCGCCGCGTAGCCCGTCATGGAAGCGAAGGTGGCGATCCGCGGGCCCAGCCGGTCGGTGAAGGCGCCG
>NZ_DASVQG010000121.1:0-3644 GCF_036389215.1 Jatrophihabitans sp.
GGCTGATCGCCTCCACGGCTCCGGACCTGCCGGTGCTGTCCTATTCCGAGGTTTCCAGCAACGCCGCAATCGTCGACACCGTGGGGGTGATCGCCAATGCCAGAACCGTTGGTGTCTGAGGACTCGGACCTGCAGCGGTTGCTGGGCACCGTGCACAGCGAGCCGGGAGCGGAAATCCTGTACCAGGACCGGGTCCGGCGGGGCGGGGTGTTCGGGTTCTTCGCCCGCGAGGTGCATCGGGTCGCCTACCGGATCGCGACCGAGGCTGACGGTGCTGAGACCGCCGCGGCCGGCACCGACCTGCCGCAACTCGCCGACCTGTCGCATCCCGGCGACGTGCCGCACTCCGACGACCCGCCGCAACTCGCCGACCTGCCGCAATCCCACGACCTGCCGCAACTCGAGGACCTGCTTGCCTCGGTCGAGGCTGCCGAGAGCGCCGGCCAGCAGCCGGCCTTTCCAGCGGCGCAGCCGCCGCGGCACGACTTCGCCGCGCTGCTGCGCACGCTGACCGACGCCGACCCTTCCGCCGACGAAGCCCCGGTGATCACCGAGCGGTTGAGCCCGCGGCCGGCGGCGGCTGCTCCGGCCCGGCAGACAGCCTCGCGGACCAACGTGACCGCCTTCGGCCGGCCCGATGCCCGCGCTCGCCTGGAGATGCTGATGCAGTTGCGCCAGGTAGGCGTTCCGGTGTCGGTGAACCCGCGGGCCGACACCCACAGCCTGTACGAGGCGTTGGAGAACATCCTGGAGGACCTGCCGGCACCGGCCGTGCCACCTCGTGGCGCGGGCCAGGTGCTGGCCGTGGTGGGCGAGTCCGGCCCGGCGCTGCAGGCGGCGCACACCTGCGCGGCGATGCTGCGGATCCCGCAGAACAGCATCGGGGTCGCGGGGATGCCCGAGCACTCGGGCGCCAGCAGGGACTATCGGGACTACCCGGTGATCAGCGGGCGGCAGGAAGCGCTGCGGCTGCGTACCGACCTCAGCGCCACGGACCTGCCCTCCGTCGTGGTGATCGCCACCGACGCGACCGAGGCCGGCTCGGATGACCCGTGGGCGGCCGAGATCCTGGCCGCGCTGCGCCCCACCGCGATCTGGGCCGTGGTGGACGCGCGGTGGAAGACCGAGGACAGCCGGGCGCAACTGGACCGGCTCGGCCGGGTCGATGCGCTGGTGGTGCATTCGGCCCAGCTGAGCGCGAGCCCGGCCTCGGTGTGGGACTTCGACCTTCCGCTGGGGCTGCTGGATGGCCGCGCGGCCAGCACGTTCGCCTGGTTGGGATTGCTGTTCCCGCTGCTGCGCACCTCTGCCCGGCACCGGGCAAGCGCATGAGGCGGCCCGCCACGGCTGCCCCGTGCCGGCTCGCTAGCGACGGGAACGGAGACCGTTGACCATGTTGCGTCCCTCGGTCCTGGGGTTGGCGATCCTGCTGAGCACGCCGGCACTGTGGTCGGCGTTCGCCGCGGGGTCGATGGGGATCACCGCGGCGCTGACCCGGTTCCTGATCGCGGTACCGGTGGCGGCGCTGATGCTGGCTCTGCTGCGGATGGTGACCACGAGCTACTCCCGCCAGGCATTGCGCAGGCAGGTGGTAGCTGCCGTCGCGGCCAAGGCCGAGGCCCGCGACCAGCAGGTGGCCGACCTCAGCTGAGGCGGCACGTCCGATCAGGGCGCGGCGGCGAATGAGGTGGCACGTCCGATCACGGCTCGGCGTCGAACGGGCGGACGGAGCCGCCCGGGCGAGCCGGGTTTGAGGCCGGACCCGCGTGCGGCAAGGATGGGCGCATGACTGAGCAGCCCCGCCCACCATGGCCGCCCAAGCTGCGCGCGGGCCGGCCGTTCCCGATCACCTTCGACGCGCTGCGGGCCATCGATGCCAGGGCCAGGCCGAACCTCAAGCGAGCGATCCCAGCCGTTCTGGTGGCGCTGGCCAGCTTCGGTTTCGGTGACCATCTCGGCGGAGTCCCGCGCACCCACGACACGACGTTCGCGATGTTCGGCCGGACGCTGAACCTGAGCAAGGGGCAGGTCAGCGTCCTGGTGCTCGGCCTCAGCCTGGTGTTCGTCGCGGCCGGAGTCATCGCCACCAGGTCGGTGGCCGGGGAACTGGGCCGGGTCAGCGAGGCGCACGGCGGCGTGGCGGCAGCCTCGGCAGTACGGCTGATCTGCATGATCGTGGGCTACGGCATCGTGCTGCTGGCGGTGCTCGGCCTGCTCCGGGTCAACCTGGCCAACCTGCTGGTCGGCGGTGCGGTGACCGGCGTGATCGTCGGCATCGCCGCCCAGCAGACCCTGGGCAACTTCTTCGCCGGACTGGTGCTGCTCTTCGCCCGTCCCTACGTCCCCGGCCAGCGGGTGAGGGTCCGCAGCGGTGCCATGGGCGGGCCGTTCGACGGCGTGATTCTCGGTGCCGGGCTGATGTACACCGTCATCGACACCGAGGAAGGCCTGATCTCGATGCCCAATTCAGGCTTGCTGGCGGCGGCCGTCGGGCCGTCCGAGGAACCTGATGAGGAGGAGGCCGGGGAGGACGCGGGCACCGCACCGACGGTGGATCCGGCAACCGGCCTCGGCGGGAAACCTGCCTGAACTAGTGACAGCCCGCGCACCCACGGGGGGTGGAGTGCGCGGGCCGTCTGAGCCCCCGTCGAGGCCAGGGCTGATTCTGCACGTGCCGGGTGCCTGCGTAAAGCTCATACACAGCTTTTCTGACAATCGACCGCCGGTAATGCGGCCACCTGACATCCACTTGACCGTGACAGCCGGGCAGCTGGATGTCTCGGTGGCACCGGGCTCACCGCCTACCACGCTTCTGGGCACAGAGTTCTGGGCACAGAGTTCTGGGCACAGAGTTGTGGGCACAGAGCTCGGGCCAGGCACCGAGTGCGGTGCCTGGCCCGAACCTGCTTGCTGTGGTGCTAGGAGTGCGTCACTGCCCTGCTAGGGATCGACTAGCTGACGTTGAGCGCGGTGTCGTCGATGACGAAGGAGGTTTGCAGTGAGGAGTCCTCCACGCCGGAGAAGCTGATCGATACGGTCTGACCGGCCAGCGAGGAGACGTTGAAGGAGCGCTGGAGGTAGCCGGTGTTCTTGTTCAGGTTGGAGTAGGTGGCCAGGGTGGTGGCACCGGCCTTGACGGTGAGGGTGTCATAGGCGGTGGTGGTGGTCGTCTCGGCGGTGTCGATGTGCAGCCAGAACGACAGGGTGTAGGTGCTGCAACCGGAGGGAATGCTGACCGACTGGCTGAGGGTGTCGGTGTGGGTGGTGCCGTAACCGTTCAGCCACGCCTTCCAGGCCCCGCTGTGCGCGGCCTGGCCGGTGGAACTGTCGATCACACCGGCCGAGGCCGACCACGGCGCGGCGGTGCCGGTCTCAAAGCCGGGGTTGCCCAGCTTCTGACCCGGCGAGGCGCACCCGCCACCGGTCGGGCTGATCGTCCAGGAGAAACTGGCCGAGCCGGTCGCCGCGGCGGCGTCCCTGGCCGTCACCGTGGAGTTGTAGGTACCCGCGGTGGTCGGGGTGCCCGAGATCAGACCCGTGGAGGCGTTGATGCTCAACCCGGCCGGCAGACCCGTCGCCGTCCAGGAGTACGGCGCGCTGCCGCCACTGGCCGACATCTGCAACGACTTGGCCGTACCCACCGT